>NZ_CP046508.1:2393000-2707000 GCF_017161115.1 Variovorax sp. RKNM96 | reverse complement strand
TCGAACAGATGCGAGGCCACATGCTCGTTGCCGCGCAGGTAGATGGGCAGCCGGTCGAGCCCGACCAGCGCGCCGAAGCCCATTTCGCCCACGGTGCGCAGCCGCAGGCGAAGCGCGCCCGACACCTGCGCATGCGGCGGCAGGTAGCGCTCGAGCGCAGGAATGTCGGGCGGCGCGCCGGTGAGCTTGGCATCGACGATCTCGATGGGCCACAGCGTCACGTCCTGGCTCGAGCGGAATTCGCACGGCGTTTCCTCGCCAGCCGGCACCCGGGCATGAAAGGCCGTGCCGCGCGGCACCACGAAGCCGCGGGTGAAGTCGCCCTCCTTCACGCTCGGGTGCAACTGCGCCACCGCCATCGACGGCGTGGGGCTCAGGTAGTTGGGGTACAGCACTTCGAGCAGCCGCTGGGTGAAGCGCGGAAACTCCGCGTCGAGCTTGATCTGCATGCGCGCCGAGAGAAAGCTGAACGACTCGATGAGCCGCTCCACATACGGATCGGCCACCTCGATGCCGTGCATGCCGAGGCGCCGCGCGATCTTCGGGTGCGAAGCGGCGAACTCGCTCGCGGCCTCGCGCATGTAGACCAGTTCCTTGTTGTAGTAGTCGAGAAGCTGCGGGTCCATGGCGGTGTGATTTCCCTGAGTGAAGTTGTTTGTCGTGATGAAAGGTCAGCGCGATGAAGAGATCACGCGCATGCGGTTGGTCTCCAGATCGACCGCGCTCTGCACGGTGAATGCCAGCGGGTAGGGCTGCAGATGGATCAGTGCGCGAATCTCGAACAGCAGCACGTTGTATTCGCCGGCCGCGCCGCCCTCCTTCATCAGCGGCACGACCGTCACCGTCTCGGGAATCAGCCGCGGCTCGTAGTCCTGGATGGCGCGGCGGATGATGCGTTCGATGTCGGCCCACCGGCGCTCCGACAAGTAGCTGCCCGCCAGCGGCGGCACGCCGAAGTTGATGGTCGAGGACGCCGCATCGGCATGGTGGGCGCGGTCGATCAGGTCTTCGGCGTTGGTGGTGTTGAGAAGGTAGGCCAGATCGCGCTGCACGATGCCGCGCATCTGCGCGGGCGTCACGGCGTACTCGGAGGGCAGTTCGCTGGTGCGGCTCGGGGCTTCGTCGCGCAGGCGGTCGAACAGCGTGGGGAGCAGTTGCGCGTTGGGATGCGCGGCCGGTGCATCGGCCGGACGGAGTGAACGGGCGCCGGGATGCGCAGGATGGGCGCCGGTGAAGGAAGACTGCTCGGCAGGTCGCATGGCTGGGCCTTTCTGGAAGGGCCAGAGTCTTGCGTGGATGCGGGTGGCGCATTGCAAACAATGGTCACATCCTGCGGTGTGCGCTGACAAAGGCGCGCAAAGCGGGGATTTGTCATGAGCGCAGCGCCAAGGGTGCATCAATCAGCGCTTCGCAAGTCCTACAGCACTGGCCGCCCCTCGCCGACATCACCCACGCCACTGAAGTCTCATCCTTGATTCGTCCCAATCAACGAGGAGTCCTCGCGTGAATTCCATCATCTATATCGTCGGTCTGGTCGTGGTCGTTGTGGCCGTGTTGTCGTTCTTCGGCCTTCGCTGAGAACGCATCGCGCTTTTCGATCCGACATCCCTTCGAGAACGGGGCCGTACGCGGCCCCGTTTCTCGTGGGCGCCCGCAAGGCGCCGGGCATAATTCCGGCGCCCCGGCACTCCGCAGGGCACGACCAGCGAAGGGACCCTGTTGACCGACACCGCGTTGCGCGAACCTGCCTTTCCGGATGCGGTGATCACCGAGGCGATCCGATGGACCGAAGAGACCGGTCCGCTCGACGACGTGCAGGCCCTGCGCACCGCCGCTTCGCGTGCGAACGACGGCCATGCCCGCATCACCGAACGCGCCCTGCACCTGGGCGAACGCATCGGGCTTCAATCTGAAATGACACGCGCCCGCCAATGGGCGCCCTGGGTGCTGCTCGCGCTGGTGGCGCTGATCGTCGTTGCGGGGCTGGGCCTCGCGGGCAATGTGGTGGGCGGTGGCGAGCGGCACATCAACGTGATCGTCGCGCTCGTCAGCTTGCTGGGCCTGCATGCGCTCACGCTGCTGCTGTGGCTGATTGGCCTGTGGCTGCCGGCGGGGTCGTTCGGTACCGCGTCGCTCGGCTGGATCTGGATGTCGCTCACCGCGCGCGTGGCGGGCGGCAAGCGCGGCCAGGCGCCGCTGCTGATGCGCGCGACCACCGGGCTGCTGACCCGCGCCCGCTTGCTGCCCTGGGCCTTCGGGCTCGTGAGCCATGGCATCTGGTCGCTGTCGTTCGCCGTGGTGCTGGCCGCGATGCTGTTCGCGCTGGCCTTTCGCAGCTACACGTTGAGCTGGGAGACGACGATCCTCGATCCGGCCTTCTTCGTGCGCGCGGTGCAGGTGCTGGGCTGGGCGCCTTCGCAGCTCGGCTTTCCGGTGCCGGACGCGGCCACGGTTCTCTCGACCACGCCGGGCGCCGCAGGCCAACGCACCTGGGCGATGTGGCTGACCGGCTGCATCGTGGTCTACGGGCTGCTGCCGCGCCTGGCGCTGGTGTTGCTGAGCACCGCCATCTGGCGTGCCCGCCGCAAGGCGCTGCAGCCCGACTGGAGCGCGCCCTACTACCGCAAGCTGCTGACGCGCTTCGCCGCGCTGGCGCCGGCCGCCATCGTCGATGCGGACCCGGGGCGCACACGCGGCGCCGCGCCCGCCCGGCTGGCGCCCTCCGAACTGCGGGACGCGCTCTTCGTCATCGGCTTCGAGCTGCCGCCCGACGTGCCGTGGCCACCCGCCGGCCTGCCCGCCGATGCCACACAAGTGCTGCGTATCGACGGGAGCGCCCCCGCCCGCCGCGCGCTGCTCGACCAGTTGGCGCAGGCCCGCCCGCGCGCCGTGCTGCTGGTGTGCCACGCCGCATCGAGCCCCGACCGCGGCACCGAACGGTTCCTCCGCGAAGTACTCGCACATTGCGGCGAATGCCGGCTCTGGCTTGCCGATGCATCCAGCGATGGCGCGGCCACCCGCTGGATCGACTGGCTGCGCGACACGGGCCTCGAACGCATCGCGGCCAGCGACAGTCTCGACACCGCCTTGCAAGGACTGGTCGCCACATGACGCAAGAAGCCATCCGCATCGCCGTCGTCGGCCACACCAACGCGGGCAAGACCTCGCTGCTGCGCACGCTCACGCGGCGCGTCGGGTTCGGCGAGGTGTCGCAGCGCCCTGGCACCACCCGCCATGTCGAATCGGTAGATCTCGATGTGAACGGCGAGGCGGCGGTGCGCTTCTTCGACACGCCGGGCCTGGAAGACGCGGTGGCGCTGCGCGAGCATCTCGCGGGCTTCGATGCGGGGGCCACGCCGCCCGAGCGCATCCGCCAGTTCCTGCAGGGGCCCGAGGCGCACGGCGTGTTCGAGCAGGAAGCCAAGGTGCTGCGCACCATGCTCGATATCGACGCGGCCTTTCTCGTCATCGACGTGCGCGAGCCGGTGCTGCCGAAGTTCCGCGACGAGATCGAGCTGCTCAACTCCTGCGCGCGTCCTGTGCTGCCGGTGCTGAACTTCGTGCGCGATGCAGCCAGCCGCGAGCCGGCATGGAAAGAACTGCTCTCGGCCTACGGCCTGCATGTGCAGGTGCGTTTCGATGCGGCCGCGCCTTTCGTCGGCGCCGAGCGCGACCTGTACGACGACCTTGCCACGCTGCTGCGCGACCGGCGGGACCAGCTGCGGGGCGTGGCCGATTTCCTCGACACCGAGGCCGCGCAGCGCCGCCAGTCCGCCTGCGCGCGCATCGCCGGATTGCTGGTCGATGCGGCCGCCATCCGCCGTACCGTGTCGGCCACCGAATTCGCCGACGCGGCGCGGCGCGAAGCGCTCGTCACAGCCCTTCGCAAGACCGTGTTCGACAAGGCCCAGCGCTGCACCGACGACCTGCTGGCGCTGTACGGCTTTCGCCAGGGCGATGCCGGCGAGGCGCCGCTGCCGATCGTCGAAGGCCGCTGGACGCTCGATTTCTTCAGCCCCGAAGCGATGAAGGACGCGGGCCTGCGTCTCGGCAAGGGCGCCGTCATCGGCGCTGCCGTGGGCGTGGTGGCCGACCTCGCCGTGGCGGGCATCTCGCTCGGCGCGGGCGCGGCATTGGGCGGCGCCATCGGCGGCGCGGTGTCGCAGGGCTGGGGGCCGCTGGGCCGCAAGATCGCCAACAAGCTGCGCGACGTGCATGAAGTGACCGTGGAAGACGGCGTGCTCTTCACGCTGGTTGCCTGGCAGCTCAAGCTCACCCAGGCGCTGGAGCAGCGCGGCCACGCAGCGACGCAGCGCATCGCCGCCGACACGCCCAAGGACGGCGATGCGCCCACGCGCGCCGCAGCCGCTGCGGTGCGCGGTGCGCAGGCCGCGCGCAACCACCCCGAGTGGGAATCGACCGGCATCGCGACCCGCAGCTTCTGGCGCCCTTCGCCGCAGCGCGAAGCGCTGGTTGCCGATCTCTCGCGCACGCTGCTGCCCGCATTCGACGCCTGACGCCGGGCTTGACTTGCAGCCGGCGTTGGCCGGCTCCTACGCGCCAACCGCTGCAAACGGTCCAGCTTTCCAACGATGTTCACCGGCACATCGAAAGGAGACCTCATGGCCGTCGAATGCAAGCTCCTGTCCACCCCGCTCATCGGGCGCATCTGGGAAGGCCGCACCCCCATCGCACGGGCGGACGAATACCTGCGCTACAGCGTCGAGCACGGCATCGCGGAGATCGCGAAGAAGCCCGACTGCCTCGGCGTGCAGTACTTCCGCAAGCTGAACGGCAACGTGGCGGAATTCCGCACCGTGTCGTTCTGGCGCTCGATCGACGAGATGCAGGCGATGCACGCCACGCGCGGCGATCCGCTGCGCGTGGCGCCCCTGGCGCGTGACCCCGAGTTCCTGCTGGAACTGCCCGAGTTCGTGGACCTCGTCGAGGTGCACGTCAACGCGTTCGGAAATCGTTGAGCAGAGAAGATCGATCAGTTCGCGCCTGAGCCCAGCGCCTGCAGCTTCGCGTAGTCGCCCGGCCGCGCGCCGAACTGCTCGGGCGTCGAGCGCTTGGCGATGCGTTCGAGGAACGCCTGCCTGTTGACCGGCGAGACGGTCATGCCCTTGCCGCGCAGGAACTGCTCGTCTTCGAGCTCGCCGGCGATCACGCCGACGTTGGTCCACTTGGCGGTTTCCACCAGCGTCTTCTCGACCATCGCCTGCTGCGGCGGCGTCAACTTCGCCCATGCGGCCTTGCCGATGACGATGCCCAGCGTGTCGTAGATGTGCCCGGTCAGCTGCACGTATTTCTGCACCTCGTAGAGGCGCTTGTCCTTCACCGTGCCGAGCGGGTTCTCCTGCGCCTCGACCTCGCCCTTCTTGAGCGAGCTGTACAGGCTCATGAAAGGCAGCGTGATCGGCTTGGCATCCAGCGCGGTGGCGAAGAGCTGGTAGGCCGAGGCATCGGGCACGTACAGGCGCAGGTCGCGGAAGTCCTCGGGCTTCTGCAACGGCTTGCTCGACGTGACCTGCCGCGCGCCGTAGTACACCGAGGCGATCATGCGGTTGCCGCTTTTCTCGTCGTAGCCCTTCATCAGCTCCGCGAGCAGCGGGCTCGCGAGGTACTTGCGCATGTGGGCGAGGTCCTTGAAGGCGAAGGGATAGCTGCCCAGCCGCAGCGGCGGATAGACATCCGCCAGCGTCGCCTGCCCCACGTAGGCGATCTGCATGGAATCGTTCGCGAGCATCAGGGCGAAGTCGCCCTCCTGCCCCAGCTTGGACGAGGGCACCACCTCGATCTTGATCTTGCCCTCGGACTGCTCGCCGATCTTGCGCGCCGCCAGCTCCGCCTGCTGATGAAAGATGCTGCCGGGCTCGAAGACGTGGCCCCATTTCAATTGCAGCACCTGGGCCTGGGCGGCCGCGCTCGCGACAACGCCACCCAGTGCCATCAGCAGGACGCCCGCCAGGCGCCACGGCAAGAAGCATTTCATGAACTCTCCCTCGGGTTGAGAAGACCTGTCCCGTGCAAATTGCGCGCCAGTGCAAGGGCTCGGCCACCGGAAGAAGCCCGGCGAACGGATCGTAAGGATTTGAAACAAAGGTGGTAACCGGGGTTTGCCCGACTGCGACATGCCGCGAGGCCCGGGCTGCCGCCGCATTTAGGATGCGTGCCTCGCACCGACACAACCACAAGCGACCGACATGCAGATCACCCAGGGAATTCTTCGCCGGCTCCTGATCGCGGTCATCGCGCTGCTGCTCCAGCCCGCGGCCATGGCACAGCCGCAAAGCGCCTACCTGTCCGTGGCTCGACAGGGCGATGCCTATGTGCTCACCGTGCCGGCCAGCAAGCTGAGCCTTGCGATTCCGTCGCGCGGCCTCAGCCAGATCGACCCGAAGGCGGGCGGCGCCACGCAGAGCCCGAGGTATTTCTTTTTCACCGACGCAACGCGCGGCCTGACCATCTCGGGCTGGTTCGAGCCGGCCGCCCAGTACCACGGCCTTGAATTCACCTGGCAGACCGATCAGGCCGAGTGGAGAAAAATCGGCCTCCGGGCACCGACCGATGTCTCGTTCGACAAGGTGGGCGACTGGGACGTCGTGTTCTACGAACAACCGACGTCCGCCATTTCCAACTCGCACGTCCGGGCCCATCTGATCCGCGCGGGCACCTGGATCGACGTGCACATTTCCGTCACGACCAAAGGTGCGGGAAGCTCGAACCGCCAGGCGGCGACCGCGTTTCTCAATGCGCTTGCCGTGTCGCAACGCGAGTGACCACCACACCATGAGCCTCTCGTTGCGCGCGCTGCGCGCCGACATCACCACCCTGCAGGTCGACGTCATCGTCAACGCCGCGAACTCCTCGCTGCTCGGCGGCGGCGGCGTGGATGGCGCGATCCATCGCGCGGCCGGGCCAGACCTCGTTCACGAATGCCGGTTGCTGGGCGGCTGCAAGACGGGCGACGCCAAGCTGACCAAGGGCTACCGGCTGCCGGCCAGATTCATCATTCACACGGTCGGGCCGGTGTGGCGCGGCGGCATTTCGGGCGAGCCCGCGCTGCTGGCGGCCTGCTACCGCCGCGCGATGGCGATTGCACAGGCGCACGCGGCGCAAAGCATCGCCTTCCCGAGCATCAGCACCGGCATCTACGGCTATCCGATCGAACTGGCCGCGAAGACCGCCGTTGCCACGGTGCGCGCCGCGGCGGACGAAGCGCTGTCCGTGCGCGAGGTCGTCTTCTGCTGCTTCTCCCCAGCCGACCTGGCGGTGTACGAAGCGGCGCTCGGCGATGCGGGCGCGCCCGGCGTCTAGCCTCTACCGCACACGCAAGAATCTTTATCTTGTGTCCTTGCCCCAGCCGCTTCAACGCACACGCCCCACGGGCAACACTGCGCACGAGAGCGAACTGGAGACGACACAAGATGAAAGCCCACCGATTCCCGCGCAGTCGGCCGAACAGATCCAGTACGAGGTGGCGCGCTGGAAAAAAGTGATCGCCGAGTCCAATATCAAGTCCGACGAATAACAGACAACCCACGAACACCCATGTCCGATTCCCCCTTCGAGCCCGACGACACCTCCCCTGACAACAACGCCGGAATGCGCAAGGGCCTGACCAGCTACGGCGACCGCGGCTTCTCGCTGTTCCTGCGCAAGGCCTTCATCAAGGGCGCGGGCTACACCGATGCGGCGCTCGACCGTCCCGTGGTCGGCATCGCCAACACCGGCAGCGCCTACAACCCGTGCCACGGCAACGCGCCGCAGCTCATCGAGGCGGTCAAGCGCGGCGTGATGCTCGCGGGCGGCCTGCCGATGGACTTTCCGACGATCTCGGTGCACGAGAGCTTCGCCGCGCCGACCAGCATGTACCTGCGCAACCTGATGTCGATGGACACCGAGGAAATGGTCCGCGCGCAACCCATGGACGCGGTGGTGCTCATCGGCGGCTGCGACAAGACCGTGCCCGCGCAGCTGATGGGTGCGGCTTCGGCCGGCCTGCCGTCGATCCAGCTCATCACCGGCTCGATGCTCACCGGCAGCCATCGCGGCGAGCGCGTGGGCGCCTGCACCGACTGCCGGCGCTACTGGGGCAAGTACCGCGCGGGCGAGATCGACATCGAGGAAACCGCCGACGTCAACAACCAGCTCGTGGCGAGCGTGGGCACCTGCTCGGTGATGGGCACGGCCAGCACCATGGCCTGCATCGCCGAGGCGCTGGGCATGACGATGCCGGGCGGCGCATCGCCACCGGCGGTGACGGCCAACCGCATCCGCATTGCCGAGCAGACCGGCGCGCAGGCGGTGCAGATCGCGCGCGACCGGCTCACCATCGACAAGGTGCTGACCCCTGCCGCATTCGAGAACGCGATGCGCGTGCTGCTGGCCATCGGCGGCTCGACCAACGGCATCGTGCACCTGGCCGCCATCGCGGGGCGCATGGGGCTGGACATCGACCTGCACGCGCTCGACCGCATGGGCCGCGAGACGCCGGTGCTGCTCGACCTGAAGCCCTCGGGCCAGCACTACATGGAAGACTTCCACGCCGCGGGCGGCATGGCCACGCTGCTGCGCGAACTCAAGCCACTGCTGCACCTGGACGCGCTCACGGTCACCGGCCGCACGCTCGGCGAGGAAATCGAAAGCGCCGGCCCGGGGTTCAGGCAGGACGTGGTGCGGTCCTCGAACCAGCCGATCTATCCGCAGGGCGGGATCGCGGTGCTGTGGGGCAACCTTGCGCCGGGCGGCGCGATCATCAAGCAGTCGGCTGCGGACCCGAAGCTCATGGAACACGAAGGCCGCGCCGTGGTGTTCGAGAACGCCGAAGACCTGGTGACGCGCATCGACAGCGATGCGCTCGACGTGACGGCCGATGACATCCTTGTGCTCAAGAACATCGGCCCCAAGGGCGCACCGGGCATGCCCGAGGCCGGGTACATCCCCATTCCACGCAAGCTCGCGCGGGCCGGCGTGAAGGACATCGTGCGCATCTCCGACGGCCGCATGAGCGGCACCGCCTTCGGCACCATCGTGCTGCACGTCACGCCGGAGTCGGCCATCGGCGGGCCGCTGGCCTATGTGCAGAGCGGCGACCGCATCCGGCTCAGCGTGGCGAACCGCGAGATTTCGCTGCTGGTGTCCGACGACGAACTCGCGCGCCGCGCGAAGGAAACGGTGGTGGTCGAGCCGACGGCCGACCGGGGCTACAAGAAGCTCTTCCTGCAGACGGTGACGCAGGCGGACAAGGGCGTGGACTTCGACTTCCTGCGCGCGCCGAACACGGTCGGCAAGGTGCCGCGTAGCTAACTGAAGACGGCCTGTGCCTCTGCCAGCAGCGCCTGCGCGAGCGCCGCGCGCGGTCCCTGCGCCGCCCAGATGAGTCCCACGCGCCGCACCGGCGCGCGCTCGGGCAACGGCACGCGCGCGATGTTCATGCCGGCGCGCCACATCGGCGCCCAATCGGGCAGCAGCGCCACGCCGAGGCCTCGCCCCACAAGCGCGGCGACAGCCATGAGGCTGTCGATCTCCAGCCGCTGTCGCACGCGGATGCCGTGGTCGCGCAGGTACCGGTCGGCGAGCTGTCCACCCAGCACCGAACGGTCGTAGCGAATGAACGGCTCGGCGGCCAGCAGCTCGTGCGCCGCGCGATGCGCCATGGCCTCGGGCGCCACCACCACCAGCGGCTCCTCGAGCAGCGTCTCGAAGCTGCAGCCCTTGCCGACGGCGAACTGCGGCTCGACCACGATGGCCGCATCGAGCGCACCGCTCGCCACCTGCCGGCACAGTTCCACCGAACTGCCGGGCGCCACGAACACCGAGAGATCGGGAAAGCGCGCGTAGAGGCGTTCGAGCACCGGCGGCAGCACGCCGGTCAGCGCCGAGATGAACACGCCCAGCCGCAGCTCGCCGAGCGAGACGCCGCCGCTCGTTGCGGCACGAAGGTCGCGCACATCGCGCAGCACGTTGCGCGCGCGGTCGAGCATCTTCAGGCCCGCCTCGGTGGGGCGCACCGAGCGGCCGGCGCGCTGGACCAGCGGCACGCCGATGTCGTCTTCGAGCGCCTTGACCCGCGCGGCGATCGCGGCGGGCGTCAAGTCGAGCCGGCGCGCGGCCTCGGCCATCGAGCCCAGTTCGACCACGGCAACAAAGCTCTGCAGGTATCGCGTATCCATGCGCGCGAATGTACGCGCCGCGCCGACGCCGCTCGGTCTCAGGCGGCGATGGGCGCCATCTCCAGGAACGGCGTGATGTTCCGCATCGCGCGCTCGACGTACTCTTCCTTTTCTCCGACGGGTGCCACGTAGTGCATCGCGCTGCGGGCCTCTTCGATGCCGACGAGGCGGGCGATGACCCAGGCGGCCAGGTATTGCGACGCGAGGCAACCGCCCGCGGTCGCCACGTTGCCGTTGGCGACGAAGGGCTGGTTCAGCACGGCAACGCCGGCCGCCTCGACCCATGGCTTGGTCGTCAGGTCCGTGCAGGCCGGAACGCCATCGAGCAGTCCGAGCTTCGCCAGCACCAGCGCGCCGGAACACTGCGCGCCCAGCAGTTGCCGCGACGGATCGAGCTGCAGCTGCGCCATCAAGCCCGCATCGGCGACCACCTCGCGCGTCTGCCTGCCGCTGCCGACGATGACCGCATCGGCTTCGCTGGCCTCGCGAAGCGATGCCTGCGCCTCGAGCACCACGCCGTTCATCGAACGCACGCGCGCGGTCGGGCTCGCGATCGACACGCGCCAGCCCGGCGTCTTGATGCGGTTGAGGATGCCGAGCGCGATGAGCGAGTCGAGCTCGTTGAAGCCTTCGAAGGTGAGGATGGCGATGTGCATGGACCGCATCGTAGGCATGTCGATCAATACAATCAAAAAATTGTCATGGATACATTGCCGCATGCCTCAAGCCCGCTACAAGCAGTTGGTCGATGCGCTCGCCGCGCAGATTCGCGAAGGCAGCCTGCCACCCGGCACGCGCCTGCCGACGCTGCGCAAACTTGCAGCGCAGAAGGGCCTGGCCCTCGTCACCGCGAGCCGCGTCTATGCAGAACTCCAGGCCATGGGGCTGGTCAGCGGCGAGACCGGCCGCGGCACCTTCGTGCGGGAGAGCCTGCTGCCCCGCGGCCTTGGTATCGACCAGCATGCGACGGCCTCGGGCATGGTCGACCTCAACTTCAACTACCCGTCGCTGCCGGGCCAGGCCGAGATGCTGCGCGCGGGCCTGCGCCAGCTCGCCGCCTCGGGTGACCTGGAAGCGCTGCTGCGCTACCAGCCGCACGGCGGGCGCCCGCATGAGCGCGCGATCGTGGCTGGCCATCTCGCCTCTCGTAGCCTGGCTGTGAATGCGGACCAGGTGATGCTCGTTAGCGGCGCCCAGCACGGGCTGGCCACGACCGTGATGGCGCTGCTGCAACCGGGCGACGTGGTCGCGACCGATGCGCTCACCTATCCGGGCTTCAAGGTGCTGGCAGAAGCGCACCGCCTGGAACTCGCGCCGATTCCCGCAGCCGGCCACGGCCCCGACCTCGATGCGCTGGAGCGGTTGTGCAAGAGCCGCCGGGTGCGCGCCATCTATGCGATGCCGACGCTGCACAACCCGCTCGGTTGGGTGATGGGCGCGAGCCGGCGGCGGCAGCTGGTGGCGATCGCGCGCCGGCACGGGCTGCTCATCATCGAGGACGCGGCCTACGCCTTCCTTGCCGAAGACGCGCCCGCGCCGCTGGCCGCGCTGGCTCCGGAGTCGACGGTCTATGTGTCGGGCATTTCCAAGAGCATCGCGACCGGATTGCGCGTCGGCTTCGTCGCCGCGCCCGCCGAGTGGGTGCCTGCGATCGAGCGCGCCATCCGGGCCACCACCTGGAATACGCCCAGCGTGATGACTGCCATCGCCTGCGGCTGGATCGAGGACGGCACCGTCACCCGCCTCGAGGCCGAGAAACGCAGCGATGCGATGGCCCGGCAGGCGATTGCCGCCGACGTGCTCGCCGGCATGCAGTGCGTGCGCCATCCGTCGTCCTACTTTGTGTGGCTGCCGCTGGGAGAAGAGGTGCGCGCCGACCAGGTGACCAAGGCGCTCATGCACGACGGGATCTCGGTGTCGACAGCCGAACCGTTCGCGACGTCCACACATGTGCCGCACGCCATTCGCCTGGCACTGGGGTCGGTGGGGCTGGACGTGCTGCGTGACGCGCTGGCGCAGGTCAGGCGCGTGATCGACGCGCACACCTATTGAGGCTTCGGCATCCGGGCCACACCGCCCGGGCCGGTCACCGTGCCGTCACGGGCCAAACCTAGCATCCGCCGGCCTTCGTCCCTCAAAACAATCGAAAACCAACATGACAAAGAATGTTCCTGCGCCCGCTCCCCGTCCGCTGCGCGCGGCCCTCGTCGCCCTCGGCGGCAGCCTCGTGATCGCAGCCTGCGGCGGCGGCGGCAACGACGGCCCGGTGTTCCCGATCATTCCGCCGGCACCCGCTCCGGCGCCGGCACCGGCGCCCCAGCCTTCGCCGCTGGGGACGCTCGACGGCTCCGTGCCGCTGGTCATCGGCCACCGGGGCCTCCCAGGCCTGTTCCCCGAAGAAACGCAGAAGGCTTATGAGGCAGCGGCCGATGCCGGCGCCGACTCGCTCGAAACCGACCTGCACCTCACCAAGGACTGCGTGCTCGTCGCGCGCCACAACCCCTGGCTGAGCGACAACACCAACGTCGTCGAAGTTGCGAAGACGAACCCCACCGTGGCCGCCCGCAAGCGCACCGTGCCCGGCGTGCTGGTCAATGTGAAGTACCCGCCGATTCCCGCGAACGGCCCGACCCAGTACCTCAGCGACCTGACCGACCCCAACGATCCGAAGTCGGTGCTCAAGTCGCTCGTCGTCGACGGCGAACCGCATTTCGGTCCGGACAAGACCGGCGACTGGTCGATCACCGACTTCACGATGGCCGAACTCAAGCAGTGGCTCGGCGGCACCACCTACGACGCGGCCGACCAGCGCCCCACCGAACTCAACGGCAAGCTGCCGATCCTGAGCTTCCAGGAAGTGATCGACATCGCCAAGGCGAAGTCCAAGTCCACCGGCCGCGCGCTCACCGTGTACCCTGAAACCAAGAACCCGATCTGGAACAACGCGCAGGCCATCGCCAACGGCTGCGGCCCCGCCGGCAGCCACCCGCTCGAGGACGCGCTGCTCAAGGCCATGAACTTCAACGGCCTCAACAGCAAGGACGCGCCCATCTTCGTGCAGAGCTTCGAGCCCGAGAGCCTGAAGTACCTGCGCTCGGCTGGCCTGAAGGCCCGCGCAGTGCAACTGGTCGACGGCAACGACGTCAACTACCAGACCGGCGAAATGATCTACGTCACCAACGACGTCTACACCTTCGTCGACGGCCGTCCTTACAGCTGGACGCTGGCCGGCAACCCGAAGTGGTTCGGCGAGATGCTCACGCCCGCGGGCCTCGCAGAGGTCAAGACCTATGCCGACGGCATCGGCCCCTGGAAACCGCAGGTGATGGCGCACACCATCGTGCCGTTCGTCGCGGGCAAGGGCCTGGCCGACGTGAACACCATCAAGCCCACCTCCCTGATCGCCGACGCGCACAAGGCCGGCCTGTTCGTGCACAGCTACACCTTCCGCAATGAAGCCAAGTACCTCGCTGGCATCTACAAGGGCGACCCGACGGCCGAGTACCTCCCGTATTTCCGCGCAGGCATCGACGGCGTGTTCTCGGACTTCGCGAACACGGCCTTCGCGGCACGCCAGACCTACCTGAAGGAAACCGGCCGCTGAGGCCGGGGACGGCAGGCGGCACGCATGTATCCAGGCGAACGACTCAACGGATACAGCCACCTGCTGGGCCTGGTGCTCGCGCTGCCCGCGGCAGCGCTGCTTCTGGCCAAGACCGTACCGACCGGCGACCCCGCACGCATCGCAGGGGCGCTGGTCTTTTCGCTTTCGGCCGTGGCGCTGTATGCGGCCTCGACGCTGTTCCACAGCACGCGCGGGCGCCTGAAGCGCGTGTGGGAGCGGGCCGATCATTGCGCGATCTATTTGCTGATTGCCGGCACGTACACGCCCTTCGCGCTTGTCACGCTGCAGGGCTTCTGGGGCTGGCTGCTGCTCGCGACGATCTGGGGCGCGGCGTTCTACGGCATCTGGCGCGAACTGCAACCGCCGAAGACCGATGCGCCGCAGAAGCCGCCGCTCGCGCTGTACATCGGCATGGGCTGGCTCGGCGTGCTCGCGGCCGTGCCGCTGGCGGCGCGCCTTGACGGCGGCGGGCTCGCGTGGTTGCTGATCGGCGGGGTGCTGTACACCGCCGGCACCGTGTTCTATCGCAACAGCTTCGGGCTGCGGCATGCGCACGGGGCGTGGCACCTGTTCGTGCTGGCGGGGACGGCGAGCCACTATGTGGCGGTGGGTTGGTTTGTGCTGTAGCCGCGACCCGGATCAGGCCAACGCCCCCACCGCAATGCGCGTCGCCGACGCCACGACATCGTTGCGCCCCTTCGCATCCTTCTCCGGAAACGTCAGGTACACCGCCAGCACCAGCGGCGCGCCGGCCGGCGGCCAGAGCACGCCAACGTCGTTCGTCGTGCCGTACGAGCCGGAGCCCGTCTTGTCGCCCACCTTCCAGCCCGCGGGCACGCCGGCCAGGAAGCGTTCAGTGCTGGTGGTGTTGCCCAGCAGCCAGGTCTTGAGTTGTTCGCGCTGCGCCGCGCCCAGCGCATTGCCCAGCACCAGCCGCTCGACGCTGGCCGCCATGGCCGCGGGCGTGGTGGTGTCGCGCAGATCGCCGGGGATGGCGGTGTTGAGTTCGGTCTCCCAGCGCTCGAGCCCGAAGACATCGTCGCCCGATGACCGCGCAAAGGCCGTCACCGCGGGCGGACCGCCCAGCATTTTCATCAGCAGGTTGGCTGCGCCGTTGTCGCTGTACTGAACCGTGGCGGCACACAGCTCGGCCACCGTCATCCCCGTTGCGACGTTCTTCTCGGTGATAGGCGAATAGGTGACCAGGTCACCCTTGCTGTAGTTGACGCGGCGCGCGAGAAAGCCGCTCTCCTTCGCGCTGCGCTCGAGGACGGCCGCGGCCAGCATGAGCTTGAAGGTGCTGCAGAGTGGAAAGCGTTCGTCCGCGCGGTGCTGAACGCGCGCCCCGGTGGCGGTGTTGAAGCCGACCACGCCGAGCCGACCGCCCGATGCGCTTTCGAGCGCGGCGAGCTGCGCCGAGGCATCCTGCTGCACCCCCTTGGCGGACCACGCGGTACAAGCACTCGCGAGCGGGAGGACGGAAGCTGTGAGCAACAGGGTGCGGCGATGTACGAGAGGGTTCATGAGTTGTCTGGCGGTGAATGGAACGAGCCCTCATCGTAGGAGCGCCATCGTGCGCGCCCAAGTGCGCCACCGCTCAATCGCGTCTCGCGTGTATCGGGTGTAACGGATCGGCTCTTTTATTAAACCAAGTGGTTGAATTATTTGCGGGATGCATCTATATTCAACTTCATGGTTGAACTAGATGACGAACGGCTCGACGCCGTGTTCCACGCCCTCGCCGACGGCACGCGCCGCACCATGCTGCAACTGCTGGCCCAAGGCGACTGCAGCGTGGGCGAGCTCGGTGCGCCGTTCCACATGTCTTTCGCGGGCGCGTCCAAGCACGTCAAGACGCTGGAGCGCGCGGGCCTGGTCTCGCGCACCGTGCTCGGCCGGGCGCATGTCTGCCGCCTCGAACCGGCGGCGCTGGCCACGGCCGACGCGTGGCTGCGCCATTACGAAGGCTTCTGGAACACCCATCTCGACGCGCTGGCAGAGGAGCTGCGGCGCGACGCATCCGGCAAGTGAACGAACCCCTCAAGGAGCGCAATCCCATGACCCTCAAGCACAGCCTCGGTACACAGATCGAGCCCGCCACCCTGCGCGTGGAGCGCACCCTGCCCGCGCCCGTCGAGCGCGTGTGGGCCTACCTCGTCGACCCTGAAAAGCGCAGGACCTGGCTGGCCGGCGGCTCCATGGCTCAAGCGGCAGGCGGCGTGTTCGAGCTGCGCTTCCAGCACACCGAACTCTCCGGCGAAGAAGCGCCCGAGCACTACGCGGCCTACCGCAAGACGCACATCCAGAAGTCGCGCGTGCTGCGCATCGAGCCGCCGAAGCTCCTGACGATCAGCTGGGGCAGCGAGAGCGACACCGCCTCCGAAGTCACCTTCGAGCTCACACCGAAGGGCGACAGCACGCAGCTCGTGCTCACGCACCGGCGCCTGCCCGACCGCAAGGAAACGGTGAGCGTTTCGAGCGGCTGGCACGCGCACCTGGATGTGCTCGACGATGTGCTCAACGAGCGCAAGCCTCAAGGCTTCTGGACGAACCTGCAGGAAGCAGAGAAAGCCTACGAAGCGCACATCCGCTGAAACAACTGCCGGACCGCAAGTCCGCAGCCTGAAGCCGTGCTTTCGGGCTGCGGCATGATCGCGGGCATGGACCGCAACGCATCGCCGCAACACCCTCTCCCCCTGCTCATCGTCAAGGTCGGAGGCATCTTCGAAGCCCTTCGCGAGCAGCGCGGCGACTTCGAACACTGGATTGCCGACGGCCTCGGCACCGAGGTGCTGCCGCTGCTGGTGATCGACCCGCGCCGCGGCGACACGCTGCCCGATCCGGCCGAAGTTTCGGGCGTGGTGGTGACGGGCTCGCATGCGATGGTGTCGCACCGCGAGCCGTGGAGCGAAACCACGGCCGCGTGGCTCGCGCGGCTGGTGGCGCGCGACACGCCGGTGCTCGGCATCTGCTACGGCCACCAGTTGCTGGCGCACGCGCTGGACGGCGAGGCCGGCAACCATCCGCGGGGCGCGGAGGTGGGCACTGTCACCGTCACGCTCGACGAGGCGGCCGCCAACGACGCGCTGCTGGGCGGCCTGCCCGCGCAGTTTCCGGCGAACGCGGTGCATTGGCAGAGCGCGCTGCGCCTGCCCGAAGGCGCGGTGCGGCTGGCCGGCAGCACACATGAGCCGGTGCATGCCTTCCGCGTGGGCGACAACGCCTGGGGGCTGCAGTTTCACCCCGAGTTCGATGCCGACACCATGCGCGGCTACATCGACATGCTGGCCGACACCCTTCGCGCTGAAGGCGCCGACCCGGCCGCGCTGCGCGAGCGCGTGGCGCCTACAGACGCGGCCGCCGGGCTGCTCGGGCGCTTCGCACGCATCGTCGAGGCGCATCAGGGCGTCTAAGCCCGGGGCGGGGCGCCCCCTTTTCGTCGGAGCGCGACTACAAGAAGCCTTGCGCGCTTGGGTTAAGGTGCGGTCCATCCGTCGATTCCGAAGCCCCTCCTTCATGACCACCCCCTCCCCCGCTCCGGCCCGCAAGCATTTCTCGATGATCCGCGGCTTCCACCTGGCCGACGTGTTCACGCTCGGCAATGCGGCCTGCGGCGTCGGCGCGGTGTTCCTGGCGATGGCCTACATGGCGAGCCAGTCGCTCCCGCAGTTCTACTGGGCCGCCGCGCTGGCACCGGCGGCGTTCATCTTCGACGTGTTCGACGGCCGCATCGCGCGCTGGCGCCAGACGCACTCCGCGCTCGGCCGCGAACTCGACTCGCTGGCCGACGTGATCTCGTTCGGCGTCGCGCCCGCCGCGCTGGCCTTCGCCGCGGGCCTGAACGGCGGCTGGGACTGCCTCCTCCTCGTCTATTTCGTGTGCTGCGGCGTGAGCCGGCTCGCGCGCTACAACGTCACGGCCGAGGCGCTGTCCGAAGGCGCGGACAAGGTGAAGTATTTCGAGGGCACGCCGATCCCGACCAGCGTGGTGCTGGTGGGCGTGCTGGCGTATGCGGCGTGGCAGGGCCGCATCGGCGATGCCGTCTGGGGCGGGGCCTGGGCCATCGGCCCGTGGCTGCTGCATCCGCTCGCACTGCTGTTCGCGCTGTCGGGCACGCTGATGATCAGCAAGACCCTGCGCATTCCCAAGTTCTGAGTCCATCCAGGAAACGGAGGCACGTTCATGACCATGAAGCTGTATTTCGATCCGCAAAGCCGTTCGCAGGTCGCCAAGTGGATGCTCGACGAGGCCGAGGTCGACTACGAGATCGTGACCACCCTCATCAAGGACAAGGCACACAAGCGCCCCGAGTACCTGAAGATCAACCCGGCCGGCAAGCTCCCCGCGCTGGTCGACGGCCGCACGCGCATCTTCGAGAACGCGGCCATCTGCATGTACATCGCCGAGAAGTTTCCCGGCAAGCGACTCGCGCCCTTTACCGGCACGCCCGAGCACGGCCGCTACCTCTCGCTGATGGTCTATTCGACTGCACAGCTGGAGCCCTCGATGGGCGACAGCCTGCTGCACATCCGCAGCAACAACAGCGCGCGTGGCTGGACCAACTTCGAGGAAGCCAAGGACGCGGTCGAGCGCGAGCTGGGCTACGGCCCGTACCTCTTCGGCACGCAGTTCACCGCGGCCGACGTGATGATCGGCTCGATGCTCATCTGGTACCGTGCCTTCGGCGGCAAGCTGAACCGACCGAAGCTGGACGCCTACGTGGACCGCCTTCAGGCGCGCCCCAAGGGCATGAAGTTCGGCTGAGGCCGTGCGGCGTGCCGCGCTGGCGACAGCGCGCGGCGGAGGCTTCGTCCTCTAATTGGTCCCGTTTCCTGGCCTTTTCAAATCCCACGCCCGCACCATGACTTCGAACACTCCGATCTCCCGGTTCCCGTCGACGGCCCTCGCGCTGAGCGCCCTGGGCCTCGCCGCCCTGCTCTCGGCCTGCGCCGGCGGGCCGCCGCCCAGCGGGCGCAGCGTGACCATCGAGCGCACCACCTTCGGCATCGCGCACATCACCGCACCCGACTACGAGGGCCTGGCCTATGGCAGCGCCTACGCGCATGCGCAGGACAACGTCTGCCAGACCGCCGAACACCTGCTCACGCTGCGCGGCGACCGCTCGCAGTTCCTCGGCGCGCAGAACACCGGCGAGGTCGGGCTGGGCCGGGCACCCAATGCGCAGATCGACCTGTTCATCCGCTATCACATGGACGACGAGGCCCTCGCACGCGCCGCGGCCACCACCAGCCTGGACGTGAAAGCGGCGCTGCGCGGCTATGTCGCGGGCTACAACCGCTATCTGCAGGACGTCGGCCCCGGCGGGCTGCCCGCCGCCTGCCGCGGCAAGCCCTGGGTGCGGCCGATGACGTCGGCCGACCTGTCGCGCGCCACCGAGATGTCGATGATCCAGGGCGGCCTGGGCGCGCTGGCCGGCGCGGTGCTGGCGGCCGTGCCTCCGGCGCCCGGCGCCAAGACGAGCGCGGCGCCGGTCGATCTGAAGGAAGCCGTGGCCGAGATCGGCCGCCACAGCTTCAACGCGGATCCCGAAGGCGGCGAACTCGGCTCCAACGGCTGGGCCTTCGGCCGCAACGCCACGCCCGACGGCCGCGGCCTGCTGCTGGGCAATCCGCACTTTCCGTGGAACGGCACCAACCGCTTCTGGCAGATGCACCTGACCATCCCGGGACAACTCGACGTAATGGGCGCCACCGGCGGCCTGAGCCCCGTGGTGGCGATCGGCTTCAACAAGGACGTGGCCTGGACCCACACCGTGTCGACCGGCAAGCGCTTCACGCTGTATGAACTGAAGCTCGACCCCAACGACCCGACCGTCTACTGGGTGGACGGCCAGCCGAAGAAGATGGTCGCGCGCACCGTGGTGCTGCCGGCCGCCGCGACAGGCGGCGCCGCGCCGGTGCAGCACACCTTCTACGCGACCGACTGGGGTCCCGTCATCTCGCTGCCGCGCGCCGGCCTCGGCTGGACCGCGCAGAAGGCCTACGCGATCCGCGATGCCAACACGCTCAACGTGCGCTCCGCCGAGAGCTGGATGCGCATGGCGCTCGCGCGCAACGTGACCGAGCTGCGCGCCGCCATGGGCAACCAGGGCATGCCGTGGATCAACACCATCGCGGCCGACCGCGAGGGCAACGCGATGTATGCCGACCTGTCGGTGGTGCCCGACGTGTCGGCCGACATGCTCCAGGCCTGCGCGCCCTCGCCTGCCGCCGCGGCGCTGCTCGTCGCGGCCGGCCTGCCAGTGCTCGACGGCTCGCGCAGCGCCTGCGCCTGGAACCGCGACATCACGGCCACTGCACCCGGCGTCATCGCGCCGGCGCGCATGCCGGTCGTCGTCACGCCGGACTACGTGCAGAACAGCAACGACAGCTTCTGGCTCAGCAACCCACGCATCGCGCCGATGGCGGGCGTCTCGCCGCTGGTCGGCCCCATCGGCGTGCCGCAGCGGCTGCGCACGCGCAGCGGCATCCTGGAGATCGAAGGCCGCCTCGCGGGCACCGATGGCCTGCCCGGCAACCGCATGGGCGCGGCCGAGTTGCGCAGCGTGATCTTCCGCGACAGGAACCTCGCCGGCATGCTGGTGATGGACGACCTGCAGGCGGCCTGCGTCGCCGGCGGTGCGGCGCTGAACGCCGACCAGGTGCTCGGCTGCCGCGTGCTCTCCGCCTGGGACCGCACCAGCAATGCCGATTCGAAAGGCGCCGCGCTGTTCCGCGAGTTCTGGCGCAAGGCCAAGGACCTGCCGAAGGTCTGGCGCGTGCCCTTCGATCCGGCGCAGCCGGTGGCAACGCCCGCCGGCCTCGACATGGCCACGCCCACCACCCGCGAAGCGGTGTTCAAGGCGCTGGGCGAGGCTGTCGGCATCGTGCGCACCGCGGGCTTTGCGGCCGACGTGCCGCTGGGCGTGCCGCAGTCGCGCGAGGTGCGCGGCCAGAAGATCGCGCTGCACGGCGGCGACGAATTCGAGGGCGTGCTCAACAAGCTCGAATCGCAAGGCCAGTCGCTCATCGACCCGAAGGGCTACAACGTCAACTACGGCAGCAGCTACATGCAGGTCGTGACCTTCGACGAGCGCGGGCCGGTGGCGCAGGGCCTGCTCACCTACGGGCAGAGCAGCGACCTCGCCTCGCCGCGCGCCTACGACCAGTTGCCGCTGTTCGCGGCCAAGCAATGGCATGCGCTGCCGTTCCACCGTGCCGACGTGCAGGCACAGCGCGAAGGCCCGCCGATCCAATTGGCCTATTGACCCAAACCATGTCGCAGAACACGCCCATCCACAAAGCCGCCGGTGGCCTCGACCAGCTGGTCGACATCGCCGCGACGCAGCCGCTCTCGCCGGCCTGCGACCACTTCTACTTCCTGCGCCACGGCCAGACCGGGCGCAATGCGCTGCGCATCTTCCAGGCGGTCGACGAGCCCTTGAGCGAGCTCGGCCTGCAGCAGGCGGCGCATGCCGCCGAGCTGCTGGCGGGCGAGCCGATCCGCACCATCGTCTGCAGCGACGCGCGCCGTGCCTTCGACACCGCCCACACGGTGGCGGCGGCGCTGCGGCTCACGCCGACGGCGCAGGCCGAACTGCGCGAGCGCAACTTCGGCGCGCTGATCGGCACCTCGTCCGCCAACATCGACTGGGCCTGCGAACCCGAGGGCGGCGAGACGCTCGCGCAGTTCGTCGCCCGCAAGCGCGCCGCGCTCGACGCCGCACTGAAACAGCCCGCGCCGGTGCTGGTGGTGGCGCACGGCGGCACGCTGTACGCGCTGGCTGCGCTGCTGGGCGTGCCCATCGACGTCACCGTGCTCGGCAACGCGCAACCATTGCGTTTTTCACGCAGCGGCCCTACATGGGCCATAACGCCGCTGCTGCGGCATGCAGGCGGCGGGGCAGCCCTGGCATAGCCGGATCGCCCGGTACGCCGTCCATCGAAACCTACAGACACCATGGAATTCAAGGACTACTACAGCGCACTGGGCGTCGAGCGCACCGCGTCCGACGACGAGGTGCGCAAGGCCTACCGCAAGCTCGCCCGCAAGTACCACCCCGACGTCAGCAAGGAGCCCGACGCCGAGAAGCGCATGCGCGAGATCAACGAGGCCAAGGACGTGCTGGGCGACAAGGAAAAGCGCGCCGCCTACGACGCGCTGGCCGATCGCGTGGCGCGCGGCGGCAGCCCCGGGGGCGACTTCCAGCCGCCGCCGGGCTGGGACTCGGGCTACGAGTTCCACCGCGGCCCACGCCAGGGCCCGGCCGACCATGCGGACTTCAGCGAGTTCTTCTCGTCGATGTTCGGCGAGGCGGAACGGCGTGGCGCCGCGCGGCAGAATTTCCGCGCACGCGGCGAAGACCATCACGCGGCCATCGAGATTGCCATCGAAGACGCACTCAACGGCGCCGAGCGCGAGATCACGCTGCGCGCTCAGACCGTCGACGCGCAAGGCCACCCGCAATGGGAGAACCGCACGCTCAGCGTGAAGATCCCGCCGGGCGTGCACCCGGGCCAGTTCATCCGCCTCGCGGGCCAAGGCATGCCCGGCCATGGCGGCGAAGCGGCCGGCGACCTGTACCTCGAAGTGCGCATCGCGCCGCACAAGCTCTACCGCGTGGAAGAGCGCGACATCTACATGACGCTGCCCGTCACGCCCACCGAGGCCGCACTCGGCGCGCAGGTGCAGGTGCCGACACCGGGCGGCGGTGTGGTCGAGGTCACGGTGCCGCGCAATGCGCGCGGCGGCATGAAGCTGCGGCTCAAGGGCCGCGGCCTGAAGGGCAAGACGCCCGGCGACCTGTATCTGCTGATCGAGATCGCGCTGCCGCCCGCCGACAGCGACGCCGCGCGCGCGGCCTACGAGCAGCTTGCGCAGGCGGCCTCTTCGTTCAACCCGCGCCAGCACCTGGGAGTCTGAGCATGGCGACTGTTTCCATCACAACCGCAACCGCCATCAGCGCCTCGCAACCGCTCGCGCTGAACGAGCTGGCCCACGCCGTGGGCGCCGACACCGCCTGGGTGGTGCAGCTGGTCGAGGTCGGCATCGTGCAGGTCATCGCTGACGATACGCCGCCCGAGCGCTGGCAGTTCTCCAGCACCGACCTGCAGTGCGCGCTCGAGGCGCGCCGGCTGGAGCGCGACTTCGGCGTGGGGCTCGATGCCGCCGCGCTGATCCTCGACCTGCAGCACGAGGTGCGGCGGCTCAAGGCCGCGCTGCAGGCGCACGGTCTGCGGTAGGGCCGGCAGGCGGCCTTGCGCGGCGCATGGCCCTCCCGGCGCCAAGGAAAAGCGGCGCCGGCGCTTGACCTTGACACCGTGCCAGGCCGAAGACTTCGAGCCTCTTCAACAGGAGTTCGCATGAACCCGTGCCACAACACCCCGGAGGCTGACCGGCCATTCGACACCGAGGCGGCACTCGCCCGCGCCGGCGTCTCGGAACGGCTGCTGCGTCAATGCGAAGCGCGCGGACTGATCGAGGGCGCAGACCGCGCCGATGCATCCGGTGCCCGGTACACAACGGAGCACATCAGCGTGCTGCGCTTCGCGCGCCGGGCGCTGGCGTTGGGCTTCGGCATGGACGAAATCGCCACGCTGCTGGCCCTCTGGCGAAACGAGCACCGCACGAGCGCCGAGGTCAAGCAGGTGGCGCTGAGCCAAACCGAGGCGTTGGCATCGCGCATCGAGGAACTCCAGGCCACGAAGCGCATGCTCGAGCGCCTCGCGAGCCTGTGCCTGGGCGATCACCAGCCCGCCTGCCCCATCCTCGACGAACTGCTGGAGCTCAAGGGCTTCGCCTCGCAGCCGCACGGCGAGGCGAAGCAGCCGCGGGTTACTGCATCTGCTGCAGGTTGCCGATGCGCACCAGCATCTCGGTGAACATCTGCAGGTCGGCGTCGAGGTCCGGCACTTCCTTGTATTCCTTGGCGTTGTGGCCCGTGTATTTCTTGCCGGGCATGCCGGGGCCGAAGCTGATCGCGTTGGGCATCTGCTTGGCGGTGGTCGCACCGGCCGCGGACACGGGCTTGGCCTCGAGCCCGGTGGTGTCGCCGTAGATGTTCAACAGCGTCGACAGCCACTGACCCGAAGGGTCGCGCGCCATCCAGTTGCCCTGGTCGTACTTGATCTCGACCTTGGCCTTGTTCGCCGCGGCCCAGTCGTTGATCTTGGCTTCGACCTGCGTCTTCAGCTCCTCGGGCGTGCGGCCGCGCGGCATGCGCGTGTTGACCGACACGACCAGCCGGCCATCGGCGCCGGTGCGGATCAGGTTGGGCGAGAAAGTCAGCGGGCCCATGAAATCGTCGCTGTAGCCCAGGCCGATCTTCTCGCCGAGGTAGCCGGTGCCGTAGAGCGTGTCGATGTACTTGATCGCCTTCAGGAACTGGTTGTCGGCCAGCGCGACGCCCGACTCCTGCAGGAACAGGCCGAGCCGCGGCAGCGGGTTCACGCCGTTCTGGGGTTCCGAGCCGTGGGCGGAGGTGCCAGTGACCTTGATGTCGATGCTGTCGCCGTTGTCACTCTTGCGCGAGACGGCGATCGCGAACTTGCCTTGTGGTTCGTACTTCTGCAGGAAGGCGGGCTTTGCGGCTTCGAGCTTTGCCAGCACGGCGGCAAGGTCGCCGCCCTTGAGCGTGGCGCTCGCGGTCTGCGAGATCGCGTTGACCGCGGCGGCCGCGCCCATGTCGGTGATCGCGGTCAGGTTGCCATCGGTTTTTTCCGCGGGGAAGAACACGCTCAGCGAACCCGCGCCCTTCTCGGCCACGACGGCCGGGTAGCCGCTGTCGAGCACGATGTTGTACTCGGGCAGCTTGGTCTTGCCGCGGTAGTACTCCATCGCATCGCCGCCGGTTTCCTCGGTGGTCTCGATCATCAGGCGCATGGTGCGCTGGATCGGGATGCCGCTTTCCTTCACCGTCTTCATGGCGTAGAGCACGGCCGCGATGGAGCCCTTGTCGTCGATGGTGCCGCGGCCGTAGAGGCGGTCGCCCACGCGCTGCATCGTGAAGGGGTCGAGCTTCGTGCCGTCGTCGAGCACCCATTCGGAGAGCACCGCGGGCACCACGTCCGAATGCGTGAGGATGCCGAACTCCTCGGTGCCCTTGCCCTTGAGGCTGACTTCGAAGATGCGGTTGTCGACGTTGCGGTACGCGAGCCCGAAGCTCTTCGCGGTCTTCTCGACGAGCTTGCCGAAGTCGATGATCGCCGGGTTCTCGTGCGGAGGAATCTGAACATTGCGCGCGGTCGGCAAAGCCACCATGGCGCCCAGGCTCGCGATCACCGCCTTCTGGTTGTGCAGGCGGTTGTAGAGGCCGAGCAGGCGCCCGATGTTGGTGAGGTCGTCGCCGGTCAGCGTGGCCTTCTTTCGATAGGCCGCCACGGCGGGCTTCAGCTCGGGGTTGGCCTTCTCGGCCTGCGCGAGGAAGGCATTGAAACTGGATGCGGTCTTGCCGCCTTGCCAGGCCGCGGCCAACTGGTCGAGCGCGGGTTTCTTGAGCGTTTCTGCAAAGGCCGGTGCGGTGAGGCCTGCCGCCATCAAGCCCATGGTAAGGACCGACAACGAGACGCGAAATTGCTGCATGAGGGTGACTCCCTGTTCACAAAAATGGAGCCTTCGACGATACCCGAGGCATGCATGGCGACATGCCCCGCAGCGCTACGAAGAAACGTAGCGCACGAGGCGGGAAGCGCGGCTTTAAGTTTGCAAACGCGGGCCGCGGACCGTTGTTGCTATTGCATCTGCTGCAGGTTGCCGATGCGCACCAGCATCTCGGTGAACATCTGCATGTCCGCATCGAGGTCCGGCACCTCCTTGTATTCCCTGGCGTTGTGCGCGGTGTATTTCTTGCCCGGCATCGCGGGCCCGAAGTTGATCGCGTTGGGCATCAGCTTGGCAGTCGTGCTGCCCGCGGTGGGCACGGGCTTGGCTTCGAGACCGGTGGTGCTGCCGTAGATGTCGAGCAATGTGGAGAGCCATGCACCCTTGGGGTCGCGGGCCATCCAGTTGCCCTGGTCGTGGTTGACCTCGAGCTTCACCTGGTTCGCCGCGGCCCACGCGTCGACCTTGGCCGCCACCTGCGCCTTCAACTCGTCGGGCGTGCGGCCGCGCGGCATGCGCACGTTGGTCGTCATCTCGAGCTTGCCGTCCGCGCCCATGCGGATGAGGTTGGGCGAGAAGGTCAGCGGGCCCATGAAGTCGTCCTTGTAGCCGAGGTCCATCTTCTCGCCGAGGTAGCCGGTGCCGTAGAGCGCGTCGATGTACTTCACGGCCTTCAGGTAGTGGTTGGCGGCCAGCGGCGCGCCCGACTCCTGCAGGAAGAGCGCCAGGCGCGGCAGCGGGTTCACGCCCTCTTCCGGTCGCGAGCCGTGGGCCGAGGTGCCGGTGACCTTGATGTCGATGCTGTCGCCGTTGTCACTCTTGCGCGCGATGTCGATCGCGAACTTGCCGCCTTGCGGTTCGTACTTCTGCAGGAACGCAGGCTTGGCGGCCTCGAGCTTCGCGGCCACTGCGGCGAGGTCGCCGCCCTTGAGCGTTGCGGTCGCTGTTTGCGAGATCGCATTGGCGGATGCGGCACCGCTCATCGCCGTGATCGTGGTCGATGCGGCGTCCGTGGTCTCCGCGGGAAAGAGCACCTTGAGCGCGCCCGAGCCCTTCTCCGCGACGACTGCTGGGTACTTGCTGTCGAGCACGATGTTGTAGGCCGGCAGCTGCGTCTTGCTGCGGTAGTACACCATCGCATCGCCGCCCGTCTCTTCGGTGGTCTCGATCATCAGGCGGATGCTGCGGTCGATGGGCAGGCCGCTGTCCTTCACCGCCTTCATGGCATAGAGCACGGCCGCGATGGAGCCCTTGTCGTCGATGGTGCCGCGGCCGTAGAGGAAGTCGCCCACGCGGGTCATCGTGAAGGGGTCGAGCTTCGTGCCGTCGTCGAGCACCCATTCGGAAAGCACCGCGGGCACCACATCGGCGTGCGTGAGGATGCCGAACTCCTCGGTGCCCCTGCCCTTGAGGCTGACCTCGAAGATGCGGTTGTCGACGTTGCGATAGACCAGGCCGAAGTCCTTCGACATCTTCTCCACCAGCTTGCCGAACTCGATGATCTGCGGGCTCTCATGCGGCGGCACCTGCACGTTGCGCACCGTGGGAATCGCCACCATGCTGCCGATGCTGGCGATCACGGCCTGCTGGTTCTGCAGGCGGTTGTAGAGGCCGAGCAGGCGTGCGATGTTGGCGAGGTCGTCGCCGGCCAACGGTGCCTTTTTGCGGTAGGCCGCAACGGCCGGCTGCAATGCAGGGTTCGCCTTCGTGGCCTGCGACAGGAAGGCATTGAAATCGGCAGGCGCCTTGCCACTGCTTTTCCATGCCGCCGCCAGTTGGTCCAGCGCCGGTTTCTGGAGCGTGTCGGCGAAGGCCGGTGCACCGAGACCGAGCACGATGCCCAGTGAAAGGGCCGACAATGAAAATCGAAATTGCTGCATCAGGGTGACTCCCTCATTCTGAAAACATCTCCCGACGATAGCCGAGCGACACATCGACCAATGAACAGCGCCGCCACCACCCAAACCCGCTGCGCCTGGGCCCAGACCGATCCGCTGCTGGCCGACTACCACGACGCCGAATGGGGCGTGCCCGTGTACGACAGCCGCGCGCTGTGGGAAAAGCTGATGCTCGATGGCTTCCAGGCCGGCCTTGCGTGGATCACCATCCTGCGCAAGCGCGATGCGTTCCGCAAGGCCTTCAAGGGATTCGTGCCGGAGAAGGTCGCCAGATTCACCGCCGACGATGTCGAGCGGCTGATGCAGGACGCGGGCATCGTGCGCGCGCGGGCCAAGATCGAGGCCACCATCGGCAATGCCCGCGCCTACCTCGCAATGCAGGCGGCGGGCGAGGATTTTTCGGAATTCATCTGGGGCATGGCGGGCGGCAAGCCCATCGTCAACGAGACGGGCAAGGTGCCGACTCAAACGCCGCTGTCCGAAGAGATTTCGAAGGCGCTCAAGAAGCGCGGTTTCAAGTTTGTCGGGCCGGTGATCGTCTACGCATGGATGCAGGCCACGGGCATCGTGGACGACCACGCGCCGGACTGCCACCGACACGGATCGAAGAAGCGCAAATGAAAAAACCGGACCGCGCTTTCGCACGGTCCGGTTTCTTCTTTGGCTTGTGAACTGAAGCGGCTTGCGCCGCCGTCAAATTACAGGCCGGCTTGACGCGTGAAGGTCAGGCTCTTCGCTTGGGCGGGGATCACGCTGCCAGCGAAGGTTTCGGGACGCAGGTTCTGGCCCGGTGCGTGCGCTGCGGCAACAGCTTGGGCACGAACGGTGGCGCGGTCGGTGGTCGAAGCGGTCAGCGTGGGAGCGACGGTGGACGAAGCAGCATCGCTGTATTCGTTGCCGGCGCGGGCGGCGGCAGCAGCCTGGGGCGCCACTTCGGCGCGGCTGTAGCCGGAGGTCAGGGGTTGCACGCCCTCATAGGTTTCTGCATGGGCGCCAGCGGCGGCGAGCAGGGAGAGAGCGGCGGCGGCGAGGATGTTCGAGGTCTTCATTTCAATTTCCTTCTTGATTGGGCTTTGGGTGCCACGAAGTTTGCACCACGATTCCAAGGGAAAACCCTACTCAATCGAATCGCAGTGTTCATGAAACTGAAACAATGACCGGGAACTTTGTGACGAGGCTAAGTCAAGTGCCCGTCCTGTCGCTGAAAACCCGCGTAGTTTGCGTACTTTTCCTCTAGTCCGTCAAGCAAGAGCACCGTGCCGTACGGATCAATGCACATTGCATGCCAGCCCCCTCGCCGCCCGCGTGCCTAGTCTTCCTTCATGCCCGTCGCCTTCACCACGCCACCGAGCCGGGCGCGCTCTTCGTCGACGAACTTGGTGAACGATGCGCGCGTGCCGCCGATGGGCTCGATGCCCATGCCCTTGAGATGTTCGGCCGTGGCCGGCGTCTTCATCGCAGCGTCGATGGCCGCGGCCATCTTGTCGAGGATGGCATCGGGCGTGCCGCGCGGCGCGTGCACGCCGGCCCAGTGCGCAATGCGGATCTCGGGGAAGCCTTCTTCCGCCGCCGTCGGCAGTTGCGGATAGGCCGAGATGCGCTGCGTCCACGTGCCCGCGAGCGCCTTCAGCTTGCCGCTCTTGATGTACGGCAGCACCACGATGCTGGCCTCCGACGTTGCTTCCACCTGGTTGCCGAGCACCGCGGTGATCGACTCCGAGCCGCTCTTGTAGGGCACCACGTCGAGCTTGCCGCCGTACGTCGTCTCCAGGATGCCTTCGACGAAATGCGGCGTGCTGCCGGTGCCCGCCGTCGCCCAGTGGAAGCCGTTGGCCGACTTCTTCGATGCGGCGACGAATTCCTTCAGGTCCTTGTAGGGCGCATTGGCCGGTACCACCACCACCGAAGGTGCGAGCGCGATCATGGCCACCGGCACCAGCGCGTCGTCCTTGTACGGCATGTTCTTCTTGATCATGCTGTTCGACACCACGCCGGCCGCGCTCACGAGAAAGGTGTAGCCATCGGGCGCGCTCTTGGCGACCACGTCGGCACCGAGGATGGCGCCCGCACCGGGCTTGTTGTCGATGACGACGGGTTGGCCGAGCTGCTTCGATGCGCCCTCGGCCGCAGCGCGCGCCATGAGGTCGTTGGCACCGCCGGCCGAGAACGGAACGACGAGGCGGATCGGCTTGGTCGGCCACGCTTGTGCAGAAGCGCCCGAGGCAAGCATCGACGCTGCAAGCCCGATGGCAAGCGAGGCAAGACGGAATGGAATCATGTTGTTCTCCTGTGTTGTAGTGGGTGTGAAGAGCCCGGCGGATCGGGCTTTTTCATGATGCCACGGACCTCTTTCCGGAACCTTCGACAGGGCAACCGCGTGCGTTTCGCACGATTCGCAATTCACATGGGATCGTGCCCATAATGAAGGGCTTGATTGGCGAATGATTGCGAACACGACGCTCTCGATTTGCGAATCTTGCGAACATCGAAGAACGGATCGAACGATGAAGAAGACCTTCATGGGCGTGCGGCTGCGCAGCCTGCGCGAAGAGCGCGGCCTGAGCCAGCTCGCGCTCGCGCAGCAGCTGGGCCTGTCGCCCAGCTACCTCAACCAGATCGAGCAGAACCAGCGGCCGCTCACCGTGCCGGTGCTGCTGCGCCTGCACGCCACGCTGGGCGTCGACATCCAGGCCTTCTCGGAAGACGGAGAAGCGCGCCTCGTGGCGAGCCTGCGCGAGGCGCTGGCCGACAACCCGGGCGGCGACGCGGTCGCGCTTGCCGAGCTGCGCGAGGTCGCCACGCAGATGCCCGCGGTGGGCCGCGCGCTGGTTGCACTGCACCAGCGTCATCGCGATGCCATGGAACGACTCGAGGCACTGGCCGGCGAACTCGGCGATGGCCGCGGCGATCTCGCGCGCATGCCGCAGGCGCGGCCAATGCCCTTCGAGGAAGTGCGCGACTTCTTCTTCGCGCACCAGAATCACATCGCCCCGCTGGACAACGCCGCCGAGGCCTTCTCTGCGCAATGGCGACTGCGTGAGGGCAACCCCGGCGATCGCCTCGCGCACCGCCTGCTCGAAACACACGGCGTGCAGGTGATCCCGGCCGAGGACGACGAAGGCGGCGCGCAACGGCGCTTCGATCCGGCCACGCGCGTGCTCAGGCTCTCGCGCTACCTGGAGCCGGGCCAGCACGCCTTCCAGCTCGCCACGCAACTCGCCTTTCTGGAAGTGGGCGACATCATCGACAAACTGGTTGCCGAGGCGCCGCTGTCGAGCGACACCGCACGTTCGCTCGCGCGCATCGGCCTGGCCAACTACTTCGCCGCCGCATTGCTGCTGCCCTACGGCGCGTTCCTCGAAGCGGCCGAGCAATTGCGCTATGACATCGACCAGCTCGCGCGCCGCTTCGGCGTCGGCTTCGAGACGATCTGCCACCGCCTGAGTTCGCTGCAGCGGCCCGAGGCGCGCGGCGTGCCCTTCTTCCTCATCCGTGTCGACCGCGCCGGCAACATCTCCAAGCGCCAGTCGGCCACGCACTTCCACTTCTCCAAGACCGGCGGCACCTGCCCGCTGTGGAATGTGTACGAGGCTTTCGCGCAACCGGGCCGCGTGCTCACGCAGCTCGCGCGCATGCCCGACGGACGCGCCTACCTCTGGATCGCGCGCACCGTGTCGCACGGCTTTCGCGGCTACGGCTCGCCCAACAAGACTTTCTCGATCGGCCTCGGTTGCGACATCAGCTACGCCACGCGGCTCGTCTACTCCAAGGGCATGGACCTGCGCGACCCCGAAGTGCCGACACCCATCGGCGCGGGCTGCAAGGTGTGCGAGCGCGAGGCCTGCCCGCAGCGCGCCTTTCCGTTCGTCGGCCGGCCGCTCGATGTGGACGAGAACCAGAGCCGCTTCATGCCCTATGCCGCAGCGCCCGACACATACGGCGCCGCGCGCGCGGCGCTCAAGAGCGGGGCCAGCCGCGCACCAGCGTCCGGATCGCCACGGCGCCGCTCCCCTTGACCTCGGCGCGGTAGGCGCCCACCAGCGCCTCGCGCTCAGCTGCGGCCTGCGGGTCGTTGCGCCAGGCGAGCAAGGCCGCCACGTCCGCATCGGGCAATGCCGCAAGCAAGGCCTGCGTGACCTGTTTCTCGAATTCGCGCGCCACCGTCAGCAGGTTGCGCGGACGCGGCGAGGTGATGCCGCGCGACCACAGCGTGTCGACGGCCATGTCGAGCGTGCGATCAGGCAGCGAGGTGAACTGGCCGGCGTTGCCGCGGGCGAGTTGCTTCACGACTGAACTCAGCAGCAGCTGGCTGGAAAAATCGACTTCGCGCGCGTCGGCCACGGCCATGCGCTCGAGCAGCTCGGTGCGCACCGGGTCGGCCGGCTTCGCGCGTTCGCGATTGAAGAACTCGACCTTGGCTGCATCGTCCATCGCGGCGTAGTCGGCGCGCAGCTTGGCGAAGCGCGCCACCGCTTCCAGCACCTGCGCGCTCGGTGCCGCCCCGCCCTTCCCGGCAGTGGCCACCTCCTGCTGGATCGCAGCCACCGAGGCCTTGACGTCGAACGATCGTGATGCGGCCGTGTCCAGCGCCGCAAGCGCCTTGTCGGCGATGGCCTGGTCCGGCGGGTCCAGCAGTTGCCGCGCATCGCGCGACACGGCGCCAGGCGCATACGCGGCTTGGTAGCGCGCCTGCACGCCTTCAAACTGCATCAGCGCCTGGGCGCGGTCCTGCGCCCAGGCGATGGCCGGCGCGAGCAGCAGCGAAAGGACAAGGGCAAGGCGTTTGGCTGCGAGAGAAGAGACGGTCATGGCGCCATTATTGGCGCTCATCACGCCCGCCCCTGCTTCAGGCCGCCGCCAGCTCCTTGCGCAGCAGCTTCGCGGCCGTGACCATGTTCGACAGCGCCGCCTCGGTTTCCGGCCAGCCGCGGGTCTTCAGGCCGCAGTCGGGGTTGATCCAGAGGTTCTCGTGCGGCACCACGACCGCGGCCTTGCGCATCAGTCGCACGATCTCGTCCACCGAGGGCACGCGCGGCGAGTGGATGTCGTACACGCCCGGGCCGATCTCGTTCGGATAGCGAAAGCCCCCGGAATTGTTCTCCCCGCCGAAGCCGCGCAGCAGTTCCATGTCCGAGCGGCTGGTCTCGATGGTGATCACGTCGGCATCCATTGCCGCGATCTCCGGCAGGATGTCGTTGAATTCCGAATAGCACATGTGTGTGTGGATCTGCGTCTCGTCGCGCACACCCGAGGCGCTGATGCGGAAGGCGCGCGTGGCCGACTTCAGGTACGCGGGCCAGCCTGTGCGGCGCAGCGGCAGGCCTTCGCGGATGGCGGGCTCGTCGATCTGGATGATGCCGATGCCCGCGCCTTCGAGGTCCACCACCTCGTCGCGGATCGCCCAGGCGATCTGTTCGCAGGTGGTGGCGCGCGGCTGGTCGTCACGCACGAAGGACCACTGCAGGATCGTGACCGGGCCGGTCAGCATGCCCTTCATCGGCAGCTTGGTGAGGCTCTGCGCGTAGGCGGTCCATTCGACCGTCATTGCGACCGGGCGCGCCACGTCGCCGAAGATCACCGGCGGCTTCACGCAGCGCGAGCCGTACGACTGCACCCAGCCGTTGGCGGTGAATGCGAAGCCGTCGAGCTGTTCGCCGAAGTACTCGACCATGTCGTTGCGCTCCGCCTCGCCATGCACCAGCACGTCGATGCCGAGTTCTTCTTGCTTCCGCACAGCCAGCGCGATCTCGGCGCGCATCTGCTCGCGGTAGCCGGCCGCGTCGAGGTCACCGCGCTTGAAGGCGGCGCGCGCGGCGCGAATGTCGGAGGTCTGCGGGAACGAGCCGATGGTGGTGGTCGGCAGCGCAGGCAATGCAAAGCGCGTGCGCTGTACCGATTGGCGTTTTGGGAAGACCGAGGTACGGGCGTCGTCGCCGGCCACGCTGCGCGCAAGGCGCAGCGCCACGTCGGCGCGGTGCACGCGCGGGCTGCTGCGACGCGCGGCGACGGCTGCGCGCGCGGTCTTGAGTTCGTTTGCGACGGACGCTTCACCGCCATCGAGCACGGCACGCAGCACGCGCAGTTCATCGAGCTTCTCGACGGCGAAGGCGAGCCACGACTTGAGCTCGGCGTCGAGCTTCGTCTCCGCCGCGAGGCTGAACGGCACGTGCAGCAGCGAGCACGACGGTGCGATCCACAGCTCGCCGCGGTTCTTGTCGACCATCGGGCGCAGCGTGGCGAGCGCGGCATCGGGGTCGGTGCGCCAGATGTTGCGGCCATCGACGATGCCGACCGACAGCACCTTGTGCGCCGGGAGCCAGTCGGTCACGCCGGTCAGCTCCTGCGGCGAACGCACCGCGTCCACATGCAGGCCGGCCACCGGCAGTTGGCAGGCCAGGCGCAGGTTGTCGGAGAGCGGCGAGAAGTACGTGGCCAGCAGCAGCTTGGGCGCGCTGCGCGCGAGCTGCCAGTAGGCGCGCTCGAAGGCGTTGCGCCAGGCATCGGGCAGGTCCAGGCCGAGGATCGGCTCGTCGATCTGCACCCATTCCACGCCTTGCTGCTTCAGCCGCGTGAGCACCTGCTCGTACACCGGCAGCAGCGCGTCGAGCAGCGAGAAGCGGTCGAATCCGGCCTCCTTCTCCTTGCCCAAGTACAGGAAGCTCAGCGGCCCGAGCAGCACGGCCTTGACCGCGTGTCCGGCCTGCTGCGCCTGCGCCACTTCGTCGAAGAGCCGCGCGGAGGCCAGCTTGAACTGCGTGGCCGCATTGAACTCGGGCACGAGGTAGTGGTAGTTGGTGTCGAACCACTTGGTCATTTCCAGCGCGAAGGTGCCTTCGGTGCCGTGGTTGCAGCTTTCGTCGTGCACATGCCCGACTTCGTCTTCCACGCCGCGCGCCATCCTGAAGTAGCGCGAAAGCTCGGGCTCGTCGCCGAAGAAGTTGAAGCGCGCCGGCTCGCAGCCGAGCAGCTGGATGTGGTTGGCCACCTGGTCGTAGTAGGCGAAGTCGCCAACGGTCACGAAGTCGAGTCCCGCATCGCGCTGGGCCTGCCAGTGGCGCGCGCGCAGTTCCTCGCCGACGGCCTCGAGCGCGGTGCGGTCGATCTCTCCGCGCCAGTGCTTTTCGAGTGCGAACTTCAGTTCGCGGTTGGCGCCCATGCGCGGAAAGCCGAGGGTGTGGGTACGGGTGGTCATTGCAGGTAATCCGGTCGCTTGAATCTTGACAATCCGCAATGGTCGGGCTTCGGCGACTATGATTCAAACGAAACCTTTTGCCCATTCGCCTGAATTTCATTCATGTTGCAGTCGATCCTCGAGATACGCCACCTGCGCACGCTCATCGCGCTGCGCGACACCGGCAGCCTGGTGCGCGCAGCGCAGTTGCTCAACCTCACGCAGTCGGCGCTGTCGCACCAGATCAAGCTGCTCGAAGACCGCTACGGCGCGCAACTCTTCGAGCGCAAGTCGGTGCCGCCGCAGTTCAGCACCACGGGCCTGCGGCTGCTGCAGCTGGCGGACACCGCATTGCCCATGATCGAGGAAGCGGAGCGCGACGTGGCGCGGCTCGCGCTCGGTCGCAGCGGCCAGTTGCGCATCGTGGTCGAGTGCCACACCTGCTTCGACTGGCTGATGCCCGCGATGGATGCCTTCCGCCAGCGCTGGCCCGAGATCGAACTGGACATCGTCTCGGGCTTCCACCCCGACCCGATCGCGCTGGTGATGCAGAACCGCGCCGAGGTGGCCATCGTCTCCGAGGAAGACCCGGATGAAACGGTCGACTACCACGCCCTCTTCCGCTTCGAGATCGTCGCGCTGCTCGCCAACGACCATGCGCTCACGGCCAAGGCGCACCTCACGGCCCGGCACTTCGCCGACCAGACACTGATCACCTACCCCGTGCCCGACGAGATGCTCGACATCGTGCGGCAGGTACTCGCACCGGCCGGCGTGGAGCCCGCGCACCGGCGCACGACCGAACTCACCGTGGCGATGCTGCAGCTGGTGGCAAGCGGGCGCGGCGTCGCGACCCTTCCGCTCTGGGCGGTGCAGAACTACCTCGACCGCGGCTATGTCACTGCGCGGCGCGTCGGCAGCAAGGGGCTGACGGGGCGGCTCTACATGGCCTGCACGCAGGGCACTTCAGATCAGCCGTGGCTTGCCGACTTCGTGCGCATCACACGCGAGAGTTGCTTCAAGAGCCTGCCCGGGATCGAGCTGCTATAGGGCTTCGGTCTTGCTCCTTCCCCTTCCGGGGGAAGGCTGGGATGGGGGCAGGCCTCGGATGAAGCGCCGCGCCTTTGGGAAGGCCGTCGTGCCCCCACCCTGACCCTCCCCCAGCGGGGGAGGGAAAAAATCAAAACCTCGTCCCGACCGACAACCGCACCATGTTCTGCGCCGTGAAGTTCACCTTCGGGTCGTAGGCCGCGCGAACGAACCAGCGCGGCCAGTCGTAGGTGAGGGTCAGGCCGGCACGGCGGATGAACTGGCCATCCACCGTGCCCTGCTTGGCCAGCAAGTCCACGGTCAGCCGCTGTCGCTCGGGCAGAGGCAACCGATAGACCAGATGCACGTCCTGCTGGTCGGGGTTCAACCGGTTGTCGCGGATCAGCGAGAGCGACAGCGCCGTGCCGTCCGGCCACTTGTAGCCGCCGTACACCGTGTACGAATCATTGGGGTCGAAATTCAGGTTCGCGTAGTTGCGGAGGTTGGTGCGCCCCAGCCCCGTGCCGACGAACCAGCTGTCGCCCGTCTCCACCGCAAGGCTGCCGCCCACGAACCCGCCCGAAGCGGCCTGCAGCGAGGGCAGCACCCGCACCGGGCCCAGCGTGAACGTGTGGTCCCACCCCACGCGCGGCTGCGCGAAATCGAGCACCGGCGAGCGGAACCAGCCGATCCAGACATTGCCGTCGCCGTAGGTGTAGCGCAGGTTCATGTCCAGCCCGGGCCCCGCCGGCAAGCCGCCGCCGAAGACGCGATAGGCGCCGACGGTGAACTTGAACGGAAGCTCGGCCGCGCCGTCGTCCGCCCGTGCCGCAGGCGCGATGCACAGCACGGCGATGGCCGCGAGGAAAGAGGTCGATGGACGATGCCGTGCCATGGCGCTCAGAACATGCTCGCGCCGATGTTGATGAGCAAGGCGAGCACCGTCGTGTTGAAGAGGTACGCCAGGATGCAGTGGACCGAGCCGATGCGGCGCATGGCCCTGGAGACGAAGGCCACGTCCGCGGTCTGCCCCGAGGTGCCGATCACCGCCGAAAAATAGAAGAAGTCGCCGTAGCCCGGCGGCTCGTCGTCCGGGAACTGGATGCCGGCCTTCTGCCCACGGCATGCGGCCACGTAGTAGTCGTGCGCATAGTGGAGCGTGAACATGATCTGGGTGAAAGCCCAGGACGACACCACCGTGAGGCCCGCCAGCGCGATGTGCGCGGCCTTCTCGACGCCATGCATGTCCTTGACCACCGAGAGCTCGCCGCCGATGGCCGCGAGGCTCGCGATGGCCGACACCACCACCAGCACGAGGATCACGATCTGCCCGTCGTCCTGCAGTTGCGCGCGGTAGCGCATGTGCTGCTGCGACGACCGGTTCATCATGACCGCCGCGAGCAGCACGTACAGGCAGGCACCGGTGTTCCAGGCGATCAGGAGACGCGTGACGAGGTGGGCATCGACGGACGGCAGCAGAAAACCCACGGCTACCGCGATGGCCGTGGCGATGAAGAGCCGCGGCCGTGCGGCCATCTGGCGGAAGAATCGGTGTCGCGGCAGTTTCATGGGGGCAAGGGCCAAGGCCCCTGCCGTCAGGACGACGGCAGGGAAGCGGAAGCAGCCAAGCCTTCGAATGTCGGCGAAGCTCTCTTGCGGCCACCTGACGAACGTCGTTTTGCGGCACCGGTGCCCGGCACATCGAGCGCCGCCTGGAGCAGCCAGTCGCGAAAGACCGCGACCTTGGGCCGGTCGCGGCTGTCTTCGGGGTACACGAGGTAGTAGGCGAAGTCTTCGAGCCAGATCACGTCCGAGAGCTGCACGAGCCGGCCTTCGGCCAGGTCGTCGGCCATCATCGCGGCGGGCAGCAGGGCTGCGCCCTGCCCTGCGAGCACGGCCTTCAGGAGCAGGCCCGAGTCGTCGAAGGACGGACCGCGCGCAGGCCCCGCGTCCTCGATGCCCTGCGCCTGGAACCACAGCGCCCAGGCCTTGCGTTCGGCATCGTTCACGCGCGGCCAGCGCGCGAGATCGGCCGGCGTTGCGGGCATGCCCAGGCGCTCGACCAATGCGGGCGCTGCAACGGGAACGCTCGCCACCGTCAACACCCGCTGGCTGCTCAGGCCCGGGTAGCGGCCCAGGCCGTGGCGGATGGCGACGTCGACACCGTCGCGCGAGAAGTCGGCCAGCGCGGTGCCGCTCACCACCTGCAGGTCGATGTCGGGGTGCGCATCCTGGAAGCGCTTCATGCGCGGCACCAGCCATGCGGAGGCGAAGAACGGCGTGACGCTCACCGTGAGGATGCCCGTCTCCGGCGGCACGGCGACGCGGCGCGTGGCCTCGCTGATCTGGCGGAAGGCGTTGCGCACCGGCGGCAGGTAGGCCTGGCCCACGTCGGTGAGGAAGATGCCGCGGTTCACGCGACGGAAAAGCGCAATGCCCAGGTGCAGCTCCAGCGTCTTGATCAACTGGCTCACGGCACCGGGAGTCACGCACAGCTCGTCGGCCGCGTTCTTCACGGAGAGGTGGCGGGCGGTGGCCTCGAAGGCGCGCAGCGCGTTGAGGGGCGGAAGAAGATGTTCTGACATTAGTTAATCTGATCCGATCGACTCAGAAAATATGGTTTGCAGGGCCGAAGTCCAGGGAGGAATATTGGCACAACACAGCCCATAGATGAACCCCTGTTTTGCCACAGTCATTCCAACCTCTAAGCCTTAGATATTCTGAGCCCTCCATCTACGCCCTCCACTACCTGGAACTCACGGCGCTGGCTGCCCACATCCGCACCCGCGAGATTTCATCGGTCGATGCGACCCGGGCGCAGCTGGCCCGCATCTCCGCGCTGGACGGCGCGCTCCACAGCTACGCGCTGGTGATGGCCTACGCCGCGATGGCCCAGGCCGAAGCGGCGGACGCGGAAATCGCGGCGGGCCGGTATCGCGGACCGCTGCACGGCGTGCCCATCGCGGTGAAAGACCTGTGCCAGACCGCCGGCTTCGTCACCGCGGGCGGCATGGCAATCCACAAGCACCATGTGCCCACCGAAGACGCGACCGTGGTGCGCCGCCTGAAAGATGCCGGCGCGGTGCTGCTCGGCAAGCTGCAGCTGACCGAGGGCGCCTATTCCGACCACCACCCGTCCATCGCGCCGCCGCGCAACCCGTGGCATACGGACCATTGGCCCGGCATGTCGTCCAGCGGCTCGGGCGTGGCGACGGCGGCGGGCCTGTGCTACGGCTCGCTGGGCTCCGACACGGGCGGGTCGATCCGCTTTCCCTCTGCAGCCAACGGTCTCACCGGCATCAAGCCGAGCTGGGGCCGCGTGAGCCGGCACGGCGTGTTCGAGCTCGCGGCATCGCTCGACCACATCGGCCCGATGGCGCGCAGCGCGATCGATGCCGGCGTGCTGCTCAACGCCATTGCAGGCAGCGACGAGAAAGACCCGACCGCCTTACTCGATCCAGTGCCCGATTACCTCGCGACGGCGGACCACGGTGTGCGGGGCCTGCGCATCGGCATCGATGTGGCATGGAACAGCGACGGCGTGGACCCCGCGACGCAGGCCATGCTGAAAGATGCGGCAGAGACCTTGCGCGCACTCGGCGCCCGCCTCGTCGACCTGCGCTTTCCCGATGTGACGCAGGCGGTGGCGGACTGGTTTCCGCTCTGCGCGGTGGAAGCCGCCGTGGCGCATGAAGCGACCTATCCATCGCGCAAGGACGCGTACGGCCCCGTGCTGGCTTCGGTCATCGAATCGGGTCATGCCGTGAGCGGAATCGAGTTCCAGAAAATCCGCCTGCACCGCATGGCCCTGCGCGGCCGCGTCTCGGCACTCTTCACCGGCATCGACCTGTTGCTGATCCCGGTGCACCCCTTCGCATCGCCCACCGTCGCGGCGATGCAGACCCTGGGCGAAACGCCGACACTGGTGTCCGCGCTGCTGCGCTACACCGCGCCCTTCGACATGACAGGCCACCCCACGATCACGCTGCCCGGCGGATTCACCGATGCCGGCATGCCGCTCGCATTTCAACTCGTCGCGGCGCACATGGACGAAGCCACGCTGGTCCGCGCCGGCGCCGCATTCCAGGGCGTGACCGCATGGCACCGCCGCCATCCGCTGGACTGAAGATAAAGAACATGGAGACCTCCCCCTTGACCCCTTCATCTACCTCGCCGCGCGCCCGCATCTTTCGCGGCTGGCTCGTGGTCGCGGGCGCCTTCGCCGTGACCCTCATGGGCTTCGGCAGCGCCTACACCTTCAGCGCCTTTCTCGAATCGCTGCAGCGCGACTTCGGCGCCTCGCGCGGCTCTGTCTCGCTGGTGTTCTCGCTCGCCGGCTTTCTCTACTTCGGGCTCGGCGTGATCAGCGGCCCGCTGGCAGACCGATGGGGTTCGCGGCGGCTGGCGGTCGCGGGCATGGTGCTGGTCGGGCTGGGCCTCGCCCTCGCGGGGCAGGCGCAGAGCCTCACGCAGATCTACCTCGCGTACGGGCTCGGTGTGGGCCTGGGCGTGGGCGCGTCCTATGTGCCGGTGCTCGGCGCGGTGCAGCGCTGGTTCGTCAAGCGGCGCGGGTTCGCCTCGGGGCTCGCTGTGAGCGGCATCGGCGTGGGCACGCTGGTGATGCCGCCGCTGGCGTCGCTCCTCATCGAGGCCATCGGATGGCGTCACGCCTACCTGGCGCTCGGCGTGCTCGCCGTGGTGGTGGGCGTGGGCATGGCGCTGCTGATCGAGAACGATCCGCGAGACCGCGGGCTCGGCCCCGACGGCGATCCGCCGCAGCCGCAAGCGCCGTCGGCCGCACCCGCGGGCGCCACGGTGCGCGAAGCGGTGACGTCACGACGCTTCGGCGGTCTCTACGCGGCGTGCCTCATCAGCTCGTTCGGCCTGTTCGTGCCCTTCGTCCACCTCGTGCCCTATGCGCTCGACCACGGCGTGCCGTCGACCTCGGCGGTGCTGCTGCTGGGTGCCATCGGCGTGGGCAGCACGGCGGGCCGCTTCTTCCTCGGCGGGCTGGCCGACCGCATCGGCCGCCAGCTCGCGCTGCCGCTGATGTCGGCGGGCATGGCACTCTCTCTGGTGGTGTGGGCCATGTCGGGCGGGTTCTGGGGACTGGCCGTGTTCGCGTTCGCCTATGGCGTGTTCTACGGCGGCTTCGTCGCGCTGCTCCCGGCGCTGGTGATGGACTACTTCGGCGGACGCAACATCAGCGCGATCATCGGCGTGCTCTACACCAGCGTGGCCGTGGGCACGCTGGTCGGGCCGAGCGCAGCGGGCTTTGCGTTCGACATCAGCCGCAGCTACCTGCTCCCGATCGTGGCCAGCATCGGCGCGAATCTCGTCGCCGCCGGCATCCTGCTGGCGATGGCCCGGCGAGGCGCTTCGGTAAAACCGGCCGCGGCCGGACCCGCGCGGGGTACAGTCGGGAATGAACCCACAACCGCCCGCCGCCCCTAGCCCGCCTCCAGCGGCAGCCTCCGCACCCATCACCGAGGCCCAGGCGTTCACCCGGGCCTGGATGCTCTTCGTCGTGCTGGTCGCCGTCGTGCTGGGCGTCCTTTGGGCCGTGAAGGCCTACTTCATCTGAGGCCCTAGCGGGCGCTCAGGTCCCACACGTCGTCCGCGGCATGCGCTGCCTCCCAGGCGCGCACCTTCTTCTTCGCACCGTCGAACAGCTTCACGTAGTTGCCCACGCGCACCTTCTGGCTGATCTGCGGGCCCACCTTCTCGAACAGCGGCGATGTGATCTTCGGCACGGCCATGTACTGGTCGAAGGTCATGCGCTTGCCCATCGAGGTCGGCACGCCCTTGGCGTCGACCACGTTGCGGCTGTAGATCACGGTGTCCGAACCCCACAGCACGCGGTCCTGGTAGCGGGTGACGAACTGCGCCCACTCGTCGGTGGTCGGCATGCCGGGCTCGGGCTTGATGAAGCGCTCCTGCACGATGTCCCATGAAATGTCGACGCTCCAGCCGGGGCAGGCATCGAGCACGCGCGACACCATCTGCAGGTGGTCGCGCGTCGGCTTGACGAAGCGGCCCAGGCCCGTGTGCGCCCAGATCACGCTGGCACCCGGCGCCTGCACGCACAGCTGCTTCAGGCCCGCCTCGTAGTTGTTCTGCGGGCGCAGCGCCTCCACCGTGCCGTCGTAGGTCACGTCGGCCGGGTAGATGTCGTTGTGCAGCGTGGCGACCAGGCCGGTCTCGGCCACCGTCTTGAGGATGTCCACCAGCGCGGGGCTGTAGAGCGAGAGCTTGCCGTCCTTCTCCGTCGTGTCGGGCGGCTGCTTGCCGCCCGCGGCGGTGTAGCTGATCGGATCGCCGGCGATCTTGCGCGACACCAGCTCCTTGTGCACCGTGAACTCGCCGATGCCGGCGAATGCGCCCGGGAAGGTCAGCAGCGCCCGCTTGATGTGCTGCGCGGCATAGCGGTCCATTGGGTTGAAGCCAGTGATCATCAGGTCGAGCCGGCTCTGCTCGGCAGGTGACAGCGTGAGGTATTCCTTCGCGTACATCGCATCGGCAAAGGCGTAGTAGTAAAGCTCGGCCTTCGGCCCGAGGTAGTAGGTGGGCGCGACCTTGTCGCCGGCGTACTGCTCGAAGCCGTCCCACTTCTGCTGCAGCGGCAACGGCATGACGGTGGAGCGCACCATGTCGTCCTTCATGTAGTCGCGCAGCAGCTGCTTGAGCGACGCACCCTGGTAGGCGTAGTTGGCGATGTGGAAGTGCGCATCGGCAAACTTGCCGGGGCCTTCGGTGGCCGATGGCGGCGGCAGGGTCGAGCAACCCGCGACGAACGCAGCGCAGGCCGCCACGGTGGAGATGCGGCGAAGAGATGAAGCGGGCATGGTGGTGGCCTTGATGTGTTGCAAGAGAAATGTCTTTACGCGGATGCCAGCACGACCAGCACCTGCTCGTCGGTCACCATGTCGCCTTCGGCGGCCAGGATGCGCAGCACCGTGCCCGCGGCCGGTGCTTCCACCGGGATTTCCATCTTCATGGACTCCACGATCAGCAGCGTGTCGCCCTCCTCGACCTGCTGGCCCTCGGTGACCTCGAGCTTCCAGACGCGGCCGCTGACGTCGGCCACGATGTTGTGTTCAGGCATGGGTATTTCCTCCGGTTGATTGCGTTCGGTTCGTTGACGGGAATTCGGGCGCGGCCACGCGCACGCCGATGGCGTCGAGCGCGCCGCGGATGCGCTGCACGAACGCGAGCGCGCCGGGCTGGTCGCCGTGGATGCACAGCGTGTCGGCGCGCAGCGCGACCTCCTTGCCGCTGGCCGCGCGCACCGTGCCGTGCTGCACCATCTGCAGCACCTGTGCGGCGGCCACGTCGGCGTCTTCGATCAGGGCGCCGGGCTGGCCGCGCGGCGACAGCGAGCCGTCGTCCTGGTAGCTGCGATCGGCGAACACCTCGGCGGCCACCGGCAGGCCCAGGGCCTCGGCGGCGCGAATCATCTCGCTGCCGGCCAGGCCGAACAGCACCAGCCGCGGATCGACCTCGTGCACGGCGCGTGCGATGGCATCGGCCAGCGCGCGGTCCTTCGCGGCCATGTTGTAGAGCGCGCCGTGTGCCTTCACATGGCTCAGCGCGCCGCCGGCCGCCTTCGCGAAGGCCCCGAGTGCACCGACCTGGTAGACCACCATCGCGTAGACCTCGGACGGAGACACCTGCATCACGCGCCGCCCGAAACCCTGCAGGTCGGGCAAGCCCGGGTGCGCGCCGACCCGCACGCCGCGGTGCAATGCCGCCGCGACCACGCGGCGCATGGTCGACGGATCGCCCGCATGGAAGCCGCACGCGATGTTGGCCGAACTCACATGGTCGAGCAGCTCGATGTCGTTGCCCATCGCCCAGGCGCCGAAGCCCTCGCCCATGTCGCAGTTGATGTCGATGCGCAGCGCCTGTGTCATTGCGCCTCCCCGGCCGCACGCACCAGGCTGCGCAGCCGCGCGAGGGCGCGCTCGCGCTCCAGGTAGAGCGCCTGCGCCGCCTCGAGCGAAATCGGCTCGAAGCGCAGCGCCTCTTGCGGCGCCAGCTGCGCGACAAGCGGCAGGTCGACGCTGGCCACGCAGGCGATCTTGGGATAGCCGCCGGTGGTCTGCCGGTCGGCCATCAGCACGATCGGCTGGCCGTCGGGCGGCACCTGCACCGTGCCGAAGGCCACGCCCTCGGAGATCATATCCATCGCATGCCGGCGCTCGAGCACCGGTCCTTCGAGCCGGAAGCCCATGCGGTCGGACTGCGGGCTGATGCGGAACTCTGTCCGCGTGAAGGCCTGCTGCGCTTCGTCGGTGAACAGCGCCCATTGCTGGCCCGCGATCACGCGCACCGGTACCGGCCCCGATGCCTGCGGCGCGAGGGCCGTCGCGTGGACCTCGGGCGGGTGAAGCTCGACGAAATCCCTGTCGCCCAACCGGGCGACCGACGCGGCGGTAACCGGCTGCACCCCGCCAACCTCCAGCAGGTCGCCCTTCTTCAGCGCCCGCCCCTGCAGCCCGCCGAACGCGCCGCGCACATAGGTGCTGCGGCTGTCCATCACCGGTTGCACCGCGAAGCCGCCGCGCACCGCGAGGTAGCTGCGCATGCCGCCGATGCGCTTGCCGAAATCCAGCCGCGCACCGGCGCGCACCAGCACGGCGCGGTTCATCGGCAGCTCGGCCTCGCCGATGCGTGCCGACAGGTTCGCGCCGCACAGCGCGATCGCCTGGGTCTCGCGGAACAGCAGGCTCGGCCCCATCAGCGTGATCTCGAGCGTGGCCTCGTCTTCCTGGTTGCCGAGCAGCGCGTTGGCGCAGCGATGCGACCACTCGTCCATCGCGCCGCCGACCACCACGCCCAGGTGCTGGTAGCCATGGCGCCCCAGGTCCTGCAACAGCGAGAGCGCGCCCGGCTTGATGACTTCGATGATGCTCATCGCTGGACCTCCGCGTTGCCGAATGCGTCCGCCGACACCGGCACGAAGCGGATGCGGTCGCCCGGGCGCAGCAGGCATGGCGATTCGGCCGCCGCGTCGAACAGCTTCAGCGGCGTGCGGCCGATTAGGTTCCATCCGCCCGGTGTTTCCAGCGAATAGATCGAGGTCTGGTCGCGCGCGATCGCCACGCTGCCCGCGGGGATGCGCGTGCGCGGCGTGCCGCGGCGCGGCACGGCGAGCGATGGATCGAGCCCGCCGATGTAGGGAAAGCCCGGCGCGAAGCCGAGCATGTAGACGAGATGCTGCGACGCGACATGGCGCGCGATCACCTCTTCGGCCCGAAGCCCGCAGGTGGCGGCAACCTCTTCGAGGTCGGGGCCGAACTCGCCGCCGTAGCAGACCGGAATGTCGACCGTGCGCGCATCCTCGTCGTGGTGGCGAATGCCACGTGCCAGCAAGGCGTCGAGCCGGCGGCGCAGCACTTCATAGGGCGAGGCGCCCTCCGCGAAGAATTCGGGGCGGTAGTGCACCGCCACGGTGGTGAAGGCCGGCACCACATCGACGATGCCCGCGATGGGTTCGTCGAGCAGTTCGCGCGCAAAGCCACGCACGGTGGCGTTGACGGCCGGCTCCACGGCCTGGCCGAACTCCACGATCAGGCTGCGGTCGCCCACCGGGGCGATGCGCCAGGGAGACGTGCTCGGAGAAGTCATCGCTCAGAGCGCCGCAGGCACAGCAGCGGCGGCCATCGCTTCGAGCAGCCGCGCGCGCTCACGCTCGACCAGCCCGGTGTCGAGCCGCCCGGCCGCGAAGTCCTCGTGACGGATCACCGCCTTGAGGAACGCGAGGTTGTTCTTCACGCCATCGATGCGGCTGGCCTCCAGCGCGGCCAGCATGGCGGCGAGTGCCGCGTCGCGGTTCTCGCCCCAGACGATCATCTTGGCGATCATCGGGTCGTAGAAAGGCGTGATCACATCGCCCTGCCGAACACCGGTATCGACGCGCAGGTGCGGTGCAGCCGGCGGCAGTTGGAAAACATCGAGCGGACCGGGCGACGGGAAGAAGTTCTTCGCCGGGTTCTCCGCATACAGCCGGCACTCGATGGCCGCGCCGCGCGTCGCGATGTCCTCCTGCGCGATCTTCTCGAAGCCCGCGAGCGACGGGCCTGCCGCCGCCAATTTGATCTGCTTCTGCACCAGGTCCCAGCCCGTGACCATCTCAGTGACCGGGTGCTCGACCTGGATGCGCGTGTTCATCTCGAGGAAGAAGAACTCCAGCGAGTCCGCATCGACGATGAACTCCACCGTGCCCGGACCGCGATAGCGCTGGTGCGCGGCCAACGCGGCCGCAGCCTTGGCCATGCGCGCGCGCAGCTCGGCCGGCAGGCCCGGCGCCGGGCTCTCTTCGATGATCTTCTGGAAGCGCCGCTGGATCGAGCACTCGCGCTCGAACAGGTGCACCGCGCTGCCGTCGCCGTAGCCGAACACCTGGATCTCCACGTGCCGCGCCCTGGGCACATAGCGCTCCAGATAGATCGTGCCGTCCTTGAACGACTTGGCCGCAAGCTGCTGCGTGGCCGACACCGAAGCCAGCAGCTTCTCGGGCACATCCACCAGCCGCATGCCGATGCCGCCGCCACCGCCCGTGGCCTTGACCAGCAGCGGGTAGCCCACGGCGATGGCCGCTTCTTCGATGCCGGCCAGATCGTCGAGCGCGAAGCGCCGGCTGCCCGGCAGCGTCGGCACACCGGCGGCTTTGGCGATCTCGCGGGCGCGTTCCTTGTCGCCCATCTCCTCGATGCTCTGCGGCGTGGGGCCGATCCACACCACGCCTGCAGCCTCGGCGGCACGTGCGAACGCCGTGTTCTCCGAGAGGAAGCCATAGCCCGGATGCACGCCTTCCGCGCCGTGCGCAACGGCGGCGGCCAGGATGCGCTCGTGGTTCAGGTAGCTCTCGGCCGGCGATGCGGGGCCGATGGCAACCGCATGGTCGGCCATCTCCACATGCAGTGCCTTCGCGTCGGCTTCGGAATACACGGCCACCGTCTCGATGCCGAGCGCCTTGCAGGCCCGGATGACACGGCAGGCGATTTCACCGCGGTTGGCAATGAGGATGCGCTTCATCGCTTCAATCCTCCGAGGTGAGTTCTAGCCCGCCCGTTTCAGGCAGCAGCAGCGACGCGACGATCACCAGCAGGTAGCCACCCGCCGCCATGTAGCCGATGGCAATGCCCAGCGGCATCGAAGTGCTCATGTAGCCGATGAGCGCCGGGCAGATCGAACCGACGGCGCGGCCGAAGTTGTAGCAAAAGCCCTGACCCGAGCCCCGCACGCGGCTGGGGAACAGCTCGCTCAGGTAGGCCCCCATGCCCGAGAAAATGCCCGACAGAAAAAAGCCGAGCGGAAAGCCGAGCACCAGCATCATCGCGTCGGTGATCGGGATCTGCGTGTACGCGATCACCAGCAGCCCGGCGCACAGCGCGAACAGCATGAAGCAGCGGCGGCGACCCAGCTTGTCGGACAGCCATGCGCTCGTGAGGTAGCCCACAAAGGAGCCGAGGATCAGCACCAGGAGATAACCGCTGGTGTTGAACACCGACAGGTTGCGTTCCATCTTCAGGTACGTCGGCAGCCAGGTGGTCACCGCGTAGTAGGCGCCCTGCATGCCGGTGGCTAGGAGGCTCGCGAGGATCGTGGTCTTGAGCAGCTTGGGCGAGAAGATCTCCAGGAAGTTGCCCTTGTCGCCCTCCGCCTTCATGCGCGCACGGGTCTGGTGATAGACCTCGGGGTCGCTGATGTTCCGGCGGATGTAGAGGATCAACAGCGCCGGCAGCACGCCGATCCAGAACAGCACGCGCCAGGCGAGCGCCGGCTCCAGCAAGGCATACACCGCCCAGAATGCGATGGCCGAGATGCCCCAGCCCACCGCCCAGCTGCTCTGCACCAGCCCCACGGCCTTGCCGCGGTGGCGCGCCTGGATCATCTCGGCGATCAGCACCGAGCCCACCGACCATTCACCGCCGAAGCCGAGGCCCTGCAGCGCGCGCGTGACGAAGAGCTGCTCGGGCGACTGCGTGAAGCCGCTCAGGAAAGTGAAGAAACTGAACCACAGCACCGTGAGCTGCAGGATGCGAACGCGGCCGTACTTGTCGGCCAGGATGCCCGCGAGCCAGCCACCGATGGCCGAGGTGACCAGCGCGCCGGTCGCGATGTAGCCGGCCTCGGTCTTCGTCATGCCCCACACCAGGATCAGCGTGGGGATCATGAAGGTGTAGATCATGTAGTCGAACGCATCGACGCCGTAGCCGGCGAAGGCGGCGACCAGCGTCCGGCGCTCCTGGGGTTTGGTTTCCTGCAGCCACATGGTGGAAATCCTCTAGGTGATGAAAAACAGGTGTCGAAGAACGAGGGGAGTGCTCAGGCGAACGGCAGATCGCGATTGAGCATGTCGGTGACCAGCATGTACCCCGGCGAGTGCGTGATGCACAGCGCGGGCTTCGCAGCCATCACCACCGCCTGCGGCGTCACGCCGCAGGCCCAGAACACAGGCAGCTCGTCGGGCGCGATGCGCACCGCATCGCCGAAGTCAGGCTTCGCGATGTCGGCAATGCCGATGAGCGAGGGGTCGCCGATGTGCACCGGCGCGCCGTGCACCTTGGGCACGCGCGCGGTGATCTGCACCGCGCGAATCGCGTCGGCCGCCTTCATCGGCCGCATCGACACCACCATCGGCCCGTGGAAGGGGCCCGCCGGCACGGTCTGGATGTTCGTCCTGTACATGGCCACGTTCTTGCCTTCGTCCACATGGCGCAGCGGAATGCCCGCGTCGATGAGGCCGTGCTCGAACGAGAACGAGCAGCCCAGCACGAAGGCCACGAAATCGCCCTGCCACAGGGCCTTGAGGTCGTTCACCTCGTCCACCAGCACGCCTTCGCGATAGACGCGGTAGGCGGGCACGTCGGTGCGGATGTCGATGTCGCGGCCCAGCGTGGGCAGTTGCGGGTTGCCGGGCTGGCCGACCGCCAGCAGCGGGCACGGCTTCGGGTTGCTCTGGCAGAAGCGCATGAAGTCCGAGGCCAGCTCCGCCGGCAGGATCGCGAGGTTGCCCTGCACGTGCGCCGGGGTCAGCCCGCTCGTGTGGCGGCGCCAGCGGCCCGCGCGGATGGCCTGCCGCGCCTCGTAGGCGTCTGCGAATGTCTCATCGGGCGCCTGCACGGCACTGCCCGTATCCACCAATTCCATTGCGTACCTCTTGATGTCATGCTTTTGTGCTGGTGCAGGACTTGCATGCCGGCACACCGTCAATGGGGGGCGATGAAATCACGGCACGCCGATGACGTCGACTCAGAAATTGTTCGAGCCCTCGATAAGATTTTTTTAAGAACCGCTTTGCACCGAACGCCGACGGACCGATGAACACACGCTTTCTGGAGACGCTGGTCGTCCTTTCCCGCCTGAAGAGCTTTCGCGAGACCGCGCAGGTGCTGCACACCACGCAGGCGGCCGCATCGCAGCGCATTGCGGCCCTGGAAGACGAACTAGGGGTTTTCCTTGTTGACCGCTCCAATCGCACCCTGACCCTCACGCCCGTGGGCGAACAGGTGGTACGGCAGGCCGAGCGCATGCTCGCGCTGGAGCGCGAGCTCAAGCTCTCGACGCAGCCCGATGCGCCACCCGCGGGGCGCGTGCGCATCGGCGTGATCGAGACCGTGGTCCATACCTGGCTCACGCCGCTGATCCACGGGCTTGCGCGGCGCTTTCCGGCGGTGGACCCGGACATCACCGTCGAGCCCGCGCGCAACCTGCGGGAGCAGTTCCGCCAGCACAAGCTCGACCTGCTGATCCAGAACGATCCCGTCGAGGAAGCGGCCGGCAACATGGAGCTCGAAGTGACGCCGCTGTCGCGCTTTCCGATCCGCTGGATCGCGCGACCCGACGTGTGGCCCACGCGGGATGTGCTGACGCTCGAAGACCTCGAACGCATCCCGGTGCTGACCTATGTGCGCACCTCCAGCCCGCACGCGCACATCCGCGCGCTGTTCGCGGGACGCGAGGCGGAGCCGCGCATCTGCAGCTTTCCGTCGGTGCAGTCGATCGTGCAGCTTGTGAAAGAGGGTTTCGGCGTGGCGGCGATTCCACCGATCTTCGTGCAGCGCGAGATCGAGGCCGGGGACCTGAAGCTCTGCGAAGGGCCCGCCCTGCCGCCGCTGGTCGTGACGGTGACGCGGCCCCGGGAATCGTCGCCCGCCGTGGCGGCGGTCGACACGATCATCCGGGAGGTGGTGGCGAGCTACTGCAAGGCTGCGGGCCCGCCTTGGGCCACCAACCTGCAAGAGGAGCCCGAGGAAACCCCGCCCCTCACCGGCACCTGATCAGGAAGCCTTCTGCACCAGCTTCAGCACGCTGGAGAAGTCCAGCGCGCCGTGGCCGGCCAGGCTGTGCGCCGCATACAGGCTGCGTGCGAGGCCGCCCAGGGGCGTGGCGGCGCGCACGGCCGCCGCGTTCTCCTGGGCCAGGCCCAGGTCCTTGAGCATCAGGTCGGTGCCGAAGCCGCCCGCGTAGTTCTTCGAGGCGGGCGACGTTTCCATCACGCCCGGCATCGGGTTGTACTTCTCGAGCGCCCAGTTGCCGCCCGAGCTGCGGCGCATGATTTCGGAGAGCACCTTGGGATCGAGCCCGTTGGCCACGCCGAGCGCCAGCGCCTCGGAGGTGCCGATCATCAAAATGCCGAGCAGCATGTTGTTGCAGATCTTCGCGGTCTGCCCCGCACCGGCTGCACCGGCGTGGAAGATGTTGGCGCCCATCTTCTCGAGCACCGGGCGCGCGCGCTCCAGGTCTTTGGTCTCGCCGCCGACCATGAAGGTCAGCGTGCCGGCGATCGCGCCGCCGGTGCCGCCCGACACGGGTGCGTCGATCATCGCCACGCCCTTGGCAGCGGCCGCCTCGGCCACCTTGCGCGAGGTGGCGGCGGCGATGGTACTGCTGTCGATCACGAGCGTGCCGGCCTTGATGCTCTCCAGCAGGCCGGGCTTGCCAGCGCCGCCGAGGAACAGGCCCTCGACGTGCGCGCTGGCCGGCAGCATGCTGATGACGACTTCGGCGTCGGCGACGGTCTCGGCCGCCGACTTGGCAATGGGCAGGCCCTCGGCGCCGAACTTCTTGCAGGCGTCGGCCGAGAGGTCGAAGGCACTGAGCGTGTGGCCGGCCTTGAGCAGGTTCAGGGCCATCGGGCCGCCCATGTTGCCGAGGCCGATGAATGCGATCTTCATGTGTTTGTCTCCGTTGTCTTTATGGATGCGGTGTCAGACCAGCGATGCAAGCTCCGCCGGCATGTCGCCGCGCGGACGCAGGTGGTCGTCGATGAAGGCGGGCGTGATCTCTTCGATGGTCGCGGGGTTCCAGCGCGGGTTGCGGTCCTTGTCGATCAGCACCGCACGGATGCCCTCGGCAAAGTCCTTGTGCGCACAGAAGCCGAGCGATGCCCAGTACTCGAGCCGGAACACTTCGGCCAGAGACATGCGGTGCACACGCTGCCAGAGCTCGAAGCTCAGGGCGGCGGAACTCGGCGCGCCCTTCACGAAAGTCTTGGAGGCGCTTTGCAGCCAGGGATCCTCGCTCTGCAGGCCACGCAGGCGGTTGGCGATGTCGAGCAGGTCGTCGCCGGCCATCAGCGCGTTGATGGTGTCGTAGTGCTCGCGCACCTTCGAAGCCGGCATCTCGGCACCTTCGCCGGCCTTGGCGAGGATGCGCGAGAGCGTGGCACGGTCGGCCTTGCTCTCGCCGGCCCATGCGGCTCCGGCAATGGCGTCGAGCACCTGGCTCTTGCGCTCCTGCGGCACCAGCACGTCGGCGAGGCCGCAGAAGATCGCATCGGCCGCATTCAGGTTCGCTGCGGTGAGCGCCAGAAACAGGCCGGTGCGGCCGGGCGTGCGGCGCAGGAACCAGCTGCCGCCCACGTCGGGGTACAGGCCGATGGCGATCTCGGGCATCGCGATGCGGCTCTGCGTCGTCACCACGCGGTGCGAGCAGCCCGACATCAGGCCCACGCCGCCGCCCATCACGATGCCGTGGCCCCAGCACAGGAAGGGCTTCGGGAACGTGTGGATCAGGTAGTCGAGCTCGTACTCTTCGCGGAAGAAGTCTTCGGCGTAGGTGTTGCGCGCGGGGCCGCATTCGAGCAGCGTCTGGTAGAGCTGGCGCAGGTCGCCGCCCGCGCAGAAGGCCTTCTCGCCAGCGGCCTGCAACAGCACGCCGACGATGCCGTTGTCTTTCGCCCATTCGCGCAGCTTGGGCGTGAGCAGGCGCACCATGTCCACGGACAGCGCATTGAGCGAGGCCGGTGCGTTGAGCGTGGCAACGCCGAAGCGCTTGCCGCCGGCGGTCTTGATTTCGTCGAAGAGAACTACGGAGTCGGTCATTGTCTTGAGGGGTTCTGGGTGCGGGGCGTCAGCGGATATCGCTGTCCCCTTCCAGCAATTTTCGCGCAACGATCACTCGCATGATTTCGTTGGTGCCTTCGAGGATCTGGTGCACGCGGGTATCGCGCACCAGGCGCTCCAGCGGGAACTCGCTCAGGTAGCCGTAGCCGCCGTGCAGCTGCAGCGCGTCGTTGCAGACGTTGAAGCCCGCATCGGTCGCGAAGCGCTTGGCCATCGCGCAGTAGGTGCTGGCGTCGGCATGGCCCGCATCGAGCTTGCTCGCAGCCAGCCGCACCATCTGCCGCGCCGCGACCAACTCGGTCGCCATGTCGGCCAGCTTGAACTGCAGGGCCTGGAAGCTCGCGATCGGCTTGCCGAACTGCTGGCGCTCGTGCAGGTAGCGGCGCGCCGCATCGAGCGCGCCCTGCGCGGCGCCCACCGAGCAGGTCGCGATGTTGATGCGCCCACCGTCGAGCCCCTTCATCGCGATGCGAAAGCCCTCGCCTTCCTTGCCCAGCAGGTTCTCGGCCGGGATGCGCACGTTGTCGAAGTTGATGGTGCGCGTGGGCTGGCTGTTCCAGCCCATCTTGTGTTCCTTCTTGCCGTAGCTCACGCCGGGTGCATCGGCCGGCACCGCGAAGGCCGAGATGCCGCTCGCACCCGCGCCGCCGGTGCGCGCCATCAGCACCAGCACGTCGGTGGAACCGGCGCCCGAGATGAAGGCCTTGCCGCCGTTGATGACGTACTCGTGGCCTTGCAGCTCGGCGCGCGTCTTCAGCGAGCCGGCATCCGACCCCGCACCCGGTTCGGTAAGGCAATAAGAGGCGAGCTTGCGACCGCTCGTGAGATCCTCGCCCCACTGCGCGGCCACCGCGTCGGTGGCCCAGGTGCCGAGCATCCACGTCGCCATGTTGTGGATCGTGATGAAGGCCGTGGTCGAGGGGTCGACCGCAGCCATCTCCTCGAACACCAGCGCCGCATCGAGCCGCGGCAGGCCAAGGCCGCCGATGCGCTCGGGCGCATACAGGCCGCAGAAGCCCAGTTCACCAGCTTTGGCGATGGCTTCCTTCGGGAAGATCGCTTCGGCGTCCCACTGCGCGGCATGCGGTGCGAACTCGGCCTGGGCAAAGTCGCGCGCGCTCTGCGCAAACGCGTTCTGTTCTTCGGACAGTTCGAAGTTCATTGTTCGCGACCCTTCCAGCGGTCCAGTTCAGCGGTGCGTTTACGGGTCGATTTCTCCAGGCACGAGTTGAACACCAGTGGCCACATGGAGCCGCCTTCGTACGCTCTCGAAGCCCGCTTGCAAGCGGGGTCGCGGCCTTTGAGCCAGGCTCGCTGCTCGTTGCGCAGTGCGACGCGCATCTGCGGCGAAAGCGTCTTCATCACCTCGCCGTAGCGGATGTTGAGCACGGCATCGGCCGCACGGAAATCGAGCAGCGCGCAGTCGTTCATCTGCTGCTGGTTCCCGTTCGGATTGCAGTCGACAGGCTCGTCATAGGTGGCCGCCTGCGCACTGCCGGCAAGCAATGCAACCGTCGCCACCGCGCCCCAGGCCGCGACGCGAAGCCCGTACCTCATTTGAGGCTGATGGTGGTGTTGACGCCGTGCGAGACGGTGCTGTCGTCGAACCAGCGTGCCGTCACAGTCTTGGTCTGCGTGTAGAACATGATGACCTGCTTGCCGTACGGGCCGAGGTCGCCGAGCTTGGAGGCGCGCGAACCGGTGAACGAGAACATCGGGACCGGCACCGGGATCGGCACGTTGATGCCGACCTGGCCCACGTCGATGTCTTCCTGGAAACGGCGCGCCGCGGCGCCCGACTGCGTGAAGATCGCCGTGCCATTGCCGTTCGGGTTGCTGTTGATCAGCTCGATCGCCTCGTCGATGGTCTCGGCATCGGCCACGCACAGCACCGGGCCGAAGATTTCCTGGTCATAGATCGTCATGCCGGGCTTCACGCCGGTGAAGATCGTCGGGCCGACGAAGTTGCCCTTCTCGTAGCCGGGCACAGTGGGCTTGCGGCCGTCGAGCTCGAGCTTGGCGCCATCGGCCAGGCCGCGTTCGATGAGATGGTTGACGCGGTCGTACGCAGCGCACGAAACCAGCGGCCCCACATCCACGCCCTTCTCGGTGCCGGCGCCGATCTTCAGCGTCTTGGCCTTGGCGATCAGTTCGGGCACCCACTTGCGTGCATCGCCCACCAGCACCGCGACCGACACTGCCATGCAGCGCTGGCCGGCCGCGCCGAAGCTCGCGCCTGCCAATGCATTGAGCGTCTGCTCCTTGTTCGCGTCGGGCATCACGATGGCGTGGTTCTTCGCGCCCATCATGCATTGCACGCGCTTGCCGGCCAGCGTGGCGCGGTTGTAGACGTGCGTGCCGACCTTGGTCGAGCCGACGAAGCTGATCGCCTTGATGTCCTTGTGATCGCAGATGCCGTTGACGATGGCTTCGCCGCCATGAATCACGTTCAGCACGCCGGGCGGAATGCCGGCTTCGAGCGCCAGTTCGCACAGGCGCATGGTGACCATCGGGTCTTGTTCGGAGGGCTTCAGAACGAAGGTGTTGCCGGTGACGATGGCCATCGGGAACATCCACAGCGGAATCATCGCGGGGAAGTTGAACGGCGTGATGCCGGCGCACACGCCCAGCGGCTGCAGCAGCGTGTAGGTGTCGACACCGTTGGCCACGTTGTTGGCCAACTCGCCCAGTTGCAGGTTGCCGATGTTCGATGCGTGCTCGACCACTTCGAGGCCGCGGAACACGTCGCCTTCGGCGTCCGGCAGCGTCTTGCCCTGCTCGGCCGTGAGGATCGCGGCCAGCTCGCCCATGTTCTCGCGAATGAGCTGCTGCAGCTTCAGGAAGATGCGCGCACGCGTGCCGATCGGTGTCTTGCGCCAGGTCTTGAAGGCTTCCTTGGCGGAGGCCACGGCCGCATCGAGCTCGGCCTGCGTCGCGAACGGCACGCGGGCCAGCACCTGCTGGGTGGCCGGGTTGACGATGTCGCGCCATTCGGTGGTCTTGGATTCGACGAGCTTGCCGCCGATCAAGAGCTTGACGGTGGCGACTTCGGTCGAGGGGGTGGTGGTGGCGTCCATGGGGGTTTGTCTCCTGTGAATCTCTGGGAAATCTGAAAAGGCGAGGCCGGTCGGCGCCGGTGCAACCCGCATCCTAGCTTTGCAGATTTGCCATGACAATAGACAAATATGCGCCACGGCTTTGCAAAAATGCAGAGCCCGAACACGGAGGCACGCAAGCACATGGACTGGGACAACCTGCGCTACTTTCTCGAGCTCGCCCGCTCGGGCACGCTGATGAGCGCGGCGCGCCGGCTCGAGGTGGACCACACCACGGTCGCGCGGCGCATCCAGGCGCTCGAAAAGGAAGTCGGCGCCCCGCTCTTCTCGCGCGAATCGGGCGGCCACCGGCTCACCGAGGCGGGACGCCGGCTGCAGCCGCAGGTCGAGGCGATGGAGAGCGCCTTCCAGGCCGTGGAGAGCACCGCGCCGGCCTCGCAGGAGGGCCTGTCGGGGCTGGTGCGCATCGGCGCGACCGAGGGCTTCGGCACGGTGGTGCTGGCGCCGCAGCTCGCGCTCTTCGCGCTGCAGCACCCCAAGCTCACCATCGACCTGCTGGCGATGCCGCGGCTGGTGCACCTGTCGCGGCGCGAGGCCGACATCGTGATCTCGCTGGAGCGCCCGGCGCGCGGGCCGGTGGTGGTGACCAAGCTCACCGACTACACGCTGCGGCTCTATGCGTCGAAGCAGTACCTGGCGGCGCACAAGCCGATCAAGACACGCGAGGACCTGCGCGGCCACACCTTCATCAGCTACGTGGACGACCTGCTGTTCAGCAAAGAACTGCAGTACCTCGATGAATTGCACCGGCCCGATGCGTTTGCGCTGCGCAGCACCAGCGTGCTTGCGCAGCATCGGGCGGTGGTGGCGGGCGCGGGGATTGCGGTCTTGCCGGCGTTCGTGGCCGAGCGGGACAAGGCGCTGCGGTCGGTGCTGAACGGGCAGACGAATTTCACGCGAACCTTCTGGATGTCTATGCCTGCGGAAACCAAGCACTTGGCGCGCATGCAGGCCGTGTGGGAATTCCTGCGCGAAACTGCCGCTGCGCAACGGCATGCTCTCTTGCCCGACGGCGCGGCGGGCACAAAATGACCGACTCGCGCTCATGCGGCATACGCTGCGCGCCCATCAAGAACTCGAATCCATCGTGCAGAAAGAACTCACGGCATGCGCAGTGAATTGATCCTCTATCAAACCGACGACGGATTGGCCCGAATTCAGCTCCGCGCGCTCGATGGCAATGTCTGGCTTTCGCAGGTCGAAATTGCTGAACTCTTTGCCACCACCAAGCAGAACGTAAGCCTCCACGCAAGGAACATCGTGTTGGAGCAGGAACTGAAAGCCGAGGCAACCGTCAAGGAATCCTTGACAGTTCAAAGCGAGGGCTCCCGCAAGGTTCGCCGGAACACCCTGCTCTACAGCCTTCCGATGATTCTGGCGATTGGCTATCGCGTGCGCTCCCCACGCGGCACCCAGTTTCGGCAGTGGGCGACAGCGCACCTGAGCGAATATCTGGTCAAAGGCTTCGTCATGGACGATGAGCGCCTGAAGAACCCCGGCGGCTGGGATTATTTCGACGAGCTTCTGGCGCGCATCCGTGAGATCCGGGCTTCGGAAAAGCGCTTCTACCAAAAGGTTCGCGACCTTTTTGCGCTGAGCGCCGACTACCGCATCGACGACAGCACAGCGCAGCTTTTCTTCGCGGAAGTGCAGAACAAGTTGCTCTACGCGGTCACTCGCAAAACGGCCGCGGAGATCGTGGTTGCCCGAGCCGACGCCAACTTACCCAACATGTCGCTCTCCACCTGGAGCGGCTCTCGCGTGCGAAGGCACGATGTGATCGTCGCCAAGAACTACCTCAGCGCAGACGAGGTGGACACGCTCAATCGCCTGGTCGTCATCTTTCTGGAACAGGCCGAACTGAGAGTCAAGGAGCGCAAGGAACTGACCCTGGACTATTGGCGTGGCAATGTAGATCGTCTGCTCGATTTCAACGATCGTCCCGTGCTCAAGAACAACGGGAGTATCAGCAACGATCAGATGAAGACTATCGCCCAGGACCGCTACGACACTTTTGACGCACGGCGCCGCAGCGTGGAAGCCGCAGGCTCGGATGCCGAGGATCTAAGCGCTCTCGAATCCATTGTGGAGAAAGCGAAGCAGGATCGAAGATCCTGAAAGTTTGTCACGCCCGAAAGGCCTCGCAATCATCCAGGAACAAAGGAGAAAAACGCATGCCACGCCATCGCCCCGCCCGACTCGAACACATCGCAGGCATCGGCGTCGACCGCATGGGCGCCATCGCGGACGATGCGGACGGCCCGCCCTTTCTCCGGCTCGAGAACCTCGATGTCGACATTCCCCCGGACCCCGAAGCCATCGCGCGCACCGTGCGCGCGGCTTCGGAAGATTCGGACAACAGCTACCTGCCCTTCGTCGGCCAATCGCGATTGCGCGAAATTGCTGCGCGGCATGTATCGGCGCTCTCTGGCGTGGACTACGGCCCGCGCAACTGCGTGATCTCCGCGGGCGGCCTCTCGGGCATCCTCAACGCGCTGCTCGCGACGGTCGAGGTCGGCGACGAAGTGCTGGTGACCGATCCGACCTACGCCGGCCTGCTCAACCGCATCCGTCTGGCGGGCGGTACGCCGAAGTACGTGCCCTTTCAGTTCACGCCCGGCGGCGAATGGAAGCTCGACCGCGCGGCGCTGCAAGCCGCCATCGGGCCGCGCGTGCGTGTGATGCTTTTGATGTCACCGTCGATGCCGACCGGCGGCTACTTCGATGAAGACGACTGGCGCGCCATTGCAGCGCTTTGCGTGCAGCATGACCTGACGCTGATCCTCGACACCGCCATGGAGCGCCTGCTCTACGACGGCCGAAAGGTGATTCACCCCGCGGGCCTTCCCGGCATGGCCGAGCGCACGATCACCGTCGGTTCGTCAGCCAAGGAGTTGCGCATGATCGGCTGGCGCGTGGGTTGGACCGTGGCACCGGAAAGCTACATGCCCGATCTCGTGGCCGTGTCGCTCGCCAATGTGGTCGTGCCGGTAGGCATCGCGCAGGACGCAGTGGCCACGGCACTGGAACAGTCCGGTCGCACGCTCGCGCCCTATGTGGCCGAGCTGGAACGCAGGCGCGACACAGTCCTGGACGAACTCAAGGGCCTGCCTGTTGGCATTCCGGCGGGCGGCTGGTCGCTGCTGCTGCGGACCAGCGATTTCGGCATCGATGGGCAGACGCTGTCGGAACGCCTCCTGAAAACACGCGTCTGCGCGACGGCAATGCGCGGCTGGGGCGAAACGCACGGCGCGCAGTACCTGCGCTTCGTGTTCTCCAACGAGCCGGTCGAACGGCTGCGCGGGCTCGGCGACAAGGTGCGCGCCGCGCTGGGCGCCTGAGCGCTCAGGAGAACAGGCGCTTCAGGAAGCCAGGCTTTGCCACCGGCGCCGCGGCTTTTTCCAGCAGTTCGATCAGCCCTTCGACGCGCGGCTTCTTGAGCCGCCGCGCGTAGTCGATGTAGCTCTCTTCCTCGTCAATGCTGTAGAACTGCGGCGGCATCGGCAGGCCTTGTACCGCCGTCAGCAGCACGCGCAGCGCTTCAAGCTGGTTCATGCGGATGGCACTCATGATCGCGGTTTCGCCGAACGATGGAATGATCTCGTTGGGATGCGCGAGCCCCGCACCGAGCAGCGCCTTGATCGCCGCGGCATCGCCTTTGACGGCCGCTGCGCCCAGTGCCTCGAGCGCCTTGTGCTTCTCCGGCGAAAGGCTGGCCTTGTAGGCATCGCTGCGCTTGTCGTCTTCGTCGCGCGCGTCGCCGCCGGTCATCGTCATGAAGTCGGTCACGAGCGCAACGGGCTCGCCCGCCGCATCGAGCGCCCAGTAGCTCGGGTAGCTGCCGTCGCCCCAGCCCGAGCGGAAGATGACCATGTTGCTCGCCGATCCCGGCCCGAGCGGGAAGTGGTCGACGACGTCGGCATCGCCCATCTCGCCGGCCAGCACGTCGTCGTAGTAGTTGCTGAAATCGGGGTCGGCGGCTTCGCGCGTGTCGCGCTCGGCCATGGCGGCCGCGGCCTCGGGGCCCATGAAGCAGCCGAGGCCGGCGTCGACCGGGTAACCGTAGAACTCGTCGTCGCCCAGCGTGTCGGGCGACTCCCCTTCGATCAGCGCCATCTGCCAGGTCAGGTCGGCGGTGCGCAGGCTGCCGCGGTCACGCAGCCACAGCACGGCCAGCGCATGTCGGCCCTTGTCGTGCAGCACCTCGACGGGGAACGCGCCCCGCGCCTGCAGTTCGCGCGCGAAGGGTTGGCGCTCGGGCTGCACCAGCGGATCGCAGGCCACGATGCGGCCGCTCGCGATGTTCAGGGCGCCGCAAGGCAGACGCTGCAGATGCACCGCGCGAAGTGCCTCGTCGTCGAGAAAGATGGCGTGGAGGTTGTCGATGTCGAGGTAAGCCATGCGCGCAGTTTCTCATTTCGCCATGACGAAGGGCCGCGAAAGCGGCCCTTGTCGATGTCGGATGCAACCGACCTTACTGGATCAGCTTCGCACCCGTCTTCGCCTGCAGCGCATCGAAGCTCACGCCCGGCGCGAGCTCGACCACCTTCAGGCCTTCGGGCACCACGTCCATCACCGCGAGGTCGGTGATGATGCGGTCGACCACGCCCACGCCGGTCAGGGGCAGCGTGCACTTCTCGAGGATCTTGAAGTCCTCGGTGCCGTCCTTCTTCTTCGCGACGTGCTCCATCAGCACGATCACGCGCTTGACGCCGGCCACGAGGTCCATCGCGCCGCCCATGCCCTTGACCATCTTGCCGGGAATCATCCAGTTGGCGAGGTCGCCCTCGGTGCTCACCTGCATCGCGCCGAGGATCGACAGGTTGATCTTGCCGCCGCGGATCATCGCGAAGCTGTCATGGCTGCCGAAGATGGCCGAGCCGGGGATGGTGGTCACGGTCTGCTTGCCGGCATTGATGAGGTCGGCGTCGACGTTGTCCTCGGTCGGGAAGGCGCCGATGCCGAGCATGCCGTTCTCGCTCTGCAGCCAGACTTCCTTGGTGCCGGTGTGGTTGGCCACCAGCGTCGGGATGCCGATGCCGAGGTTCACGTAGAAGCCGTCTTCGAGTTCTTGGGCAGCACGGGCCGCCATCTGGTCTTGGGTCCAGGGCATCTCAGGCTCCTTCTTTCTTGTTGACGGGCACGGTGGGCACGGGCTGCTCGCTGCCGGCCGCGGCCTGCGCAATGGCCGCCTGGGCCTCGACCTTCGCAGCGGCCGCATCGACCGGCGCCGCGGCGCTCACCGTGCGCTTCTCGATGCGCTTCTCGGGCGTCGCGTTGAGCACGATGCGGTGCACGTAGATGCCCGGCAGGTGGATGTCGTCAGGCGCCAGCTCGCCCACTTCGACGATCTTCTCGACTTCGACGATGCAGATCTTGCCGGCCATGGCGGCGGCCGGGTTGAAGTTGCGCGCCGTGAGGCGAAAGCGCAGGTTGCCCGACTTGTCGGCCACGTCGGCCTTGACCAGTGCCACATCGGGCACCAGCGAGCGTTCCATGACGTAGGTCTCGCCGTCGAACTCGCGCAGTTCCTTGCCTTCGGCCACTTGGGTGCCCACGCCGGTCTTGGTGAAGAAGGCCGGGATGCCAGCGCCGCCCGCGCGCAGCTTCTCGGCCAGCGTGCCCTGCGGCGTGAATTCGAGGGCCAGTTCGCCCGCGAGGTACTGGCGCTCGAACTCCTTGTTCTCGCCCACGTACGACGCGATCATCTTCTTGATCTGGCGGGTTTCGAGCAGCTTGCCGAGGCCGAAACCGTCGACGCCCGCGTTGTTCGAGATGACGGTGAGGTTCTGCGCGCCGGAGTCCTTGAGCGCCTCGATCAGCGCTTCGGGAATGCCGCACAGGCCGAAGCCGCCGACCGCGAGCGTCTGCCCGTCGGCCACGACCCCCTTGAGTGCCGCTTCTGCGGAGGGATAAATCTTGTTCACTCGGGCTCCTTGATGGAATGGTGAAGAGTGGGTGGGAAGCCGTCAACGATACTACGTACCCGCATACGTAGTATTTCGTAATGGTGACCCCCGATGCCCGAGATCGATTACCGGCTGGCTTTTGAGCATGCACCCGTCGGCATGGTGGTTTCGAGCAACCGCACCATCGTGGCGTGCAACCTGCGCGTGTGCGAGATCTTCGGCGCAACGCCCTCCGCGCTGGTGGGACATTCGTTCAGCATCCTGTACCCGAGCGTGGCCGAATTCGAGCGCATCGGCAAACGCATGGAACCGTTCCTGAACGCCAACGGCAACTACGCCGACAACCGCATGATGAAGCGCCTGGGCGGCCTGCATGGCGCGATGGCCGGCGAGACCTTCTGGTGCCATGTCACCGGCCACGCGATGAACCGCGCCGCGCCGCACGAGGCCGGCATCTGGACCTTCGAGGACCTGGGCTCGCGCCGTGCGGTGAAGGCCGAGCTCACGCCGCGCGAACGCGAGGTCGCGGCACAGGTGATGCAGGGGCTGACCTCCAAGGAGATCGGCAAGGCGCTGGGCATCAGCCATCGCACGGTCGAACTGCACCGGGCGCGGCTGATGCGCAAGTACGCGGCGGCGACCACCGCGGAGTTGGTGCAGAAGCTCATCGCGGGCTAAGAAACGCCCCGCCGGATCATCGCGCGGGGCTGGAAGTTCCGAAATTCGGACCCCGGATCGTTGCGAAAACGGAAACGCCGCATCCTCGAAAGGCCCGTGTTGTTGCACGGTGAGAGGTCTATCTTCGAGTGCATGCGAACAAGCCGTTCGCACCACTCAGGAGTCAATGCCATGTCCACAGCTCTTCATTCCGAAAAGAACCTCCTTCAGCAAACCCGGGTGTCCGTCGCCCAGGTCCACGCCATCGCCGCGCACCGCCTGCCGGTGACCCTGACGCTGGCGGCGATCATCCTGTCGGTGCTCGGCGTCAAGCCGTAACGCATCGCGGCGCTACGGTCCCATCGGGTGCGAATTTCAGGGCGCGAGCTCTGAAATCTCGATGAGATTCAGGTCCGGGTCGCGCACATAGACCGAGCGGATGCGCGAGGTCGCACCCGTGCGAATGACGGGGCCTTCGATGATCGGCACGCCCTTCTCGCCCAGGCGCTCGATGACCGCTTCGAGCGGCACGGCGGCGATGAAGCACAGGTCCAGCGAACCGGGCGTGGGCACATCGGCCTTCGGCTCGAACTCGTGCCCCTTCACGTGCAGGTTGATCTTCTGGTTGCCGAAGCGGAAGGCCTTGCGGCCGGCGCCGAAGGTCTCCAGCGTCATGCCCAGTGCGTCGACGTAGAAGCGCACGCAAGTCTCTTCGTTGGCGGTCGTGAGCACCAGGTGATCCAGGTGGTCGATCATGGGGGGCTTTCTCCTTGTGCGGACGCAAGCGACTCTAGAAGCAGATCGTGATGATGAGAAGTGCCCATTCGGCAGCGAGACCTCGCGAATCACGAAGGCCGGACCGCCCCGTTCGCCCTATTTCTTCTTCAGCGTGGCCGCAGGCCTTGCAACGACCGGCGGCGCGACGGGCGCCTTGACCCAGCCCCGCAGCATCACGCCCAAGCAAATGCCGGCCGCGAAGATCACCCAGTACACCCAGGCCGGCAGATTCTCCGCGCCGCTGTGCAGGTTCATGCCGAAGGCGGCGCCGATGGCCATCAGCGGAAAGGTCAGCGCAGCGATGGTGTTGAGCTTGTGCTGCGCGCGGTTCATTTCCATGGCCGAGTGCGCCTGCGCTTCCGCCGCGTGCGCGAGCCGGTAGTCGAGCGACATGCGCGTGTCCGCCATCAACAGCTCGAAGCCGCGCGCGATCTCCACGGCCGTGTCGCGCAGGTCGATGAGCATCTGGTCGTCCTTCTCGGCGTCGCGCGCGGCCTGCAGCGTGTCCTGCATGTTCCTGGCGGCGCGGGTCAGCGGAATCAGCGGACCGAGGATCTGGAACAGGTCCTCCGAGGTCTCCGCCGACTGGTGCCGGATCTCGAAGGTGCTGAACGCCGCACGGTAGCTCTCGAGCAGCTTGGCTAGCGCCCTCTCGCCGGGGTTGTTGCCCTTGTGGAGCCACGCCCCATCGGGCTTGCGCAGGAACACCGTGGGCTTGCGTTCGGCGCCGGCGCCAGTGGGCGGCTCGTGCAGGATCACCATCAGGTGGCCCTGTTCGTGGATGACGCGCTGCGCGCCGTAGGTCGTGCCGCCCAGCCGCTGCTGCATCTCGGGAGGCAGCTCCCAGTCGTAGTCGATTCGTCTCGCCATCAGTCGGCCTGCAGTTCTTTCCACAAGGTGTCGAATTCGTCCGCGAAGCGGCGAACGAGCGAAGGGTCGTTGCTGAGGATCACGTTCTCCTCGTTGTAGTCGCAGGCGCTGCGCGTCCAGTTGTAGCTGCCGTTGATGAGCCGCGCGCCGTCGAAGATCGCGAACTTGTGGTGCATGTGCGCCTCGGTGCGGTCCACCGCGACCGGAATGCCGGCCGCACGCAGCTGGCCGACGTCGCTGCCGCGGTCGAACTCCTTGTCGTTGTCGGTGATGAAGCGCACCGCCACGCCACGCCGCTGCGCGGCCAGCACCTCGGCGGTGATGCGGTCGTCCGACAGCGTGAAGACACAGAGATCGACCGAGCGCTTCGCGGCCTTCAGTTGCTGGTTGATCGCCTGGAGGCAGGCCGTGCCGGGACTGAAGAACGCCTGCGAGTGCACCGCGACCGCATCGGGCGAGCGGCCGGTGTCGATGGCGCGGACCACGCCTTCGAGCCACTTGAGCAGCGACAGCTGCTCGGGGTCGGCGGTGCGCGCACGCACCAGGTCGAAGGCGCGGTTGCGCAGCTGGCGCAACCCGTCCTCGGGCGGCGAGGCTTCGCGCAGGGTGTGAACCAGCACGCGGCGCTCGTCGTCGCTCAGGCGTGCGTCGGCCATGGTGGCGTCGAGCTGGGCGAGCAGTTCGGGCAATACGGACATCAGTGATCCTTGTCGGGTTTCGGTGCTCGCTTCGGTGCGGCCCGCGTGGCCTGCACTTCGGCTGCAAGGCGCTCCATGTCCTGCTTGATCGAGCGGTCGAGTTCGAGCCGGCGCTCGGTGGCGGTCACCAGCGGCAGGATCAGTTCGCGGTAAGTCACCGCGATCTGCAGCATCGCGTCGGCCAGGCGCCGGCTTTCGCTCGGCCCTTCAGCCACCGGCTGGGGCACGGGCTTGAGCGCATCGACCGCGCGCGCCACGTCGAGCATGCTGCTGGCGATGCGCTGGCTGCCGTCCACGTCGGCGCCGCCGAGCTTGCGCTGCCGCACGAACTCCTCGCAGATGGAGGTCCAGCGCGCGCTTTCTTCCGGCGTCGGGCTGCCCAGCAATTGCGCGAGGCGCAGCAGGTTTTCTTCCGCGCCGGTGGTCAGCGTCTGGGCCTCGCCGCGGTAGTGGTCGCGCAAGAGCACATCGAGCTCGTCGTCGCGCATCAGCGCGGTGATCTTGCCCGCGAGCTTGGTCATGTTGCGGTAGCTGCCCTGCAGCTTGAACGGTGGCGCGGCGCGGTAGGCCTCCTGCTGCGCGGCCGATTCGATGTACGCAAGATTGACCTTCAGCAGCAGGTCGCGCGCCCGGAACAGCCGCTGCAGCAGCGCCTTGATTTCCTCCAGCTCGACCGCGCTGTAGGCATGTGAGAGCGCGCTGCTCGGCACGTCGTGCCCCTGCGCCATCTTCACCAGCAACTGCACGTCTTTCGGGTCGCGCGAGGCCAGCGGCATCAGCGTGGGATTGGAGGTCAGGCTGTTCTCGATGTACGAGAGCGCGAACGCCGCCTCGCGGCCCGAGAGCACGTCACCCAGGTTGTAGATGTCGGCGCGGTTGGCCAGCATGTCCGGGATCTTGAACACGTCACCCGACTCGGTATAGGGGTTCCCCGCCATCACGATCGCGAAGCGCTTGCCGCGCATGTCGTAGCTGCGCGGTTCGCCATTCCACACGCCCTCGATGCGGCGCGTGCCGTCGGCCAGCGCAATGAACTTCTGCAGGAACTCGGGGCTGGTGTGCTGGATGTCGTCCAGGTACAGCATCACGTTGCTGCCCATCGCGAGGCCGAGGTTGAGCTTCTCCAGCTCCTGCCGCGCCGCGCTGTTGGGCGCGTTGGCCGGGTCGATGGCGGTCACGCCATGGCCAAGCGCCGGACAGTTGATGCGCACGAAGATGAGGCCGAGCCGGTCGGCCACGTACTCCATCAGCGTGGTCTTGCCGTAGCCGGGCGGCGAGATCAGCAACAGCAGGCCCATGCGGTCGGTGCGGCTGCCCTCCCCCGCCGAGCCGATCTGCTTGGCGAGGTTGTCGCCGATGATGGGCAGGTAGAGCTCGTCGATCAGCTGGTTGCGCACGAAGGTCGAGAGCGGCTTGGCCTGGAACTGGCCGAGCTTGAGCCGCGCCTTCTCGCGTTCGAGCAGCTCGTGGCGCAAGCTGTGCAGCGCCTCGTAGCCCGGCACCGCGTGCATGGTGTGGAACAGGAAGCGGCGCCAGAAGTCGTTGAGGTTCAGCGTGATGCGGCCTTCGACAACGCGCGCATGCTCGCCGCGCAGCCCTTCGACCGTGCGGTCGAGCGCCGCGTTGACGCGGGTGCGCAGCAACGGAATGGCCAGCACGCTGGCTGCGTCGTCCACCCAGTCGATCGACTGTGGCGCCTGATGCAGCGCATAGGCGCGCACCCAGTCGCGCGCAAGGCGCCAGCGCTCTGCCGGCGGTGCGGCATCGAGGTCGTGCTGCCAGGCGTCGCGCCGGCCGCTGCGTTCCAGTTCGCGCAGCAGCGCGGCGGCGAGGTCTTCGCCTGCACCCGAGACGGCCCAGGCTTCGCCGCCGCGCTCGCCGGCCAGCTCGCGCACGAGGTACGCGGCGGCCTGGTCGCACAAGGTGGACACGCGGCCGTCGTGCGCATCGCGCTCTTCTTCGTTCGCGTCCTGCGCCAGCGGCAACATGTCAGGCACCACGTCGTGAGCGAAGTGCTTCAGCGCGCGCGCCGTGTCCGCTTCGAGCTGCTCCAGCGCATCGCGCCGGCCGAACAGGGTCTGCATCTGCATCGCGGCCCGCGCGCGGCGCAGCAGCGATTCGCGGTGGGCGATCAGGTGCCCGTGCTGCCAATAGAGCAAGGCCAGCGCGCGTTCGGTCGGGCCCCAGGCCAGAAGTCCGGCCTGGTCCTGCATCGCAACGAGCGCGCCCAGCAGGCGCAATGCGTCGTCATCGTGGATGCCCTTCTGGTAGCCCTCTTGATACCGCGCGGCGGCGAAGCGGCGAACCATGTCGAGCAGTTGCGGATGCAGCGGGTCTTCGGCCAGCAGCGTGAGCACGTCGGCCCAGCTGCGCTCGGCCTTGCCGTCGAGCAGCGCTTCCAGCAGGCGGCCCGCAAGGTATTCGGCGCGCGACAGCTCCGGCGTTTCCGACACCAGCGACTGGTTCCAGTAGCGCTGCAACGGCAGCAGCCGCGGCTCGTCGACCGGGCTCTGGTAGTCGGTGCCCGTCACCTGGTAGGCCATGCCCTCGTCGCGGGCCACCAGCGTCAGGTCGACCGGCTGGCGGTGCACGGTGAAGGCGTGACGGCCCAGGCGCAGCGTATCGCCGCCCTCGCTCACCAGCTCGCGCTTGTCGCGGATCGAGCGCAGGGCCTGGTCGCGCGCGGTCTTCAGGCGCGTGTCGAGCTCGTCGGCCGGCACCGCGGCGCCCAGCGTGCGCAGGTCGGCGATCAGCGTGCGCAGCTTGCCGATCATCGGGTCGGCCGCGAAGTAGCTGTGAACCTGCGTCAGGTCGGCCAGTTGCGCGATGCGGCGCGGAATGCCGTCGAGGATGCGGCCGGCCGCATCGACCACGCCTTGGGCACGGCGTTGGCGCGCTTCCACCAGGCTCTGCCGGCGCGCGGACAGCGCTTCGTACACGGTCTCGCGCTTCTCGGCGATGTCGGCCAGGAAGTCTTCCTGCTCGGCGAAGCGGCCTTCGATTTCCTCGAGCTGGGCCAGGAGGCGCGTGAGCGCATCGTCGCACTTCTCGGGCGTGTCGGCGAATTCCAGTGCGTTTTCCACCGCCTGGCTGAAGAGCTTGAACTGCGCGCCGAACTCCGCACGCGCCTCGGTCGCGCCCAGCGACTTGCGCCGCACACGCGCATCGGCGCGCATGCGGTTGATGTCGGCGTAGATCAGCGAGATGCGGTCCAGGATCGAGGTGCGGATCACCGCATCGCCGCCCGGCAAGCTGCCCAGCTGCTCGGTCAGCAGATCGAGGCCCGCGGCCTGCTCGTCGAGCGTCGTGAGCATCTGCCCGAGCGCGGGCGAGGTGGCCAGGTTGGGCAGGTCGAGCGCGAGCTTGTCCAGCGCCTGACGCTGGCCGTTGAAGGCGGTGTCGGCCGCCAGGAACTGCATCGCGCGCTCGCCGATGCGCTGCTGCTCGACTTCGAGCGCGGCGTCCATCGCGGCGATGCGCGGCAGGTCGGCATAGCGCAGCTCCTTGAGCATCTGCAGCGCGCCGCGCCGCTCGCGCAGGCGCCCGAGCGCTTTCACGAAATCGTCGGGTGCGCGCCAGATGGTGCTGGCGATGTCGACCAGCAGCGCATGCTGCGCGTCTTCGGCGCGGGCCAGTGCGCGCGCAGTTTCGCGTCGGATGGTATCGACCTTCTCGAACTCGGCGAGCGTGCTGCGCGCCACGTCGGCAATGCTGCGCAGTTCGGCCATGAGGCCGGCGGCCTCCGGCGCGTCGAGCCAGAAGTAGGCGTCGCTCACGCGGGTGCACTGGCGGATCAGGTCTTCATAGGCGGCGCGCGTGGGCGCCTGCTCCCGCACCGCACGCGCGATGCCCATGAGGTCGCTCACGCCGCGCACCAGCTCGGCGTTGCCGATCTTGCCGAAGAAGCCGGTGGCGGGCGGCTGCGCGCTCACATGCTCTTCGCTGGCGAACGGCGTCTGCCACAGCTGCATCGGGTGCACGCGCGTCGGCTCGCCGTCGTTGTCGTGGAACACCAGGATGCGGCCGTCCGCAAAGCGCGCGTAGCCGTTGGCAATGATCGGCGTGGCGAGCTTTTTGTCGATCAGGTTGTAGTTGAAGAGCGCGTAGCGCCCCGGCTTCGGGTCGTAGAAGACATAGGCCACGTCCTCGCCGTTGGGCGAACGCAGCATGCGCTTGAAGCGCAGGTGCTCCACCACTTCGGCCGGCAGATCGAAGCGCTTGTATTCGCCCGACTGCAGGTAGTAACCGCCCGGGAAAATGATGCCGTGGTCTTCGGGCAACTGCACGCAGGAGCCGCCGATGGCATCGATGCGCTCGACCTGCTGCGTGCGGATGTTGAACACCAGGTAGCGCGTGACCTGCTCGCGATAAGGCTTCACGCGCAGGAGGATCAGCATGCCCAGCTTGGCCCAGGCGATCTCGGCATCGGTCAGCGACTGGCTCTTGTCCTCCACCGGCTCGCTGTAGATACCGAGGCCCGTCTCGGTGTTGTTCTCGATCTTGATCGTGAGGTCGCCGCCCAGCGTTTCGACGAACACCGTGTCCAGCACGTTCACGTGCGGGTGCTTGCCGCCCACGTGGTCTTCGCGCGTGGCAACGGTCCACTCGAAATCGTGACTCGCCGGCAAGGCGATGTCGCGCTCGCCCCGGTTGTCGATGTACTGGATGCTGCCGTCGCGCTCGATGGCCCAGCGGAACACGCGCACGTCGTGCAGCTGCTGGCCGATCTGGAACGAGGCGAGCAGCTTGTCCTGCGTCACGCGCAATTGCAGCAGCGTGGCCTGCTTGTAGTAAGCGTAGAGCTCGCGGAAGTCCGAGACGAAGCGGGTGTCTTCGAGGAAGGTACCTGCCAGGGGCACCGGCTGCAGCTCGTCGTTCTCGGTGGCGGCTTCGCCCGGCGTGGCGAGCCGGTAGAGGCCGAAAACGTCGCCCACCGCCGTTTCCTTGCGAAGGCCGATGAAGACGTTGTAGCCGAACAGGAGCAGGTCGCCGATGCGCACGATGTCGCGCGCCACGGCGTTGTTCTCGGTCCGCGCGCGGGTGCGCAGGATCAGCGTCTGGTCGGAGCGGCCGAACTCGGCAAGGCGCTGCTCGTTGAGCGCCTGCGTCTTCTTGAGCAGGCCCTCGCCCTGGGTTTCGAGCCGCTTCTTCAGCAGGTCATAGCTGCCGCTGCCGGAGACCAGGGCTTCGGTCTGGTCGGCGGGGGTCTGCGCCTGGGCGCCGGGCGGCGCTCCCGTTTCGTCAGTGGATTGCATGGATCGGCGCGGTCAGTCCGCGCGCAGCAGTGCGAGCAATTCGTCGCGGTGAGGCTGGGTGTCGAGCCAGGCGCGGATGCGGTCCAGCTCGTCGATGCAGTCGTCGCCGTAGCGGCGGCGCAGTGCGGCGAGGCGAGCTTCGCGCACCTCCTCGGTCTGCAGGCGCCGCTGCCACCCGTCGGACAGCAGTTCATCGAGCCGGCCGGCGAGGCCACGGCTCACGATGGCGCGCCACTCGCCCGCGTCGAACCACAGGTTCTGGCAGGACACGCAGCGGTCGATGCGAAAGTCGGGCCCGGCGCTCACGCGCAGGCGCTGCATCAGCCGGTCGCACTCGGGGCAGTGCCGCACGGCCGCAATGTCGAACACCTCGATGACTTCATCGTCGACCGCATGCGGCACGCGGTTCGGGTCGGCGGCCTTCCAGGCGCGCCAGTCGTCCATGGCCATCACCATGCCGTGGCAATCGGCGCACTGCACGCCCAGCAGCGCCTCGGCCAGCGCCACGGGCTGCATCGGCGCGTGCCCCGTGCAGCTGCACTTCAGGTTCGGGTTCATTGCGCGCTTCCGTTCAACGGACGGAAGGTGGAGATCAGGTTCTGCAGCGCCGACTTCTGGCTCTCGGTGCCGTCGGCGGCGATGCGGCTCATCAGCGAGGCGACGCTCAGGTTCTGGATCTCGCCCGACGAATTGCCCAGCGCGCCGACGATGTCGCGCAGGTCCTTCACCACATCGCGTTCACCCGAGAGCTGGTCCTTGAAGGCGACCTGCACCGCCTGGCTCTTGGAGATGACGCCGTCGATGCCCTTGCCCACCGAGAGCGAGCGCACGAAGCTGTCGAAGTAGTCGCCCGAGCCGCCCACGATGTCGATCTTGGCGTTGGCGAGCGCAGTGCCCAGCACATCGGCCTGTTCCTTGGCGATGGAGGTTTGCGCGTCGATGCCCTTCAGGGTCTCGATGTGCGACTTCTCCAGGCGCATGCGGAACTCCTCGTGGTCGCGGGTTTCGGGGCTCATCGACTTCATGGCCTCGAACTTCTCGTGCAGGCCCTTGGCCTCGGCGTTGAAGCGGGCTTCGATCACCTGCGCATCGGCCTGGCCGGACTTGAGCGTGGCTTCGGCATCGGCCGTGCGCACGCTCACATCGGCGAGGCCGAGCTTTTCCTTGCCCGAGGCTTCGGCGTCGAACTTGGCGCGCATGCCGGCCGCTTCGGCCTGCGAGCGCGCCTCGATCACCTGCGCGTCGGCCTGGCCGGCCTTGAGGATGGCGTCGGCATCGGCCTGGCGCACATGCACATCGGCGAGGCCCAGCTTTTCCTTGCCCGAGGCTTCGGCCTCGAAGGTGGCCAGGCGCGCCTGCGCGGTGGCGATCTCGACCTTGGCAGCCGCCAGGCCCGGCGCGGCGGAGAGGGCTTCCATGCCCTCGGCTTCGCGCTTCTTCGATTCGGCATCGCGCTCGGCGACCTTGAGCTTGGCATCGGCCAGCGTCAGTTCTTCGGCCGCCTTGTGGCGCGCGCGCTTTTCCTGCGTCTCGGCCGCCTTCACGTCGATCACCATCTTCTCGTCGGCCTGGCCCTCGGCCATGATCACGACCGACTTCTTGGTGCGCTCGGCCTCGGCGACCACGCGCAGTTCCTTGATGGCCTCTTCCTGCTCGGCGACGGTGCGTTCGACCACGATGCGCTCGCGGATCACGTCGGCAATCGCCTTCTTCTGCACTTCGACGGCCTTGTCCTTCTCGATGCGCTGCAGCGTCACTTCCTTCTCGCGGTCGACGATTTCGAGGTCGCGGGCACGCGTGACCTTTTCTTCCTCGACGGCCACCGCGCGCTTGCGATTGTTCTCGGCCACTTCCTTCTCGCGCTGCACGTTCTCCTGCTGCACGGCCACGGTCTGCTCCGAGAGCAGGCGCGCGGTCTCGGACTTGGTGCGCTCTTCGGACTGGATCTTGGCGGTCTCGGCCTCCTCGCGGGCACGCACGCTGGCGATCTCGCGGTGCTGGCGCGAAGTGGCATCGGCTTGCTGGCGTTCGAGCTCGAGCAGCGCTTCCTGCGTCTCGACGTTCTTCTTCTTGATCTGCATTTCCTCGTTGCGGCGCAGCTCGTTGGTGCGCACATGCTCGACCGCCGTGAGTTCGGTGATCTTCTTGATGCCCTGCGCATCGAGGATGTTGTTGGCGTCGAGCTCCGACAGCGGCGTCTGCTCGAGGTAGTCGATGGCCGCGTCTTCGAGCACATAGCCCGAGAGGTCATTGCCGATCTGGCTGATGATCTGGTCGCGGAAGCCGTCGCGCGCCTGGTAGAGGTCCACGAAGTCCATCGACTTGCCGACCGTCTTGAGCGCTTCGGAGAACTTGGCGGAGAAGAGTTCTTCGAGCGTCTCGTGGTTGGAGGCGCGTGCGCAGCCGATGCCCTGCGCTACCTTCAGCACGTCGTCGGCGGTCTTGTTCACGCGCACGAAGAACTTCACCTTGATGTCCGCGCGGATGTTGTCGCGGCAGATGAGGCCTTCGTTGCCGGAGCGGTCGATCTCGATGGTCTTGACCGAGATGTCCATCAGCTCGGCCTTGTGGATGATCGGGTAGACCATTCGCCCGGTGAAGGTCACCTCGGGCTCGGCGCGCAGCGTGTTCACGATGAGTGCGTGGCCCTGTTCGATCTTGCGATAGAACTTGGCGAACATCGCGAACAGGCCGAGGATGACGACGGCCAGTATGACGACGGCAAAGATGATGGGCTCCATTTTTTCTCCAGATTTGCTTTGAGAGCGGACGAACAGTAAGGGGTGCGCGCAGTCAGACGATGTCTTCGTGCGCCGCGATGAGGTAGCGGCCGGCCACCTCGTCGTATTCGAGGATCAGCGCGTGCGAGCCGCGCTTGAGCGTGTTGGGCGTGGGCGCCCAGACGCGGATGTTCAGGCTCGCGCCGCGGCGCGAGATTTCGGCGCGGCCGTCTTTCTCATTCACCACGCCGGTGACCACGCGGCAGGCCTGGCCGACCAGCGCGGCATTGCTCACGGCCGTGTGGCTCACGAAGAGTCCGCGCAGCGGCCTGATGGCGACCGCCGTGACGGGAATGGCGATGGCCGCGCTGGCCACCAGCAGCACCGTGCCGGCCACAAGCTTGAGCAGCATCGTGGGCACCAGCGGCAGGAGCCATTCGCCGCCGAGGCAGGAGACCGTCCATGCGACGAGCACCAGCAGGCTCACAGCCACCGAGAACGGCACGCCGTTCAGCCCGAAGGCCACGACATAGCTCGCGAGCTGGCCGACGTCGCTGCTGTCGCCGTCGGCATGCGTGTGCAGGTCGACGTCGATGCCGCTGTGCTCGATGTCGACCATGCCGAGCACCGCGAGCACCCAATAGATCACCACGACGCCCAGCAGCACCGTGTAGATCGCGGTGGGGTACCCCGTCACCGCATCCATGAAATTGCCCATTGATCCTCCCGCGTGCGGGTTGTTGTTCGTTGTTCTACTTGCGGCCCGGCCTCCCTGCGCCGGCGCCCTTCTTTCCACCACTGGCAAATGCAATCAGATCGCGCGTGGCCCTCTCCTTGATGGCCAGGCGGTCGTCGGCGGCGAGGCCATAGCGCTTCGCCAGGAATTCGTAGTCCGCCCCACTGAGCGATACAGTCAGGCGCGGCCGCTTGGGTTTGGACGTGGTCGCCAGCCCCAGCACCTGGCGGATCTGGTCGGAGGTGGACACGTGCTGCTCGAAAGCCGCGGTGCGCACCGCCTCCAGCACAGCCTCCTCCACGTCGAACGCCACCTGAACGGCGCGTATCGCCTCGTCCGAGCCCTGCCAGCGAACCGGCTTGACCCGCACGTTCATTCCGAAGCAGTCCCGCTCGGGTTGGCCTGGCGGGCGCGGATGCGTTCCATCACCTTGCCGGTGCGGTCGGCGTCGCTGCCGATGCCCGCGGCGGCCAGCTTCTTCTCGAGCGCCTGGTGGCCCAGTTCGTTCTCGAGCGCCTGGCTGGCGGTCATGCGGTCGGCCAGGTCTTCGTGGCGGGCGCGGATGCGTTCGAGCGACTCGCGCGCATTGGCCAGGCGCGAACCGCCGCTGCCGATGTTCTCGGAGATCGACTGCGTGGCGCGGTAGACGCTCTCGGTGGTCTTGGCGATGCCGATCTCGCGCTCGTGCTCGCGGATGCGCGCCTCGGCCGACTTGATCAGTTCCTTCAACTTGGAAACCTGCAGGGCATACGAAGCGTGGGCCTTGGCCTGCTCCTCGAGCTCCTGCTCGATGGTGCCGACCTTGGCCGCCACGTCGAGCGCGAGGCCTTCCTGTGTCTTGTTGAGCGCCTCCACCGCGAGGCCTTCGTAGCGCGCGATTTCGTTCTTCAGGCGCTCGATCTCGCGGGCCGACTGCATCTCCTTGGCCATCACGCCCGTAAGGTCGCCCTTGGCCTTCTCGATGCTGTGCTTGGCGTCGATGATTTCCTGCTCGTAGATGCGCGTGGCATTGCTGTCGACCACGCTCTCGCCGATCTCGCGCGCGCTGCCGCGCAGCAGGGTGACAAGCTTCTTGATGACGGTCATGTGGATCTCCGCTTAATTCAGGAATTCGGACAGGGCGTCCAGTGCATCGAGCGCGTTGTCGCTGAGCACCGCCACTTCGCGTGCGACGTCTTCCACGCTTGCATTGCGCCCGAGCGCACCGGTGAGCACGTAGCGGCCATCGACGCGGCCGAAGGACGACAGGGGCACGGACGGGTTGAGGTCGAGCAGCGATTCGAGCAGCTCGGTGCGGCGTTCGGGCTTCACTTCATCCTCGGTCCAGAGGTAGCAGATGCAGATGATCTGCATGTCGGAACTGGTAATAAAGATAGGCAGCTCGTCGCGCCCCTCGATGCTCACCTGGACCACGGGCGTGCTGCCCGGAATGGGCTGCAGCTGCACCGGCAGCCCGCCCATTGCGGCGCCCGCCAGCGCATCGAGGCCCTCGAGTTGATCGAGCAGTGATTGCATACCTCTCCTTGTGGTTGAAACCGTTGGAAGCGAGCGATGCTTCGATGGGTTCACTATAGGTTCGCCGACATAACATGTCAAAAATTTTCTTTTTGCCGACCCATGACTTTCGGCACTGGCACGGTTCATGGAATCCACTGGCGAGTGACCGCCGGCCCCGCGAGGCGGAACGAAAGACTGACTTGCCCCGTCGTGCGGGAGCCGCCAGACTTTGCCCATGACCTCGCTCCCGCATCCATGACGACCAGCAAGCTCGCGCAGCGCCTGTCGGCTGTCCCCTCCACCTTGCGGATTCCCCTGGCTGCGCGCGCGTCCGGCGACGCCATCTTCCCGCAGGTGGCCGTGCGGGACGCCTACGCCGCCGCCATCCTCGAGAAGATCCGCGACGACGGGCAAGCGCTGCCGGAAGACCGGGCGACCATCTACGGCATCCTCGCGCGCACGCGGCGCTTTCGCAGCCTCGCGCAGGATTTTCTGAAGCGGCATCCCGGCGCGCGCGTGGTGAACATGGGCTGCGGCCTGAGCCACTACTTCCAGTGGCTGGACGACGACAAGTCGCGCATGACCGATGCCGACCTGCCCGAGGTGCTCGCGCTGCGCCGCGAGCTGATTCCCGAGACCCATCCGCGCCACGACGTGCGCGAGCTCGACCTGACCGCGCCCGACTGGTGGGACCAGCTCGGCCTGCCGAAAAAGCGCAACGCGCCACCGGTCTTCCTCTTCACCGAAGGCGTGCTCATGTACCTGAAGCCGGAGACCGTGCAGGCGGTGCTCGCCGCCTTCGGCGAGCGGGCGCCCGCGGGCTCGGTGCTGGCCTTCGATGCCATGTGCTGGATCGCCACCGGCCGCGCGCGCAACCATCCGTCGGTGCGGCCGACGGGCGCCGAGTTTCTCTGGGGCCTGCGCCGGCCCGCAGACCTGACCCAACCGCATCCGCGCCTGCAGCTGGACGGCACCTACCGCGTGATGGAGGGCCTGGGCCTGGCCTACACGGTGCTTGGCCCAGTGTTCAGGATGGTCTTCGGCGTGCCCCTTTATGCGGTGTATTCGCTGAGCGCCGTGGACCCAACCGATCCGGGCGATACATAAACGCACAATTTTCCGAATCGACGGCTTTGTCCGGCCTGCATTGCGCGGAATGGCTGACGCGGGGTGTCCCGCGCAGTGCGGCAAGCTGGGGGCTGTTCCCATCGCGGAAAATCATTCCGCGCTTCGCCTCGCTTTCCCCCTCCTCCAAAGACTCGAACCCTCAAGAAACACATGCTTGATCGCCGATCCTTCCTTGCCGCAGGTGGTGCCGCCGCCGCACTCGCCGCCCTTGGACTGCCCGAAGAGGCGCTGGCCGCCAACGGCCTGCAACTGAGCCAGCCTTCGCCCTTCTCGTTCGACCGGCTCGTCGCACAGGCCAAGCGGTTGGCCGCGCAGCCTTACGTCGCAGCCACGCCACTCGCCCCCGACGTGCTCGAGAAGATCGACTACGACGCGCACGGCAAGATCAAGTTCGACCCCGCCAACGCCCTCTTCCGCGAAGGCCCCGGCGCGTTCCCCGTCACCTTCTTCCATCTCGGCCGCTTCTTCCAGACGCCGGTGCGCATGCACGTGCTGGAAAACACCGACGGCGATGCCTTCGCCCGCGAGGTGCTCTACAGCCCGGACTACTTCTCGATGCCGCCCGACAGTCCCGCGCGCGCGCTGCCGCCCGGCGCGGGCTTTGCGGGTTTTCGCCTGCAGGAAAGCCGGCTGGGCGACCAGGGCAAGCTCGACTGGCAGAAGAACGACTGGGTCGCCTTCCTCGGCGCCTCGTATTTCCGCGCGATCGGCGAGCTCTACCAATACGGTCTCTCGGCGCGCGGCCTCGCACTCGATGTGGCGGTGCCCGACAAGCCCGAGGAATTCCCCACCTTCACCCGCTTCTATTTCGAGACCCCGGCCGCGAACAACACCACCTCGATGACCGTCTACGCCCTCCTCGAAGGGCCGAGCGTGACGGGCGTCTTCAAGTTCGTCATGCAGCGCGGCAAGGCGGTGATCATGGACATCGATTCGCGCCTGTTCCTGCGCCGCGACGTGGCGCGCCTGGGCCTCGTGCCGCTCACCTCGATGTACTGGTACTCAGAGACCATCAAGCCCACCGCCATCGACTGGCGCCCCGAGGTGCACGACTCCGACGGCCTCGCGATCTGGAACGGTGCGGGCGAGCGCATCTGGCGCCCGCTCAACAACCCCACGCAGACGCGTGCGTCCGCGTTCGCCGACACGAAGCCGCGCGGTTTCGGCCTGCTGCAGCGTGACCGCTCGTTCGACCACTACCAGGACGGCGTCAACTACGAGAAGCGCCCGAGCCTCTGGATCGAGCCGCTGGGCGACTGGGGCGAAGGCTCGGTGCAGCTCATCGAGATCCCGACCGACGACGAGATCCACGACAACGTCGTCGCCTTCTGGGTGCCAAAGGTCGAGGCCAAGGCGGGTGCGAGCTACAGCCTGCAGTACCGGCTGCACTGGACCGACCAGGAACCCTTTCCGTCGCCGCTCGCGCGCTGCGTGGCCACGCGCATCGGTCGCGGCGGCCAGCCGGGCCAGCCGCGGCCGCAGGGCGTGCGCAAGTTCATGGTCGAGTTCATCGGCCAGCCGCTCACCACCGTGCCCTTCGGCGTGAAGCCCGAGCTGGTGCTCACGGCACCGCGCGGCAAGTTCTCGTACGTCTTCGCCGAGGCCGTGCCCAACGGCGTGCCCGGCCACTGGCGCGCGCAGTTCGACTTCACGCCCGAGGGCAACGAGCCGATCGACATGCGGCTCTACCTGAAGAACGGCGACCAGACGTTGACGGAGACCTGGCTGTACCAGTACCAGCCAGGCTGAACACGTTAAGGCCGCAGGCGCTTCAGCGCCTGCTGGCGTCGTTGTAGGGCGCGAAGAGCTCCACCGCCCAATCGACGAACACCCGCAGCTTCGCGCTCAGATGACGGTTGGTCGGGTACACCACATGCAGCGGATAGGTTGGCGGTGCCCAGGCTTGCAGCACCTCGACCAGCGCACCGCTTGCGAGGTACGGCGCGGCCATCACGTCGAAGGTCTGCGCCACGCCCATGCCGGTGAGCACCGCTGTCAGGTGCGCGGTGCTCTCGTTCACGCCCACCACGGTGCGGCCGTGAATCTCGATGCGCTCCTCGCCATGCGCATAGCGCAACGGAATCGGGCGGTTGCTCAGCGACGAGAAATAGCCCACCACCCGATGCGTGCCGTTGCCCAGGTCAGCGGGTGTCGTCGGAATGCCGTGGCGCGCCAGGTAGGCGGGCGTGGCGCAGGTCACGAAGCGCAGGTTCGCGATGCGGCGCGCCACCAGCGACTGGTCCACCAGTTCGCCGGCACGAATGACGCAGTCCACCGCATCGCCGACGAGGTTCACCGGCCGGTCGCTCACACCGATCTCCAGTTCGATCTCCGGATAGCGCGCATGGAACGCAGGCAACTGCGGGATCAGGATCATGTTGGCGAACGATGAGCCCACATCCACCCGCAGCCTTCCGCGCGGATTGGCCTGTGCGTTGGTGAGGTCCGATTCGATGTCTTCCAGCTCGGCCAGCACGCGCGCCGTGCGCTCGTAGTAGGCCGCGCCTTCGGGCGTGACCGTCACGCGCCGCGTGGTGCGCTGCAACAGCTTCACCCGCAGGTGCGTCTCGAGCTGCTGCACCAGCTTCGTCACGCTGGGTTTGGGCATCTGCAGCGAATCGGCCGCGCGGGTGAAGGTGCCGGCTTCGACCACCCGGGCGAAGACGCGCATGGCGGTGATCTGGTCCATCGCGGGATTATTAGTGATCCGGAAATAAAGATGTCCCGCGCGGCCTCTTGGTCTGAGAGGGGATGACGCCCAAACTTCGTTCCATCGTCAACGCTGCCTCGCAGCAATTTCCAAGGAAGAAAGAAGTCATGTCCCAACTCAAGCTCAACGACAAGATCGCCCTCGTCACCGGCGGCACCAGCGGCATCGGCCTGGCCACCGCGCAACGCTTCGTGGCCGAAGGCGCCCATGTGTTCATCACGGGTCGCCGCCAGGCGGAACTCGATGCAGCGGTGAAGACCATCGGCCGCAACGTAACCGGCGTGCTCGGCGATGTCTCCAAGCTCGCCGACCTCGACAAGCTCTACGCCACCATCAAGGAACAGAAAGGCCGGCTCGACGTGCTGTTCGCCAACGCCGGCGGCGGCAGCCTGCTGCCGCTCGGCCAGATCACCGAAGAACACTTCGACAAGACCTTCGGCACCAATGTGCGCGGCCTGCTCTTCACCGTGCAGAAGGCGCTGCCGCTGATGCCCAAGGGCGCATCGATCGTGCTCAACGCCTCGATCACCAGCATCAAGGGCAACCCGGCCTTCAGCGTCTACAGTGCAACCAAGGCGGCGGTGCGCAGCTTCGCGCGCGGCTGGGCGGTGGACCTGAAGGATGCCGGCATCCGCGTCAACGCGGTCAGTCCCGGCGTGGTGCCGACCCCGGCCTATGAGCTGCTGGGCCTCACGCCGGAACAGGTGAAGGGCTTCATCGAGGGACAGGCACAGAACATTCCACTGGGCCGGGTCGGCACGCCCGACGAGATCGCCAAGGCGGTGGTGTTCCTGGCCTCCGACGACAGCAGCTTCGTGAACGGCACGGAGCTCTTCGTCGACGGAGGCATGGCGCAGATCTGATCGATCAGCGCTTGGTGACCGACACCAGCTCGACTTCGAAGTTCAGCGTGGCGTTCGGCGGAATCACACCGCCCGCGCCGCGCGAACCATAGGCAATCGACGGCGGGCAGGTCAGCTTGGCCTTGCCGCCCGGCTTCATTTTCTGCACGCCTTCGGTCCAGCACGGGATCACGCCGTTGAGCGGGAACTCGGTGGGTTCGCCGCGCTTGTAGGAGCTGTCGAACTCCTTGCCGGTGTCGGGGAAGGTGCCGCGGTAGTGGACCTTGACCGTGTCGGTGGCCGCGGGCGATGCACCGGTGCCTTCCTTGAGCGACTGGTAGATCAGGCCGCTGGGCGTGGTGACTGCGGCGGTTTGCGCAAAGGCTGCGGGGATGGCGAGGACGGACACGAGAGCGGCACAGAAAAGAGTCTTCACGAAACACCTCGGAGATTGAAAGACCTCGATTATGGCCAGCGCCTGCATCACCTCGATGTAGCGCGATGTAGGTAGTGGAACGACCCTTGCTTTGCTGGATGTGCACTGTCAACATCCACGAAGAGAGGAAGCCTCCATGCACTCCACCGAAGCCGCCCCGGCCGCATCGACTGCCCAGGGCACGGGCCATCTGAAGAAGGTCCTGGGCCCCATCCAGCTCTGGGGCATCGCGGTGGGCCTCGTCATCTCCGGTGAGTACTTTGGTTGGAGCTACGGCTGGAATACCGCCGGCACGCTCGGCTTCCTGGTCGCCACGGTGCTGGTGGCTACGATGTACACCACCTTCATCTTCAGCTTCACCGAGCTCTCGACCGCGATTCCGCATGCGGGCGGCCCCTTCGCCTATGCGCGGCGCGCGTTCGGTCCCAACGGCGGCTTCGTCGCGGGCTTCGCGACGCTGATCGAATTCGTCTTCGCGCCGCCCGCCATCGCGCTGGCCATCGGCGCGTACCTCAACGTGCAGTTCCCGGGTATCAACCCGAAATGGTTCGCGCTCGGGGCGTATGTGATCTTCATCGGGCTCAACTGGATCGGCGTCGGCATCGCCGCGGCCTTCGAGCTCTTCGTGACGGTGCTCGCGATCTTCGAGCTGCTGGTGTTCATGGGCGTGGTCACGCCGGGCTGGACGCTGGCGAACTTCGTCGCCAACGGCTGGGCCGGCGGCAACGTGCTCAATGGCGCCGCGATCTCGGGCATCTTCGCGTCGATCCCGTTCGCGATCTGGTTCTTCCTGGCCATCGAAGGCGCGGCCATGGCGGCCGAAGAAGCGCGCGATCCGCACCGCACGATTCCCATCGCCTACACCACCGGCATCGTCACGCTGGTGGTGCTGGCCTTCGGCGTGATGATCTTCGCGGGCGGCGTGGGCGACTGGCGCAAGCTCGCCAACATCAACGACCCGCTGCCGCAGGCGATGAAGGCGGTGGTAGGCGACAACAGCGGCTGGCTGCACATGCTGGTGTGGATCGGGCTCTTCGGGCTGATCGCCTCGTTCCACGGAATCATCATGGGCTACTCGCGCCAGATCTTCGCGCTGGCGCGCGCCGGTTATCTGCCGGCCTACTTTGCAGGCCTGAGCCCGCGCTTCGACACGCCGCACCGCGCGCTGCTGGCCGGCGGCGTCATCGGCGTGATCGCGATCTTCAGCGACGAGTGGGTGCAGTTCGGCGGCCAGACGCTCACCGCCAACATCGTGACCATGGCGGTGCTCGGCGCGATCGTGATGTACCTCATCTCGATGGCCGCGCTCTTCAAGCTGCGCAAGAGCGAGCCCGACCTGCTGCGCACCTACCGCGCGCCCTTCTACCCCGTGTTCCCGGCGATTGCGCTCGGCCTGGGCGTGGTGTGCCTCGGTGCGATGGTGTGGTTCAACTTCATGCTGACAGTGCTGTTCCTGGTGCTGATGGCCGCGGCCTATGGCTACTTCCTCCTGACCTCTTCGCAGCGCAAGGCGGCCGCGCCCGACGAGATGCTGTCTTCCTCGGCCACCAACGCCTGAGCCCACGCCTGAACGATGCGCTACCGCACCACCATCGCAGAACAGGTCTTCACCTTCGACGACCTGAAGCAGGTCATGGCCTTCGCCAGCCCCGCGCGCTCCGGCGACTACCTCGCGGGCGTCGGCGCCGCCACCGCGCAGCAGCGCATGGCCGCGCGCTACGTGCTGGCCGAGACGCCGCTCAAGCAGTTCCTGACCGAAGCGCTCATTCCCTACGAAAGCGACAACATCACGCGGCTCATCATCGACGGCCACGATGCAGCGGCTTTCGCGCCGGTGTCGCACCTCACGGTCGGCGACTTCCGCAACTGGCTGCTGTCGGACGAAGCCACGACCGCCACGCTCACCGCACTCGCACCCGGCCTCACGCCCGAGATGGTGGCAGCCGTGTCCAAGCTCATGCGCAACCAGGACCTGGTGTCGGTCGCGAAGAAGTGCAACGTGGTCACGCGCTTTCGCAACACTGTCGGCCTGCCCGGCCACCTGTCGGTGCGGCTGCAACCCAACCATCCGACCGACGACCTGCGGGGCGTGGCCGCGTCCACGCTCGACGGCCTGCTCTACGGCGCGGGCGATGCGGTGATCGGCCTCAACCCGGCCTCCGACAGCATGCCGGTGCTGGGCCAGCTGCTGCACATGCTCGACGAGGTGATCCAGCGCTTCGAGATTCCCACGCAGAGCTGCGTACTCACGCATGTGACCAACACGCTCAAGCTCGCGGAGGCCGGCGCGCCGGTGGACCTGGTGTTCCAGTCGATCGCCGGCACCGAGAAGGCGAACCTCTCCTTCGGCGTCACGCCCGAACTGCTCGACGAGGCCTATGCCGCCGCGCTGGCCCTGAAGCGCGGCACCGTCGGCGACAACGTCATGTACTTCGAGACCGGCCAGGGCAGCGCGCTCTCGGCCAATGCGAACTTCGGCGTCGACCAACAGACCTGCGAGGTGCGCGCCTATGCGCTGGCGCGGCGCTACAAGCCCTTTCTCATCAACACGGTGGTCGGCTTCATCGGGCCGGAGTACCTGTACGACGGCAAGCAGATCATCCGCGCCGGCCTCGAAGACCACTTCTGCGGCAAGCTGCTGGGTCTGCCCATCGGCTGCGACATCTGCTACACGAACCACGCCGAAGCCGACCAGGACGACATGGACACGCTGCTCGTGCTGCTGGGCACCGCGGGCATCAACTTCATCATGGGCATTCCGGGTGCGGACGACGTGATGCTCAACTACCAGAGCACCTCGTTCCACGACGCGCTGTTCCTGCGCCAGACACTGGGCCTGAAGCGCGCGCCCGAGTTCGAGGCCTGGCTGCAGCGCATGCAGATCACCGATGCGGCGGGGCAGCTTGCACCGCCCTCTTCCAACCGCCTGCTGGCCGACATGAGCGGGCTCAAGGCTCTCAAATCATGAGCGACGCCGTCACACCCAACCCCTGGGCGCAATGGCGCTCGGCCACGCCCGCACGCCTCGCGCTCGGCCGCGCCGGCGCCGGCATGCCCACCGACGAGACGCTGCGCTTCGGCTGGGCGCATGCGATGGCGCGCGATGCGATCCATGCCGCACTCGATGTCGATGCGCTCGAAGCCACGCTGAGCGCACAGCACTGGGAAGTGGCCCGCGCCCGCAGCCGTGCAGCGGACCGCACCACCTACCTGCGCCGCCCCGACCTGGGCCGCCAACTCGACGACGAAGACGACGGGCGCCTGCGCGGCATCGGGCGCTACGGCTGCGATGTCTGCGTCGTCATCGGCGATGGCCTCTCCTCGCTCGCGGTGGCGCGCCATGCCGCACCGCTGCTCGCCGCCCTGCGCGCGCAGTTGCCGGCCGACACGCGCTTCTCTCCCGTGGTCATCGCCACGCAGGCGCGCGTGGCGCTGGCCGACGAGGTGGGCGAACTGTTCGGCGCGATGCTCTCGGTGATGCTGATCGGCGAGCGGCCGGGCTTGAGTTCACCCGACAGCCTCGGCATCTACCTGACCCATTCGCCCAAACGCGGGCTGAACGATGCAGCGCGCAATTGCATCTCCAACGTGCGACCCGAAGGCCTGCCCTACAAAGCCGCCGCGTTCAAGCTGGCATGGCTGATGCGCGAGTCCCTGCAAAGGGGGCTGACCGGCGTGGCGCTCAAGGACGAGAGCGATCTTGCGGTGCTGCAGCAGCACGACACGCGAAGACCGGGGCTGCCCGGATAAGGCGTTCTTCCATTATCTGTAAATACGCAATAAAATGACTCTTAAGCCGTTTAATGGTCATTTTATTGATGTCAAAAAGCAGCCACAGCCTCTCGGCCCTCCCCTCGCAAACCATCGCGCCTCTTGAAAGGCTCGGCCTGCGCCTGCGCGCGCACAGGGTCCAGCGCGAATGGACGATCGCCGAAATGGCCGAGCGGCTGCTGTGCTCGCCCAACACACTGCGCGCGCTCGAATCCGGCAAGCCCGGCACCAGCATCGGCCTGCTGGCCCATGCGCTGTGGCTCTTCGGCGAGATCGATTCGATCGACGGCGTGGCGCCGGCCCCCACCGGCCTGGCGGCAAAGCGCCGCGTGCGCAAATCGGCCACTCGGCAAGGCGCCGCAGGCGTGATCGCGGAGGGCGAACGTGACTTCTGACGACACCGATGTCGAGCGGCGCATCTATGCCGGCCTCGCGCACCGCACCGGTGAACGGGTGCAGCCGGCCGGCCTGATGAAGCTCGTTCGCCGCGGCGTGGTGGAGTCCGGCGAATTCGCCTACGGCCGACGCTATCTCGAAGACCCGGCCGCCGCACCGCTCAACCCCGAGCTCCTGCCGCTGCGCGATGCGGCCTTCGTGCTGCCCGAGCGCCGCATCCGCGAAGGTGGCGCCATGCCGCTCACGCTGCGCGATGCACTGCCCGACAGTTGGGGCCGCAAGGTGCTCGAAGTACGCCAAGGCAAGCCCCTGTCCGACATCGATGCTTTGCTGCTGACCAACGAGGACCGCATCGGTGCGATGGTGTTCTCCGAAGCCCTGCCCATCGAGAGCGAGGAGCCGCCTTCGGCGCTCCTGTCGCTGGAGGATCTCGCCGAAGCATCCCGGCGTGTCGAAGCCGGCATGGAGATCGGGCCCGACATGCACCGGCTCCTGCGCGGCGGCAGCCTGGGCGGCGCGCGCCCCAAGGCGGCCTTCGTGCATGAAGGCCGGCGCTTCATCGCCAAGTTCGCATCGCGTGGCGACGACCACGACGTGGAAGTGATCGAAGCCGCCACGCTCTGGCTGGCCGATGCCTGCGGCATCGACGTTCCGCCCTTCCTGCTGCAACCCCTCGCGCTGGGCCATGCCTTGCTGGTCGAGCGCTTCGACCGAATGGGCCCGGTGACCGACGAGCGGCGTTTTCACTACCTCTCTGCCTCGGCATTGCTCGACGTGCCCTATGAATCCAGCCGCGGCAGCTACGTCGAGCTGGCGCAGTTGCTGCGGCGCATCTCGCGGCGGCCGCAGGAAGACCTGGCCGAACTGTTCCGTCGCCTGGTGTTCAACCTGGCGGTGGGCAACAGCGACGATCACGTCAAGAACCATGGTGCCCTGCGGGGCGAAGACGGGCAGTGGCGCCTGGCCCCCGCCTTCGACCTCGTGATGCAGCTGGGCGGGCACACGGGTTACCAGGAACTGGCCGTTCTTCCCGGACAGCACGCATCGAGCCTCGCGCTGGTACGCGAGGCGGCGCCACACTTCGGCTTGGCGGCTGCGGCCGCCGAAGACGTCATCCTTGCCATTGGCGAGACGGTCGCCGTTCATGCGGCGGCCAGCGTGGCGTCTGCCGGTGGCGATCGGGTGCTTGTGCAGCGCGTGGCGGCCTTCATCGAGCAGCAGGCCGGACGCATCGGCGCCTAGGCACCTGCGCTCGACTGCCCCGGGGCAGCCCATATAGACTTTGATTCCCCTGCCCCGGACAAGTTGGACGAAGGCGCCGAAGATTCGGTCCGCGGATCGTTTTCAACGACGCGAATTGTTCATTCGTTCATTCACTCATTCAGCAACAAGACAGAAAGAGATCGCCATGGCAAAAGCCTATTGGGTCAGTGCATACCGAGCCGTCAAGGACGCCGACAAACTCGCGGCCTACGCGAAACTGGCCGGCCCGGCGATCGCTGCCGGCGGTGGGCGCTTTCTCGCACGAGGCCTGCCCGCCAAGGTCTACGAGTACGGTTTGCCCGAACGCACCGTGTTGATCGAATTCGACAGCGTCGAGCAAGCGACAGCAGTGCACGACAGCCCCGACTACCAGGCTGCGCTTGCCGCACTGGGCGACGGTGCGGAACGGGATCTGCGCATCGTCGAAGGGGTTTGAGCAACCCGGGGCGGGTGTGCGCCAAAGGACACTCACGATGACCATCACCATCACCGCCTTTGAACGGTCGCCCGATGGCGGCAAGGGTCTGGCGCGCGACACACGCGTGCGCTGGGCGCTGGAGGAAGCCGGCCTGCCCTATGAAGTGCGCCTGGTGCCCTTCCACGCGATGAAGGAGGCCGCGCATCTGGCGCTGCATCCCTTCGGCCAGATCCCTACCTACGAGGAAGGCGACCTCGCGCTGTTCGAGACCGGCGCCATCGTGCTGCACATCGCCGAGCGCCGCCCGGGCCTGTTCCCCGCGGATGCCAAGGCGCGGGCGCGCGCCATCACGTGGATGTTCGCGGCGCTCAATACGGTCGAGCCTCCCATCCTCGAGCTCGTCACTGTCAAGTTCGTGGAAGGCGACAAGCCCTGGAAAGCCGAGCGCATGCCCCTCGTGCATGACCGGGTGCGCGCCCGGCTGACCCAGCTTGCCGCCCGCCTGGGTGACGGCGACTGGCTGGACGGCGACTTCAGCGCAGGCGACCTGTTGATGGTGTCGGTGCTGCTGCGGGCGAGACCGTCCGGCCTGCTGGACGAGTTTCCCAGCCTGGCCGCCTATGTTGCTCGCGGCGAGGCGCGGCCGGCCTACCAGCGAGCGTTCGCCGCGCAACTGGCGATCAACGCCGCGCCTTTGTCGGCGGGTTGACGGGCCGCCGCACTTCGGCTTGACGGCTATCGAGCTGTAGGCCGAACGCAACGTCAAACAATATCGGTCGAGCAAGTCAGCGCCTCATGGCGCTTCAAACTCGCAAGCATTGCATCGGACTTTGCTCGCACGAGCCCGAGCGCGTCGCTGCCGATCAGCAAGTGCTCCGGGGGCTCCGGCATATCGACGAGCGCAAGGATCGCCGCAGCGGCCTTGTGCGGATCGCCAAGCTGCTTGCCGCTCTTGTCGATGCGCGATTGCCGGATCGGATCGAACAGGCTGTCGTAGTCGCTGATGGCGCGCGCGCTGCGCACCATCGAACGTCCGGCCCAGTCCGTCCTGAAAGATCCCGGGGCGACCGCGGTCACTGCGATGCCGAGGCCCTTCACCTCCCTGGCCAGCGTCTCGGAGATCCCTTCGAGGGCGAACTTGCTGCCGCAGTAGTAGCTGATGCCGGGCATCGTGATGTAGCCACCCATCGACGTGATGTTGATGATGTGTCCACGCCGGCGCTGGCGCATGAACGGCAGGAACGCCTTCATGACCGCGACCGCGCCAAACACGTTGACGTCGAACTGGCGGCGCATTTCGTCGAGCGACGATTCCTCCAGGATGCCCTCATGGCCGTACCCCGCGTTGTTGATCACGACGTCCACCGGCCCGAGCTCCGCCTCGACGACGGCAGCGAGTGGTGCAACAGCGTCGAACTGCGTCACGTCGAGCAGTTTCACGTGCGCATCGCCGTGAATCTCGGTTTGAAATTCCGCTGCCGCCTGCTCGGTCCGAACGGTTCCGACGACGCGGTGACCGGCCTGCAGCGCAGCGCTCGCGATGGCCCGCCCGAAGCCGCTGCTGACGCCCGTAATGAAGAATGTCCTGGTGTTTTTCATGCGTCGATTCTAGGAATCGAGGGTGCCGCCAAGCCAGTCGCAATCCTCTGTTTGGTTTGCCTATTCCTATGAATACCATCCGTTTTTTGCCGCTTATTGCCTGAATTGATGCACAGTACGCTGAATGAAAAAATCGAGCGCAACACCCCTCGACAGCAGTTCTTCCAGCGCCCGCATGGTTGCGCTCTTGAAGCAACTCGCACCGCAAGAGGGCTACACGCTGACCGCGCTTGCGGACGTGCGTTTTCTTCGCTCCGATCGCCCACTGGCTTCGACCCCCGTGCTCTACGAACCGGGCATCGTCATCGTCTGCCAGGGTCGCAAGCGGGGCCTCTGGGCCGATCAGGTCTACCTCTACGATGCCCAGCACTACCTCGCGGTGTCGGTGCCGGTCCCGTTCACCATGGAGACCGACGCCAGCGCCGACGCGCCTCTGCTCGCGATCTATTTCAGCCTCGACCTCACCGTCCTCGCCAGCCTTGCGTTGCAGGTCGACGAGCTCACCGGGCGTTCGAGCGCTGAACCTGTCGGGATGTTCTCGACACCGATGGACGACGCGCTGGCGCAGACAGTCCTGCGATTTCTCGAAGCGATGAGTTCACCCGTGGAGGCCGTGTTGCTCGGGCCGGCGATCGTGCGCGAGATCTACTTCCGGGTGCTCATCGGAGAACAGGGCGCATCGATGCGCGCGGCCCTTGCCGATCAGGGTCAGTTCGGAAGAATCGCCAGGGCCGTGCGACGCATCCACACCTCGTTTGGCGATCGCCTCACCGTCACGCGCCTGGCCCGCGAGGCGGGCATGAGCATCCCTACGTTTCACGCCCACTTTCGCAGCGTCACCCAGAGTTCTCCGATGCAGTACCTCAAGTCGGTGCGCCTTCATCAAGCGCGCCTGCTGATGCTGCGCAACGGGAAGACAGCGTCCGCAGCGAGTCTGGAGGTCGGATATGAAAGCGCGTCGCAGTTCAGCCGTGAGTTCAAGCGCTTTTTCGGGCGCAGTCCGGGCGATGAGGTGGCGCGCCTGAAGTCGAGCTTCGCGATGCCACCGTTGCCGGGAGCGCAAGAGTGGGTGTCGTCGCATTGATCGACGAAGCAGGACTTGCGCGACGATCCAGCATCCTCCTCACAACCTCCAACCCCAAGCACGGAGACCCGAATGAGAAAGCTCAAGATCATGGAGCACATATCGCTGGACGGTGTCATCCAGTCCTCCGGCGAAGACGATTTCCCCTACACCGACTGGACCGCGCCCTATCGAACCCCCGCCGGCCGCGATGAGGTCTTCGCCGCGCACGGCGGACGCTTCGACCTGCTGCTCGGCCGTCGCACCTACGACTTGTGGTCAGGCGTCTGGCCCAAAGCACCGAGCAGCCCGATGGCGGACAGCTTGAATGCGGCGACCAAATATGTGGTGACCCACCGTCCGGAAAGTCTTGAATGGGGCCCGTTCGAAGGCCTGGGACCGGACATCGTCGAGGGCGTTCGCCGCATCAAGTCGCAGGCTGGCCCGAACCTGATCCTCTGGGGTAGCTCCACGCTCACATCGACGCTGCTCGAACAGGGGCTTGCGGACGAAGTTCTGCTGGTCGTCTATCCAGTCCTGCTGGGTACGGGGAAACGCTTCTTTGCGGAGGGAACCCCGCCACGCTCCTTCGAGCTCGTCGGCACAAAGGCAATGCCGTCCGGCGTCATCCTCAGTACTTACAAGGTCGCCGGGCCATTGAAGGGCGGATAGTCTGATACGCGAGGGACGCCATCGCAGCGGTTCAGTTTGCCTCGGGGGCTGACTTCACAGCGAGACGCCGAAGCAGGCTTGCTGCAGTGCGTAGTCAGGGATGACAGGGGCTGCTGGCGGAGTGGCTATCGCTTCAACTCTTGCCTTGAGATTGCAATTCGTTGCGAGCTCTTTCCTGTTGAAGCCCCGGCGGCTCCCCGCCAAACCACATCCATTGAGGATCCGTGCCACCGTTGTTCAGTCCGAAAGCGTTCCATTGTTGCCCCACCACGATAGCAAGCAATGCCAAGGCAAGAACGATCAGGATTCCACAACCCACAAATGCGAGTATCCATACAGTCGGGATGGAGGGGTAGAGATTGGCCCCCGCAACAGCAAAGAGCGCAGCAATAGCTGCACCAGCAATCAAAGGTTTGACTATCGATACTTTTTTGCTCATGTTATTAACTCCCTTCAGTTCGAAGTTTCATCATGCACAAACAATTGGCTAAAGAGAAGCCCGTTGCAGGCTGGCGGCATGAAGGATCGGCGCTGATCGGGCGGATGCAGTTCGTTGACAGCGCCCACGTTATCGGCACTCTCTGCGATCGGCACTACGACGCGGCCCAGCCTGAACAATGGGATTGAACCAAAATCACCAACTTTCGCAAGCCTCCTAGCTATAGTGCTAGTCTCAAAAAACGGGGAGGATCAGGCGTGCGGGCCTTCAAGTTCTTGCTTCCAACCCTATGCGTGTTTGTGGCGGGATGCACGTCTGTACCCACGCAGCCCAAGTCAGCAGTTGAGGCATATCGGAGCTTCTTGCTGGATGCAAACACGCCTTTTCCAAGACGAGCTCAAAAGCACCTTGGCCTGAAATTTGAAATTGACCCGGACGTACCGGGACAGCCGCGTTTTGCCCGGCTGGGGCCTTCTCACGGCAACAATGCCTTCCAGTACGCCTCGATCGGACTCATCGACGTCGCATCCCAATTCACGCCGCACCGGTTTATCGCAAGGATGACCCTCAAGTTCGATTCTTCGGTTGCCTGCGTCAAACGTTCAGACTTGGCGGCACTGGGGCCGATTTATCCAGGAATCCCCTCCGTGATTCACGGTCAGGCGACCCCGATCCTAGGGATCGATCGAACGCCGGACTATGTCTATTTTTCTGCGCCCGGCATGAACATGAATATCGAACTCGCGACTTTCAGTGGAGATTGCCTCGTGACCATAGTGCACGACATTTCCATGGTGCTCCCATCGGCCTAGCCGTAGTGATGTGAGCACTGCGCACGAGTCGGCGTCGTGTCTTCGGATGCTAGAGCGGACTTTTCATTCCTCTCCGAAGCAGCCTTTCCCAAATCACTCAAGAGATGCCTGATACAGGGCATCGATTCTCGGCTCAACTGATGGCCTCGCAACCAGGCCGGATAGACGCATGCGCACACCCAAAATGCTGTTTTGACGAGCCGCACTCCGCATAGAAATGTCACTTCATCAAAAGGCGTCCAAGTGATCATGTAGACCGCGACTGCGCATGCCAGTGCCATCAAGCACGCAACGAACAAGCGAAGCTTCAATGCGGACGCTACGAGCCTGTCAGGACCCGATGCAACGACCAAGTACCCTCTTGCCGAGCCGGCGGGTGAATATCGGATTTTGGCCGACTGTGGCCGAAGCACTTCCATCAGCGTGGGTCAACAGCAGACCTCAACCATGGGCGCTACATTGCTCCCATGACCTGCACATACACGCTCCCTCCCGACCTTCAAGCCGCTATGCGTGCACGAGACGAAGCCTTCTATGCCGTCGATTCTGCGCAATGGGGCAAGTACACCGCGAGCGACTTCACAACTGTCCAGCAGAACGGCCAGTTCATGTCTCGAGCCGAACGGATCGGCAACCTGCAAACGCAGAAGCAGCGGCCTTATGTCCCGCGCGAACGCGAGCAACACGAACAGCAAGGCGACCTTGTAGTCACTCGCTTTTTCAGCGGCGGGCTGTGGGTAATGGAAGTTTGGAAGCGCATCGACGGTGCCTGGGCCACCGTCATGACGCAAGCCACCACGGCGACTTCCGCCACGCCGTCCGTTCCTGGCCTGTAGCCAGTCAAGCAATCCGCCCAAGAGAAACGTTCGCCGTCATTGAAAACAGTCACTCGCGCCTGGCTGCCGCCATCCCGCATGCTGATCATCTCGGCGCTCAGCCAACGTAGTGAGCCGTGACCCCGCCATAGGCAAGCGCCAGCCCCAGCAGCACGGCAAGGCCGAGATCAAGAATCAACGAGGCCTTGGGCGGTCTTCGCCGGAGGAGTATTTGCGCCGCCGTACCAATGACGAAATAGACAAACGCCGCGCACATGCCGATCAGATAGAAGACCAGGAGCATTCCGGAAGCCTTCTGGCCTTCGCCCGGGTACGACTCGCCCCATTCACCATGAGCCAGTGGCATGGCAATGACCACGCACAGGGCCAGAATCAATCGAAAAACGATCTGCAGCGTGTGGCGAAGCGCGGGGCTCATCTGTTCAACGGAAGGGGCAGCGGTGTTCATGACATCGGTGGTTGGTGCGCCGCGGCCCGCGGGACTTGCCCTCCGTGACCGACTGCTTCGGGCCGATCGTACCCATCCGCGCGCTCTTCGCGTGAACGATCTACCCCACTCCTAAAGACAAGCCACCAAAACCGCAACCTGGCACGGCTGATGCGTAGGTCGATGCGAAAGTGTCACGGGCGCTGCATACGCTCCGTGCTGCTCATCCATCCACAACGCACAACAACAGGGAACGCATGCACCGCCGCCTCGTCCTCCTCACCCCGCTCGCCACCGCGCTGGTCGCCACCGGCTGCGCCAGCCTTTCGCCCGCCAAAGGCCTCTCCCCTGCCCACTGGGACGCCTTCAACCGCGCGCAGATCGAGGGCCTGATCGCCAGCCTCGGCAAGGGCAGCCCCGGCTACAACGCCGCCAAGCCGCCATACGTGGTGTTCGACTGGGACAACACCAGCGTCTTTCTCGACATCGAGGAAGCCTCGCTCATCTACCAGCTCGAGAACCTCGCCTTCGGCGCCACGCCCGCACAGCTCGAGGTGGCGCTGCGCAAGAACATCCCGAAGAAAGACTTCCTTCCCGCATACAACAACGCAGCGGGCAAGCCGGTCAACATCGATCTCGTGGTGCCCGACATCGTGGCCAGCTACACCTGGCTCTACCAGAACAGCAGCACCCTCAAGGGCAACCAGCCGCTGGCGGCGGTGAAGCTGAACCCGCACTACATCGCCTTCACCACAAAGGTGCGCTATCTCTACGAAGCCATCGGCGACACCTTCGACCACGACACGGCCTACCCCTGGGTCACCTACCTCTTCGTCGGCATGACCGAGGCGCAGGTGCGCAAGCTCACGGCCGACACGGTGGCATGGCAGCTGAAGGAGCCGGTTGCCAAGGTGAAATGGACCTCGCCGACCGCCCTGCCGGGCCAGGCGGGCGTGGTTTCGGTGAGCTGGAAGAACGGCCTCAGGCTGCAGCCCGAGATGCAGGAGCTGTATGCCGCGTTCCGCACCGCGGGCTTCGATGTGTGGGTGTGCTCGGCCTCGTTCGTCGACGTGATCAAGGAGATCTCGTCGAACCCCGCCTTCGGCTACAACAACCCGCCCGAGCGCGTGCTCGCGATGGAGCTGGAGCGCGACGCCGGCGGCGTGATCCAGCCCGAGTTCCGTCGCGGCTACGACCAGACGCAGGGCCCGGGCAAGACGAAGAACATCCAGCGCTTCCTGGTCAGCAAGTACGGCTACGGCCCGAGCTTCATTGCCGGCGACAGCGAGGGCGACCAGAACATGATGGCCGACTTCGCCGACACGAAGAAGGTGCTGATCGTCAACCGCCTGCGCGATCCGAAGACCGACATCGGCAAGTTCTCGGCCATGGCGGTGCAGAACTACGGCAAGCCCGACACGCGCTACCTGCTGCAGGGTCGCGACGACAACACCGGCCAGTGGGTGGCCTCGCAGCTGCACACGCCGCTGGGCGCCACGCAGGGCAAGGCGCTCAAGTAGGCAGAGACAGGCAATCAGCGGGCATCTGCCTATGATCCTGGCATCGAACACCAGGAGACAAAAGATGGCTGCCCGCTACCCCCTCGCCGAACTGAAGGACCTGCCCGAAGACATCCGCACCGCGATCCTCGCTGTGCAGGAAAAGGCCGGCTTCGTGCCCAACGTGTTCCTCGGCCTTGCGCGACGCCCGGCCGAGTGGCGCGCCTTCTTCGCGTACCACGACGCGTTGATGCTCAAGGAGGAAGGCTCGCTCACCAAGGGCGACCGCGAGATGATCGTCACCACCACCAGCGCGGCCAACCAGTGCCTCTACTGCGTGGTGGCGCACGGCGCGCTGCTGCGCATCTATGAGAAGAAGCCGCTGGTGGCCGACCAGGTGGCGGTGAACTACCGCAAGGCCGACATCACGCCGCGCCAGCGCGCGATGCTCGACTTTGCAATGAAGGTCTGCGACCGCTCGCACGAGATCGACGACACCGACTTCCCGCCGCTGCACGCCCACGGCTTCGACGACGAGGACATCTGGGACATCGCGGCCATCACCGCCTTCTTCGGTCTGAGCAACCGGCTCGCGAGCTTCAGCGGCATGCAGCCGAACAACGAGTTCTTTCTGATGGGGCGGCTGCCGCGCGAGAAGAAGTAGAGGCTTCCGGTCAGGCTTTCGCGCGGCAGGAGGCCAGCGCGTCCAGCGCGGGCTTGTAGGTGGGCGTGTTCACGTCCATCACCCCTAGCACCGTGTGAAAGAGGTTGTCGTGCGTGAGCGGCGCATCGAGCCCCGCCTCCATGCACGAGCGCGAGAGCTTGCGGCGCTCGCTCATGCCGTCGCTAAACCAGGTGACCATCGGCACGTGCTTCTGTGCCTCGGGCGCAAAGCTGTACGGCACGCCGTGCAGGAAGAGGCCATATTCGCCGAGCGATTCGCCGTGGTCGCTCACGTAGAGCATCGCCGGGTCGTACTGCTTCGACTGCGTCTTGAGCCAGTCGATGGTGTCGGCGAGAAAGCGGTCGGTCTGCACGATGGAGTTGTCGTAGACGTTCATGAGCTCGTTGTGCCCGCACTCGGCCAGCGCGTTGGTCTTGCACTCGGGCGTGAAACGCTTCACGTCGGGCGCCGAGCGCTTGTAGTAGGCCGGGCCATGGCTGCCCATCTGGTGCATCACCAGTACCACGCCCTTGGCGCGGCGCTCGGCCGGCAGCGCGGCGATGCGCGCGTCGAGGTTCTTGAGCATCACCTCATCGAGGCACTCGTCGCCATCGCACAAGGCCTTCTTCGTGGCGGCATCGAGCCCGTCGAAGGCCGATGCATTGGGGATGCGCGTGCACACGTCCTTGCAGCCGGCCTGGTTGTCGAGCCAGAGCACGGCCAGGCCCGAGGCCTGCAGCACGTCGACCAGGTTCTCGTAGTCGTCCTTGCGCGATTCGTAGCCTTGCTTGCCCAATGGGGAGAACATGCACGGCACCGAGGCGAGCGTGTTGGTGCCGCACGAATGCACGTCGCGGTAGCTCAGCACGCCACGCTTGGCCAGCTCGGGGGTGGTGTCGCGCGCATAGCCGTTGAGGGCGAAGTGGTCGGCACGCGCGGTTTCACCGACCACCACCACGAACATCGGGGGACGCACTTGCGCGGCGTAGCTCGCGCCGAGCGTGGTGCCGGCGGTGATCGGAATCAGTTTGCCGCTGCGCTTGAAGAGCGGCTTGATGAACACCGCGCCCGTCGAGTAGAGGCTCGCGATCGGGTTCATCATGTAGCGCAGGTGGATGTTGTTGCGCATCAGCGGCGCGAGTTGCCGGTTCATCGCCACGCCGGTGACCAGCGCCACCACCACGGTCAGCAGCAGCAGGGCCGCGTTGCGCCAGAGCTTCGAGAGAAAGCCCATCGGCGCGATGCGCACGCGCCAGAGCAGCCACCCCGCGGGCAATGCGACCACCAGCACGTTGAAGGCCATGCGCCAGCTCAGCAGGTCGCGCGCCTCGTTCGGGTCGGTCTGCAGCGCGTTGGCCATCATGGTCGGATCCATGACGACGCGGTACTCCAGCATGTAATGCTGCGCCACGGCGGCCAGCACGACCACCAGGAACCACAGCGGCTTCAGCCAGCGCGACCAGGCCGTGAGCGAGAGCATCGCCACCGTGCCGCACAGCGTGAGCAGGCTCATGGCCGCGACTGTCGGCAGGTAGGTGCTGGGCGCCCCGCCGATGCGGGCCAACTCGTTCCACAGCGGCCAGTTGGTGGTCAGCACCAGGTACAGGCCGAGCCAGAGCATGACCAGCGCGGCCGATCGCGGACGCGCGAGCCACTGGTCGAAACGTTGCCACAGCGTGCCAGGCGACGGAAAGTGTGGCGCGGAAGCCTCGGAAAGAGGTGCGCTGTGCACAGGTGCAGGCTCGATACGCGAAAAAGACATGCAGCGACTGTAAGGACGCTGCCTGAAAGGAGCCTGAACTGGACGTTCAGTCCATGTTCAGACTCGCCCGCCGTGCGCGCGCAAGACGGCGGCGGGCCGGCATTCTGGCAAGGGCAAGGTTCAGCGGACGGCTCACGCCGCGCTCGACCATGATCGACACCAGCGCCCCCAGGAGCACGGCCGCGGCGATGTCCGAGGGAAAGTGCAGCCCCAGGTAGAGGCGGCTCCAGGCCACCACCGCCGCCACCACGAGCGCTGCCAGCATCGGTGCGCGGTGCGGCAGGCACCACAGCGAGAAGGCGGCGGCGAAGGTGCCGGCCGCATGCAGGCTTGGAAAGCCCGGCCGCATGCCTTGCGGCTCCCACTGGATGCCCAGCCCGTAGAACGCGGGTCTCGGAAACGGCAGCGCCGAACGGAACACGTTCACGATGACCCAGGTCGCCAGCACGCTCATCAGCGCGGTGAAAAGCGCATAGCGCCAGCGCTTGTCGAACATCGCGCCTGCAACGATCGTCAAGGCCAGCAGGGCCGGCAGCACCTCGGAGGCAAAACGGGCGAATTCGATGAGCCACAGCGAGGCCGAAGCGCCTGCGTTGAGCCAGCCGAACAGGGTGAAATCAAGAGCTTGCATGAAGGGGTGCCGCCGGCTCGAGCAGGTTCTGGTTCCGGCGCGTCACCGTCACTTCGATGGCGAATCCGACCACCCAGCAGACCCAGGCAGTCCAGAGTGTGTGGCTCATGTAGTGGGCGCCACGCAGTTGCTGCGCGAATCCCAATGCCAGGCCGGCGATCACCGCCACGCCCAGCCAGACGAACGCCGCGCGGGCGGAAACCCGGCGCAGCACGAAATAACCGCCGACGTAGGCGAACGCGGCCGAAGCGTGCCCGGCCGGAAAGCACCCGCCGGGCCCGCCATCGCTCACGCCCCACGACCAGTGCGACACGTAGTGCGCGACGCCGCCGAACTCGTTCAGGTCCCAGGGGCAGCTGGTGTCGCTGAAATGCTTGATGAGGCTCACGGCCAGCACCGAGGCCAGCACGGTCACCGCCAGCTGCAGCCGGTCGCGCGTGGGGAGCTTGCGCAAGATGCCCAGCGGCCAGCGGATGGCGGCGAAGAGGCCGATCACCAGCAGCCAGCTCAGGTTTCTGGCGCCCTCATGCATCACGTGGACCAGGAAGGGGTTCTCGCGCCACGGAAAGCCCATCGGCGTGCCGGCCATGCGTGCCAGCAGCAGGTCGCCGCGGGTGGCGTCCCAGATCATCAATGCGACCAATGCAAGCAAAGTCAGGACTCCGGGACGGAGATTCGCGGTGCGTGTCATTAAAAAAACCAGGCTTCGACAAAACTGGCGCGAGCCTACGTTCGCGAAATGAACCCAGTCTGAAGCGACCTGAACGAATCCTGACGCGGCCTTCCGGCCGCCCCGCGGGCGCTAGACTTCGTGTTTTTGGAGAGACACACCGCGTGCGCATATTGCTTGTCGAAGATGACAGTTCCTTGGCAGATGCCGTGTGCAGTTATCTGCTGGCCAAGGCTTTCGTCGTCGATGTGGCGCCCAGCCTCGCCGATGCGCGCGGCGCCCTCCTCTCGGTGCAGTACGCGGCGGTGCTGCTCGACCTGCACCTGGGCGATGGCGACGGCCTCTCGCTGCTGCCGCAGGTGCGCGCGCTGCGCGAGCCGCCCATCGTCATCGTGCTCACGGCCCGCGACCAGGTCACCGACCGCATCCGCGGGCTCGACGCCGGCGCCGACGACTACCTCATCAAGCCTTATGACCCCGCCGAACTGCTGGCCCGGCTGCGCGCGGTCGAGCGGCGGCGCAGTGCCAACACCTCGCCCGTGCTGCAGTTCGGCACGCTGGAGATCGACCTAGCCCACGACCGCGTGCGCAAGGACGGCAGCCCGGTCGTGCTCACCCAGAAGGAATGGGCACTGCTGCGCGTGATGGCCACGCGTCCCGAGCGCATCCACACGCGCGAGAACCTGGCCGACGCGCTCTACGGTTTCGGCGACGAGGCCGACAGCAACACCCTTGAGGTCTTCATCAGCCGCCTGCGCCGCAAGCTCGGCAAGAGCCACATCCAGACGCTGCGCGGCCTCGGCTATCGGCTGTCGTTCTCGGCGGACGACGAGGAATGAGCATCGCCGGGCGCATCAATGGCCACGACTCGCTCGCCGGGCGCCTGACGCGCACCCTCATCCTGTGGGTCGGCGGTGTGTGGCTGCTGTGCGTGTTCGCCGTCGTCTGGTATGTGGACCGCGAGATCAACCACAACTTCGACAACGAACTGGTCGAGGTGTCGCACCGCATGTTCGACATGGCCGTGCAGGAACTCGACAAGCTGCAGCACAAAGGCGACGCCGCTCCGAGCGTGCCGCTGGTGGCGCCCAAGCAACTCTTCTCCGAGGACGCGGTGATGTACCAGGTGGTCGACGTGCACGAGCACGTGCTGCTGCGTTCGGCCGAAGCGCCCATCGATGCCTTCGACGTTCCGCTGGCCGCGGGCTTTGCGAACAACCAGACCTGGCGCATCTACACCGTGCGGCATCCGACACTGGGCCTCTATTTCCAGGTGGCCGACCCGCTCGACGAGCGCCGCCGCGCGCTGAACCGCACGCTGTTCGGCCTGATCATTCCGCTCGGTGCGGTACTGCCGCTGCTCGCGCTGGTGCTGCGCAATGTGGCGCGCACCGAGCTGCGCGTGCTGCAGGAGCTGGCCGGCGAGATCGAGAAGCGCAGCGGTGCCGACCTGCGGCCGATCACGCTGCCGGGGTTACCGCAGGAGTTGCGCTCGGTGGGCGACCACGTCAACAGCCTGCTGGAGCGGCTGTCGCAGTCGCTTGACGTGGAACGCGCGCTCGCCGCCAACGCGGCCCACGAGCTGCGCACGCCGCTGGCCGCCGCGCGCCTCCGTTTGCAGACCGCACTCGACCATGACTTGAAGCGTGACGACGTGCAGGGCGCGCTCCAGGCGCTGCAGATGCTGAGCCACCGCACCGAGAAGCTGCTGCAGTTGTCGCGCGCGGAATCGGGTGCATCGCTCACGCGTGCGAGGGTCGACCTGGTTCAGCTCGCGGGCACCGTGGCGCAGGAGTTCTGGCAAGACCCGCTGAACAACGAGCGCCTGAAGCTCAAGGTGCCCGACAGCGCGGCGCCGGTGGCCTTCGGCGATGTCGACGCACTGGCGATCGCGCTGCGCAATCTCGTGGAAAACGCGTTGCGCTACAGCGGTGGCGGGCGCGTGGTGATTGAGGTGGCGGCGCCCTGCACCTTGGTGGTGAGGGACTTCGGTGCCGGTGTCAGCGAGACGCAGCTCAAGACGCTGCAGCAACGCCACGTGCGACACGGCTCGGACCGCGCGGGCTACGGGTTGGGGCTGTCGATCGTGGGCACGATTGTCGAGAAGCACAACGCCAAGCTTGAATTGACGTCACCGCCAGCGGGAGCAGTGCAGGGGTTCGAGGCGCGGATCGTGTTGCGGCCGGCCTAGCGTGCCTTCTTCGGCACGAAGTCGTTGCCGTTGTCGAAGCCGAACTGGCCGGCCTTGTACATGCCCGCCATCTTCCTGACCAGATGCTCGCGCACGGCCTTCGGCAAGGCGAAGAACTCGGCATTGGCCCTTGTGCTCCGGTCACCGTCCAGGTCGCCGGTGATGGCGTGGATCACCACCTTGCGACCCTGATGGAACGCGATGATCTTGATGGCGCCCGAGAAGTCGTCGCTGTCGAAACTGTTCGCACCGGTCGGTGCGAAGAAGCGATAGACCAGGATCGGCTCGACCAGCCCGTCCCCATCGAGATCGGCGAACTCGAAGAGCTTCGACCTGAAGTTGATGCCGGCATCGTCCTTGCCGGCAAAGTCGCGAATCGACCATTGCCGCGTCAGCGCGCCATCGCTTCCCACCTTGAAGAGCGTGGCCTGGATCACCGAGGACAGCGTCTCGCCGGTGAATGGCAAGTCCTGCTTCTCGGCGAGCAGCAAGGCGTAGCTGCCCGATCTGTCGGTGTAGCAATAGCGCTTGAACACCGGCAGTTCGATGCCGGCCTTCTTCACCGCATCGGCGTTCAGAAACGGCGCGTCGGCAGGGCATGCGTTCTCGGCCTGCATCTGCGCCTCGGCATGGCTCGCGGTGGCGAGCAGCGCGAACATGGCGAGCGCCAGTACCTTGCGTTTCATCGTGCGGTCACTCGCTCACGAGTTCGCGCAGCCATTCCGGCAACGCCAACGCCTTCTGCTTCGGAAAATCCACCCAGATCGTCGTCGCCCCGCCCGCTGCGCAGATCACATCGGGCGCTTCCTCGCGCGCCATCGTGCCCCAGCTCTCGAAGGTGGTGCGGCCCGGGTCGCTCACATACATCTTCAGCAGCACGTTGCCCGGATATTCGATCTGCCGGTAGAAGTTGCAGAAGGCATTGACGATCACCATGCCTTCGCCGCCCGGCTCGGGCTCGAAGCCGATGGAGCGCATCCAGTCGATGCGCGCGGTTTCGAGGTAGCGGAAGTAGGTGCCGTTGTTCAGGTGGCCCATGGCGTCCATGTCGCCCCAGCGGATGGGGATCGACATTTCATACACGAGCTTTTTCTTTTCGGGGATTTCGATTCTCATCGGTGCGCCTTGATGGATGCGAGGATGCCCAGCACGAACAGCAGCGCCGCCACCCATTCGGTGGCCTGCGGCCAGCGGCCGTCCCAGACGAAGGAATAGAGCAAGGCGAACAGCGTCTCGCTCACGATCAGTTGGCCGCAGAGGCTCGCCGAAAGGCGCTGGCTGGCAACGTTCCAGAGGATGGTCGCAAGCCACGACGAGCCGAAGCCGCCGGCCAGCGCGATCCAGATGAAGAGCATGCCGTCGGGCTGCGACTGCAGCGTGGCGATGCTGCTACCGGCGATCACCCACAGCAGCAACGCCCCGAGGCCGGTCGCGATGCCGAGCCAGTTGGCCCAATCGGTCGCGTTGAGTTCGGTGTGGCGCTGCAGCCATTTCGCATTGAGCAGGCCATAGATCGTCCAACTCACCATCGCGCCGAGTGCCAGCGCAATACCCCATCCGAAGCTCACCCCACCCTCGCGATGCTGCGTCGACCAGGCGCCCCAGATCATCAACGCGATGCCCGCACCCGTGAGCACGAGCCCCGGCAGCAGCGCGCGCATGCGCAGCCCCGCGGGCCGGCCGAGTAGCATCATCCAGACGGGAATCGTGCCGATGATGAGGCTGGGCACTTCGGTGCCGGCCGCCACGATGCCGAAGGCCAGCAGCAGGTAGTAGCCGCTGAAGCCCAGCACACTGAGCCCGAGCGCCGCGAGCGCCTGCTGTCCATTCGGCCAGCGCACGGCCGCCGGTCGCGCGAACACTGCCAACGCCGACACGGCACCAAACACCGCGAAGCGCGCGGCCGTGATGTCGACCATGCCGAAGTGGCCGACCATGCGCGGCGCCACGAACACCAGGCCCCAGAGCGCGCCAGCGCCCAGGCCGGCGGCAATGCCTATCCACGCTCTCGGAGTCAGAGGGCGAATCCGTCGTCGGCGGCGATGACCGCACCGTTCACGAAATGGCTCTGGCCGCTGGCCAGCAGCACGATCAGGCCGTCGAGGTCTTCGGCCTTGCCCACGCGCTTGCGCGGCAGGATGCTGACCAGCTTGGCGCCGGCCTCGGTGGTCCAGAGCTCTTCGTTGAGTTCGGTGGCGATGTAGCCCGGGCACAGCGCGTTCACATTGATGCCGAAGCGGCCCCACTCGAGCGCCATGGCCTTGGTCATCTGCACCACCGCGGCCTTGCTCATGCCGTAGGCGCCGATGTTCGGCACCGCCTTGAGCGCGGCCACCGAGGCGATGTTGATGATGCGACCGCCGATATAGGTGCCCGGCGCCGAACCGTCGGCGCGCGCCAGCATGCGCTTGCCCACCTCCTGTGCGACGAAGAAGGCGCCCTTGAGGTTGGTGTCGAAGATGAAGTCGTAGTCGTCGGGCGTCACGTCCTGCAGCTTGTTGCGGATGTTGACGCCGGAGTTGTTGACCAGGATGTCGATCGGGCCGACCTCGGTCTCGGCACGCGCCACGGCCGCCTTGATGCTGCCGTGGTCGGTCACGTCGAGCTCGACCACGTGGGCGTCGCCGCCCTCGCCTTCGATGCGGGCGCGCAGCTCCTTGAGTTTTTCGACCCGGCGGCTGGCCAGGACCACCGCGGCGCCGGCGCGCGCCAGCGTTTTCGCGAATTGGGCGCCGAGGCCGCTGGAGGCTCCGGTGACGAAGGCCACGCGGCCCGAAAGATCGATGCTGTAAGCCATGAAAAGGGGTCCTGGTGAGTCGCGGAGGTGACGGGCTGCGCTCCCCCTAAAATGTTTCGCGCCCTCGTAGCGTCCGAGCCTCAAAACATTATCGACCAGACCCACATGACCCACGACGAAATCCTTGCCCAGTTCGGCCCTCGCGAAGCCATGGAATACGACGTGGTCGTGGTCGGTGGCGGCCCGGCCGGCCTCTCGACCGCGATCCGACTGAAGCAGCTGGCGGCCCAGCACGAGAAGGAAATCTCGGTCGTGGTGCTCGAGAAGGGCTCCGAGCCCGGCGCGCACATCCTCTCGGGCGCCATCATGGACCCGCGCGCGCTCAACGAGCTGCTGCCCGACTGGAAGGAACTGGGCGCCCCGCTGAACCAGCCCGTGACCGACGACGCAATGGTGTTCCTCGGCGAGAAGTCCAGCCTGCGCACCCCCAACGCGTTCCTGCCGGCGTGCTTCCAGAACCACGGCAACTACATCATCAGTCTGGGCGCCTTCACCAAGTGGCTCGCGCAGCAGGCCGAGAACCTGGGCGTGGAAATCTTCCCCGGCTTCCCGGCCGCCGAGGTGCTCTACAACGAGAACGGCTCGGTGCGCGGCGTGGCCACCGGCAACATGGGGGTCGGCAAGGACGGCGAGCCGACCGAGAACTTCCAACTGGGCATGGAACTGCTGGGCAAGTACACGGTGTTCGCCGAAGGCGCGCGCGGCCACCTGGGCCGCCAGCTCATCGCCAAATACAAGCTCGACGAAGGCAAGGACCCGCAGACCTACGGCCTGGGCGTGAAGGAAGTGTGGGAAATCGACCCCAAGCGCCACCAGCCCGGCTTCGTGCTGCACACGGCCGGCTGGCCGATGAAGAGCGACACCTACGGCGGCGCATTCCTCTATCACATGGAGGACAACAAGGTCACGATGGGCTTCATCACCGGCCTGGACTACAGCAACCCGTACCTGAGCCCGTTCGAGGAAATGCAGCGCTGGAAGCTGCACCCCAACGTGCGCTGGTACCTGGAAGGCGACGAGGCCAAGGGCATCAAGCCGGCCAAGCGCATCGGCTACGGCGCGCGCGCCATCACGGCCGGCGGCCTGCAGTCGCTGCCCAAGACGGTGTTCCCGGGCGGCGCGCTGGTCGGCTGCGAGGCCGGCTACCTGAACGTGAGCCGCATCAAGGGCAGCCACGCCGCCATCAAGACCGGCATGCTGGCCGCCGAAGCTGCGTTCGACGCAGTGCAGGCCGGCCGCCAGCACGACGAACTCACGGCCTACCCGGCCGCCTTCGAGAAGAGCTGGCTGCATGCCGAGCTGAAGAAAGCGCGCAATTTCAAGGCCTGGTTCAAGAAGGGCCTCGTTGTCGCGACGCTCATGAACGGAATTGAGCAATGGCTGCTGAAGGGCAACATCCCCTGGACGCTGCGCCGCACCAAGCCCGACCACCTGTACCTCAAGCCCGCGGCCGAGTGCAAGCCCATCGTCTATCCGAAGCCGGACGGCAAGCTCACCTTCGACCGGCTCTCCAGCGTGTTCATCAGCAACACGAACCATGAAGAGCAGCAACCGGCCCACCTGACGCTCAAGGATGCGACGGTGCCGGTCAACATCAACCTCGAGAAGTTTGCCGGCCCCGAGAGCCGCTACTGCCCGGCCGGTGTCTACGAATTCGTGGGCACGGAGGACGGCAAGCAGCGCCTGCAGATCAACGCGCAGAACTGCGTGCACTGCAAGACCTGCGACATCAAGGACCCGACGCAGAACATCGTGTGGGTCACGCCTGAAGGCGGCGGCGGGCCGAATTACGTGGGCATGTAAGGCGCCCCGCCTGCTTGGTCAAAGAGCCCTCCCCGGAGGGCTTTTTCGTTTCCGGCTTCGGCCTCAGGCGAGGTAGGCGGCCACCTCGTCCGGCGCAAGGAAGCGCACCAGCGCCACGTGCGGCTTCTGCTCCGAATGCAGCACGTGGCCGAAGCCGTTCCAGCTGCGCGCGGGCTTGTCGTCAGTCTCCAGCGCGACAAGCACCAGCTGCCCCTGGCGCCGCGCGTTCTCGCGCAGCGTGCCTTCGCCCCACGACCAGGCCATGGGCGCGACGAGCTTGCCGCCTGCATAGGCCGTGGCCTGCAGCCAGAGGTACTCGGCCGAATCGGAGTCGCGCGGTTCGCCGTATTCGTCCTCGCCGTTGTGGCGCACGGTGAGCGCCTGGCGGATGCCCAGCGTGTGCACATGCAGCCTGAACAGGTCCTGCAGCAGCGAGAACGCATGGAAGTTGTTGTTGAGGCCGTGGGCCCGCACGATCATCCCGGCCTGCGAGGTGGGCAGCAGCACGACGAGTTCGTCCTCGTAGGCGAGCTGGGCCGCGCTGCGCAGGAAGTGCAGCTGGTCGAAGGGCAGCGTGCCGTTGACGGCCATCTCCTCGATGCGCGCGACCAGCGCCCCGTCGGCCAGCAGGTCGCGGTGGTTGCGCACGTCGCGCATCAGCATCGCCATCAGCGGCAGCACGAGCAGGTCGACCGCGCACCGGCGGGCCTCGATCTGCAGGCGCTCGGCCGGTGGCAGTGCCCGGAGCGCGGACTCGGCGGCGCGCCAGGCGGCGAGGTCGGCGGGCACGGCTTCATCCTCTTTCTCTTCCTCTTCCTCTTCCATCGGCTCCTCGGCGCAGTACGGCGCGAGCGATGCCAGCAGCTGCGACATCCGCTGCAGGGTCGCCGGGAACAACAGCCTCGGATCGGCACCGCTCTCCACCAGCGCACCGCCGAACAGCGCAAGCAGCCCGCCGCGCAGCGGATGCAATTCGGACAGCAGCGGCGCGGCGGCACGCAGCACCGCGTCCCTCGCGTCCTCCCGCACCGCCTCGCGATAGAACGCACGCACCGCGTCGCGGCCGAAGAAGCGCTCCTGTGCGTCGAGGTCGTCCTCGTGCAGCACGGGCTCGTGCAGGACGGCGAGAAAGTCGGGTGGCAGTTCCTGGTTCATGCGAGGGCTGGCTGGGTTGTCGGACGGATCGCGCGATTGTGCCGGCCGTCCGGCAGCGGCCCGGCCCGTTGCGGGCCTGCAATGAAATCCCCTTGTCCCGGATTTTTTCGCGAAGATGCGTCCGTTCGGAAACCCGCGGCGTAAGTGGAAGCAGGACGGCGATGAAACAAGACATCGCCTTCCGCCAACCCATTCAACGACCATTCGAGAGGATCTTTCGCCATGAACACCATGCTCACCCGCATCGCCATCGCCGCCACCTTCGCCCTGGGCGCCGGCCAAGCACTCGCCGCCGACATGACGCCTGCCCCCGCACCGGCCGCCAAGGCCGCGCCGGCCAGCAACCTCACCGCCGCCCGCGCGCTGATCGCCGACAGCAAGTGGACCGCTGCCGTCAGCGAGCTCGAGCGCGTGAACGACACCGGCAACGCCGACTGGAACAACCTCATGGGCTACACGCTGCGCAAGTCGGGCGCGGGTAAGTGGGCGGCTTCGGAGAAGTACTACGACGCCGCATTGAAGATCAACCCCAAGCACCTCGGCGCGCTCGAATACTCGGGCGAGCTGTACATCTCGATGGGCGACCTGCCGAAGGCCGAGCAACGCCTGGCCGCGCTGGGCCAGGCCTGCAACATGAGCTGTGGCGAGTACAAGGACCTGAAGGCCTCGGTCGAGAGCTTCAAGGCCAGCGGCGGCAAGAAGAGCTGACCGTCGACGTCGCCCAAACGGCACCGCGGGCCCATCGGCCCGCGTTGCCGTTTTCAGGGTTTACCGGGCGACGAGAAAAACATAGTCGGCGCTGTAGCCTTGCCTGATTCGCTTGCCACTGTCGGCAGCCACCTCGCAACCCTTGGCCGGCGCATTGCCGCCGAGGGTGTTGATGCGCTGCACGCTGGTCACGCCGGCCAGCTTGCCGTTCGCGCCCGCCGACTTGGCCGAAAGCAGCAGCCATGGGATGTCCGCCTCGCGCTGGCCGTTGGCGCGGGCCTTCAGCGTGCCGATGGCCTTGCTGCCGTCGAGCGCGGCCCAGTGCGGGCCGGCACCGTGGGTTCCGGCGCGTTCGCCGCCGGGTGCGTAGAGCTCGGCTTCGGGGGCGACGAACTGCCAGGCCAGGGCCCCTTTGTCGCCCGCGCGGCATTCGTAGATCTGCACGCCCACCGCGTGCCAGGTGAAGGCGGGGCGCTCGCCGTCGGGCGCCTTGATGGCGGCCGGCAGTTCGGCGGCCGGGGCCGTCGGCCGCGGCGATGCGCAGGCTGCGAGCACGGCCGCGCCCGCGAGGGTGGCTGCCAGGGAAAGGTGTCGCGTGTTCGATGTCATGGCGTTTTCCTGTTCAAGAAGAGTAATGAAGCCCGGGCCACAGTGGCCCGAAGCTCCTTTCACAAACGACAACCACGCCGCAACGGATGCAATACTCGCCGCATGGATAGGAATATTCTGACCAGCCTGCAGGACCTGATCGCCGGCGCGGCGCGCGGGGACCACGCCTCCTTTGCCCAGATCTACGAACGCACGCACCAGCATCTGTTCGGTGTCGCGGTTCGCATGCTGGGCAATGAGCAGGCAGCCGAAGACGTGCTGCAAGAGGCCTATGTGAACATCTGGAAGAACGCGGCCAGCTACCGCTCCAGTGTCGACGGGCAGGAGATCCAGCCGATCACCTGGCTGATCGCGATCGTGCGCAACAAGGCGCTCGATGCGCTGCGTTCGCGCACGCGGCGCAATGCGCACGAGCAGCCGCAGCAGCACTTCGATGCCGAAGACGACATCGAGGTGCCGCAGGGCACCGACACCGCGCCCGGCGCGCTGCAGCTCTTCGAGCAGGCCATGCAGGCGCTGCGCATCGAAGGCTGCATGGCGGCGCTGGACGGCAGCTTTCGCCAGAGCCTCGCGCTCGCCTACTACCAGGGCCTGTCGCACACCGAGGTGGCCGCGCAGATGAATGCGCCGCTGGGTTCGGTCAAGGCGTGGATACGCCGCGGCCTCGACAAGCTGCGCGCCTGCCTGAGCGCGCAGGGGGTCACGCCATGAGATACACCGACACCAAGCTGCTCGATGCGCTTGCATCGGCCTACGTGCTCGGCACACTCGAAGGCGGCGCGCGGCGGCGCTTCGAGCGACTCTTGCGCGACCGCGTCGACGTGCGCGCGCTGGTGGCGCAGTGGGAGCAGCGGCTGGGCCAGCTGGCCCTGTCGGTGCCGGCTCGCCGGCCCTCGGCCAATCTGTGGCGCGCGATCGAGGCGCGCACGCGGCCGGTCGCGGAACACAAGGCCGCCGCCTCGCGCTGGCCGGCATGGCTTCGTCCCGCGGGCTTCGGCCTCGGGGGCGTCGCGGCCGGCGTGATCGCCGCGAGCGCGCTGTTCCTTTCCGCGCCCGGCCTCTTCATCACGAGCGACCAGCTCGCGATGCGTTCGGGCGAACGGCTCCCGCAGAGCTATGTGGGCGTGCTGACCGACGCGCAGGGCCAGGGCCGGCTGCTCGTGAGTTCGCTTCGGCATGGCAAGACGCTCACGCTCAAGGTGCTGGGTGCCGCACCCCTCGCACCTGCATTGGCCAGCGACGAACGACTCGTGCTGTGGGCTCTGCCCGCCGATGGGGCGCCTTTCGCCATGGGCACGGTTCCGGCCAACGGAACGCAAGTGTCGGCACTGCCCGACACCTCCGAGAAACTGCTGTCGAAGGTGTCGCGCCTCGTCGTCACGCGCGAGCGCACGGCAACGCCGTCGGCCCCGAGCGCGGACGTGGTGTTGAGCGGGAGCTGCGCCAAGCTCTGGTGATCTGTCGGAGCGGCTTTCACGGGTGGCGTCCGTGAAACTCCCGACACGACGAAGCCCCCGGTTGCGGCATAGTCGAATGCGCCTGACGCATTCCTGACCACATCCCCCCCGGAGACACCATGAAACTCGGCCACATCGCCGCCGCCTGCCTTTCGCTCGCCCTGGGCACATCCGCCCTCGCTCAACAACCGACGGTGCTGAAGATCGGCTACGCGACCTCCAAGGAGTCGCACTACGGCGTGGGTTCCACGGTGTTCTGCGACGAGGTCGAGAAGGGCACGCAAGGCCGCTTCAAGTGCCAGCACTTCGCCAACTCGGCCCTGGGCGGCGAGCGCGAGCAGATCGAGGCGATCCAGCTGGGCACGCAGGACCTGGTGAACACCTCGACCGGCCCGGTGGGCAACTTCGTGCCCGAGGTCAAGATCGTCGACATCCCCTTCCTCTTTCGCGACTACGACCACGCGCGCAAGGTGATGGACGGCCCCATCGGCCAGGACATCCTCACCAAGTTCCCGAGCAAGGGCATCATCGCGCTCGCCTGGACGGAGAACGGCTTCCGTCACATGACGAACAGCAAGCGCGACATCGTCAAGCCCAGCGACGCCGCGGGCCTGAAGATGCGCACCATGGAAAACAAGGTGCACATGGACGGTTACCGCACCTTCGGCATCCTGCCGACGCCGATGGCCTTCCCCGAACTCTTCGGCGCACTGCAGCAGGGCACGGTCGACGGGCAGGAGAACCCGATTCCGGTGATCCTGGCGTCCAAGTTCTCGCAGGTGCAGAAGCACCTGTCGCTCACGGGACACGTGTATTCGCCCGCGCTGCTGCTGCTCTCGCCGAAGGTGTGGAACAAGCTCTCGGATGCCGACAAGAAGGTCTTCGTCGATGCCGCCAAGAAGGCTGCGGTTGCCCAGCGCAAGAAGGTCAACGACGACGAGAACAACGGCATCGCCCAGCTCGAGAAAGACGGCATGAAGGTCACCAAGGTCGTGGATGGTGCCGCCTTCCGCGAAGCGCTGAAGCCGGCCTATGCAGGCTACGCCAAGGAATTCGGCGCCGACAACATCAAGAAGATCACGGACGTCCAGTAAGCGCGCGCCCGATTCCTTTGACGACCGCGCCCGGCCCGCTTCAGTGCGCCGGGCGCTTCGCTTTTTCAAGACAAGAGAACAACACGTGCAAGCCTTCGAGCGCTACTTTCTCGCCGCCAACCGCTGGGCGCTGATTCTTCTGCTGGCCGCCATGTCGGTCATCATCTTCACCAACGTCGTGATGCGCTACACCACGAGCAATTCGCTCGAATGGGCCGAAGAGGTGTCGCGCCACATGATGATCTGGCTCACCTTCCTGGGCGCCGGGCCGGTGCTGCGCTACGGCGGCCACATCGCGGTCGAGAACCTGCAGGATGCGTTGCCGCGCGCGGGCGCCATCGCGGTGCGCGCCTTCGTCGCCGCGCTGCTGTTCGCCTTCTTCGGCTTCATGGTCTGGTACGGGTGGCTCTACATGCAGCGCACGATGTTCCAGCTCACGGCCGTCACGCAGATTCCGTTCGCCTACATCTACAGCGCAATGCTGTTCGGCGGCGTGCTGCTGATCGTGCACTGGCTGCTGGTGGTGCGGGGCTACGTGATGAACCGCGAGTTCGCCTCCGACGCCCACTTCGACGCCAACGCCTCGGCGTCGCTGTAAGGAGAACGACCATGGATGCCAGCATCGTTCTCATCGTCTCGGCCTGCATTTTCCTGGCCATCGGCGTGCCCGTGGCGTTTGCGCTCGGGCTCTCCACCGTCACCACGCTCATCCTTGCGGAGAACTATCCGCTGATGGTGCTGCTGAAGGAAACCTTCACCGGCATCGACAGTTTTCCGCTGATGGCCGTGCCCTTCTTCATCCTCGCGGCCGAGCTCATGAGCGGCGGCTCGCTCACCGAGGTGCTGCTGCGCTTCGCGGGCCAGTTCGTCGGCCACCGGCGCGGCGGCCTGGGCTACACCAACGTGGTGTCGCTCACCTTCTTCTCGGGCATCTCCGGCTCGGCGCTGGCCGATGCGGCGGGACCGGGGTCGATGCTCATCAAGATGATGGACAAGGCCGGCTACGACCGCTCCTACGCGGCGGCGCTCACGGCTTCCACCGCGATCGTGGGACCGATCATTCCGCCCTCGATCATCATGATCATCTATGCGCTGCAGGACGAGAGCGTGTCGGTGGGCACGCTGTTCGCGGCTGGCATCCTGCCGGGCATCCTGATCGCGGTGGCGATGTGCGTGGTGAATTACTACGTCTCGAAGAAGCGCAACTACAAGGGCGACGGGCAGACGCCGCCGCTGCGCGAGATCCTCATCACCACCTGGAAGGCGATTCCCGCGATCCTTTTGCCGGTGGTGATCCTCGGCGGCATGCGCGCCGGCTGGTTCACGCCGACCGAGGCCTCGGTGGTGGCGGTGTTCTATGCGCTGGTGTGCGGCAAGTTCGTCTACCGCACGCTCGAGTGGAAGATGCTGCCCGACATCCTCTCTCGCTCGGCCCTGCTGTCGGCCTCGGTGCTGATCATCATCGGCCTGTCGGCCTCGTTCGCGTGGGTGCTGACCATCGAGGGCATCCCGCAGCAGATGGCCGAGTGGCTCATCAGCATGAACCTCTCGCCGTGGATGTTCCTGATCATCGTCAACGTGTTCCTGCTGCTGTTCGGCATCTTCATCGAGCCGCTGCCGGGCGTGATGGTGCTGGCGCCGATCCTTGCGCCGGTGGCGATCAAGCTGGGCGTGGACCCGGTGCACTTCGCGATGATCGTGATCTTCAACCTCACGCTCGGCATGATCACGCCGCCGGTGGGTGGGCTCTTGTTCGTGACTTGCAACGTGTCGAAGGTGCCGATGTCGGCGCTGGTGAAGGAGCTGGTGCCGTTCCTGTGGGCGCACGGCGCGGTGCTGATGATCCTGACCTTCGTGCCGGCGCTGAGCACCTGGCTGCCACGGGTGCTCGGGTTCAAGTAGCGCTCTGCCCGGTCAGTCCTCTTCCTGGCGAAAGTAGAGACTGGGCGGCATGCCCAGCGTGCGCCGGAACATGGCGGTGAAGGCGCTCGGGCTTTCATAGCCATGCGAGAGCGCCACCTCCAGGATCGAGGCGCCCGCCGCCAGTTTCGGCAGGCTCAGCAGCAGCCGCACCTGGCGGCACCACGCGCCGAAGTTCATGCCGGTCTCGCGCTGGAAGAGACGTGCCAGCGTGCGCGCGTTCATGTGCAGCCTCTGCGCCCAGTCGTCGAGCGTCGCATTCAGCGAAGGGTCTCGCACCAGTTCCTCGCACAACGCGGCCAGCCTCGCATGGTGCGGCATGGGCACATGCAATTGCAGCGCGGGCGCGGCCTCGATCTCGTCGAGGGTGAGCTCCATCACGCGCTCGTCGCGGCTGCCCGGCGCGTAGTCCAGCGGCAGCGACACGGCCGCGACGATCAGTTGCCGGAGCAAGGCGCCGACGCGGATCACGCGGCAGGCGCTGCCCAGGTCGGCGCGCGTGCCGGGCTCGATGAACACGGTGCGCATCTTCACCTCGCCCGCCAGGCGGATCTGGTGCGTCATGCCCGGCGGCACCCAGACACCGCGCCCGGGCGGCACCACCCAGCTGCCGGCCGCGGCGCCCACGATCATCACGCCCGAGATCGCATGGATGAGCTGGCCGCGCCGGTGCGCGTGCGGCGGGATGAAGGTGTCGCCGCCGGGGTCGGTTGCCAGCGCGGCGACGGCGCGCGGCGTGAACTCGCCTTCTTCGGGGCGCAGGTTCAGTTTGTCCATTTCTCGACGATGTTTGCGGATTTGCAGCGAGAACATCTTCGCACGGCTTCCTACGATGACTTTCCCTCTCAGGACATCAAGGAAACCATCGAATGGACAAGCGCCGACTCGGGCTGCTCACCGGCACCCATGCCGTCAATGACCTCTACCAGGGCTTGGTGCCCGCGCTGCTGCCGTTCATGGTGCTGGAGCGCGGCTACAGCTACACGGCGGTGAGCGGGCTGATGCTGGCGGCCACCGGCCTCTCCAGCGTGGTGCAGCCGCTGTTCGGCCTGTATGCCGACCGCCATCCGCGCGGCTGGCTGGTCCCGGTGGGATTCCTGGCCGCGGCGCTCGGCGTGGTGCTGGCGGGCCTGAGCCAGAGCTACCTGCTGACATGGATCGCCATGGCGCTGTGCGGGCTGGGCATTGCGGCCTATCACCCGCCCGCAACGGTGGCGGCACGCGCGGCCGGCGGCGCCTCGCAGAAGGCCATGAGCGTGTTCTCGGTGGGCGGCACCATCGGCGCCTCGTTCGCACCGATGCTGGCAGCCGCGGTGGTCGGCAGCGGCGGGCTGTCGCGCAGCTACCTGCTGGGCGTGCCCGCGTTGGCGATGGGTGTGGTCTGGCTCATGGCCCACGCGCGGCGCGGTGCGGGCGCCGCAGCGGCGGCCGCGGCAAGGACGCGGGCAGCCGGCGAGGGGCCGAAGCCCGCCAACGACTGGCGCGCCTTCGGCCTGCTGGTGGCAACCGTCGTGGGGTGGTCGATCCCGTATGTCACGGTGCTGTCGATGCTGTCGTTGCGCATCACGCGCGACCTGCACGGCACGGGTTTCCAGGGCGCCGCGGCCCTCACCGGCTTCACCGCCTCGGGTGCGGCGGGCGTGCTGCTCGGCGGCTGGCTCGGCGACCGCATCGGCCGAATGGGCACCATCCGCTGCGGCTACCTCCTCGCACTGCCGGCGCTCGCGGGCCTGGTGCTCGCGCCGACCGCCGGCTGGGCGCTGGCCTGCACCGCGCTGCTGGGCATGAGCATGTTCCTGCCCTTCGCGGCACAGGTCACGCTCGCGCAGGACTACCTGCCGCGCAACCCGGCGACGGCCAGCGGCATCACGCTCGGGCTGGCGCTCTCCGTGGGCGGGCTGGTGTCGCCGCTGTTCGGCATGCTGTCGGACGCGCGCGGGCTGGGCGTCACGCTCACCGTGGTGCTCTGCGTGCTGTGCATCGCGACCGTGCTGGCCCTGCGGCTTCGCAACCGTGCGCCCGTCATCGCGCAGCGCGAAGCCGGCACGGCGGCTGCGGCCTGAGCGAGTGCCGGTTCGGCGATGTCACGGGTTCGCTGCCAGAATCGGCGCCACGCCAACAACCGACACCCGAGGGAATCGCACCATGAACCGACTCGCTACCTGCCTGCTCGCCGCAGGGCTGCTGTCCACGGCCGCACTGGCTGCCACGCCTGCCACCACCCCGGCGGCAAAGCCACCGGCACCTGCCGCATCGGCGGCCGCTGCAGCAGCGGCAACCCCGGCACCTGCTGTGCCAGCGGCTGCCCCCGCGCAGGCGCCCAGCGCAGGCATCGCCGAAGTCGAAACCGCCGTGCGCGCCTGGGCCGACGCCTGGTCCGCGCGCGACGTGGATCGCTACCTCGCGGCCTACGCCCCCGACTTCACGCCCGCCAAGAAGCAGGACAAGAAGCACTGGGAAGCCGAGCGGCGCACCCGCATCGCGAACAAGTCGAAGATCAGCGTGACGGTCGACGACCTCGTCATCAGCGTCAGCGGCCAGACCGCAAGTGCGCGCTTCAAGCAGGTCTACAGCGCCGACAAGCTCAAGAGCACCGACCGCAAGACCCTGGAATTGCAGCGCGTGGGCGACAAGTGGCTGATCCGCAAGGAAAGCACCGGCGCCTGAGGATTCGAGCGTGTGCCGCGGCGGAGGCAGTGATTTCGCCTGTAAGACAAACAGGTTCATGAAGATGTCACCGCTTGCAACGATGCTGCAGTCTTCGATCTTCGAAAGCTGTGGCCGCCATGTTTCCCACCAAGACCGACAAGGCACGCGACGAACTCCAGGCCGGGCAGCGCACGCTCAGCCAGCGTGAACGCGCCCTGCTGCTGATGGCCGACGGCCGGCGCTCGCTGACCGACTTCAGCCCGCTGTTCGCGAACCGCATCGAGGCGGAGCAGGCGATTCAGGCGCTGGTGAGCAAAGGCTATCTGCAGGATGCGCAGGCGGTTGCGGCTGCTGTAGCGGTGACCGCACCATCGGCAGCGCCGACGCCGGTGCCCGCGGCCGACCCGATCCGCATCGCCACCTCGGCCGACACTTTCGACGGCAAGCGCTCGCTGGCCACCACGCGGATGTTCCTGTTCGACATCTGCGAACGCATGTTCGTGCGGCGCGACCCGAAGTTCGCCCTGCAGATGCGCGATGCCCTGCGCGAAGCCCGCGACCGCGAGGCGATGCTGACCATTGCCGCGCTGATGCTCAGCGAAATCGAGAAGACCGCCGGCGCCGAACGGGCCGAGTCACTGCGCGAGCGCATCGATCGATTGCTGCCGCCGGCGGAAATCGTGCATTGAAGTCGCACCTGCGGCATCTCCCGGACACCGCGAAGATTCGATCGGATTTTTCTGGGTCCGATTTCCACTCTCTCGGGTGGACCATCGTCCCCATGACCCATTCCAGACGGTCTTTGGATATCTCGCGATATCGGTCATTGCTCGAGACATTGGCCTCGTTCATTTGATCCCGCATATCCCGGGCGCAAATTCCACTCCCTTTTGAAGTGCTGAAATCAACCCGGCAATGGGCAATCAGCAAAACCTCTATCGCGCGAACTTCCGCGGTGTTGTTGTGGCGGGCAGCAATATGCAGCAAGGCATCTCCGCATATGGCCACGGCTTTTGCATTTCCAATCAGCCGTTATTGACCTGGTCGCCGCCTGCGGCGAGCTTTTCGTAGGCCTTGATCTTGTCCGGAGCGCCTTCGAGCGCGGCAATGAGCCATGGTGGTTGCCGGCCTTTTGTTCCGCCTGTCCAGGTCGCGCTGGAATTGGGGTCCTTGTAGACGGTGCCTTTCACATAGGCCTTGGCTTCCGATGCGCGGCTGCCATTGGGTGAACGCGTGCGTTTTGCTTCCGATTTGTCGTAGGGGTCCAGCGCGGATTTGCCCTCCGCAATACTGAAACCGGCTGCTTCGAGTTTCTTCGCATAGGCATCGGCCAGCACCTTCAATTCTTCTCCGCGCTTGGCCTGCAATGCCAGCTCCAGTTCGGCGCGCTCATCGTCCATTTCCTGGATCCGCTTCTGGATATCCGCGAAGCTCATATTTCGGGCAACTGTCATTCTTTGCGTTCCTTTGGAGGATGTGTTTGGGTGCCCAACATGCTAGTGCCAAAAGAAGAGGCTCACCAGACGGATGTATCCAGGCCTCGGTGCTGAAGTCCTGCGATTCGTCCACTACACTCGGCAGGGTCAGGAGAGAGCCCCGCACGACGGGGACGCCGAAGGCGCAGGGGATTCCCGAACGCTCAGGCAAAAGGACTGACAAGGCGCCGGTTCACACCGGCGTTTCCTTGCTGGAGAGAGGTCGTTGCATGTTCGCATTGCACCGGCCCACCGAAGGAGCAAACCCCGATCGTGGGGCGAATCTCTCAGGTAAAGCGGACAGCAGGGGTGGCCCATGGCGTTGCAGCCATGGATTTCGACTGCCCCTTTGGAGTGCCTCCCGGTGACTTCTTCCGCTTCCGACACCCCGCTTCTCAAGACACCGCTGTACGACCTCCATGTGGAGCTCGGCGCCCGCATGGTGCCCTTCGCGGGCTATTCCATGCCCGTGCAGTACCCCGCGGGCCTCATGGCCGAGCACAGGCACACGCGCGATGCGGCCGGCCTCTTCGACATCTCGCACATGGGCCAGCTGCGCCTCGTCGGCCCTGACGCAGCGGCCGCCTTCGAAACCCTGATGCCCGTCGACGTGATCGACCTGCCCGCCGGCAAGCAGCGCTATGGCCTGCTGCTGAATGACGAAGGCGGCATCCTCGACGACCTGATGTTCTTCAACGAAGGCCACGGCTCGATCTTCGTGATCGTAAACGGCGCCTGCAAGGTCGACGACATCGCGCACATCCAGCAGAAGATCGGCGCGCGCTGCGAGGTGCAGCCCCTGCCCGACCACGCCCTCCTCGCGCTGCAGGGCCCACAGGCCGCGGCCACGCTGGCGCGGCTGTCGCCCGGTATCGAGCGCTTCGTGTTCATGACGGGCGGCGCGGTACAGATCGGCGGCATCCCCGCCTTCGTCACGCGCAGCGGCTACACGGGTGAGGACGGTTTCGAAATCTCCGTGGCCGCCAAGGACGCCGACGCCCTCGCCCGCCTGCTGCTGGCGCAGCCCGAGGTCAAGCCCATCGGCCTGGGCGCGCGCAACTCGCTGCGGCTGGAAGCGGGCCTCTGCCTCTACGGCAACGACATCGACACCACCACCACGCCCGTCGAGGCCTCGCTCAACTGGGCGATGCAGAAGGTACGCCGCGCGGGCGGTGCGCGCGAAGGCGGCTTTCCGGGCGCGGCCAAGATCCTGGCCCAGCTCGCCGCCGCGACCGCAGGCACAGCCGGCCACACCGACCACGACACCCTCAAGCGCAAGCGCGTCGGCCTCGTGGCGCTGGAGCGCATTCCGGTGCGCGACGGCACTGTCCTGCAGTCCTTCGAAGGCCAGGACATCGGCATCGTCACCAGCGGCCTGCTCGGCCCCACGGCCGACCGTTGCGTCGCGATGGGCTACCTGGCCACCGCGTTCTCCGAACCGGGCACGCGCGTGCAAGCCATCGTGCGCGGCAAGCCGGTGCCGATGGAAGTCTCGACCATGCCTTTCGTGCCGACCCGCTACTACCGCGGCTAGGCTCTGCATCCCCTTATTCAATTTTTTCCACGAGGAGTTTTCCCATGAGTATCAAGTACACCAAGGACCATGAGTGGGTCTCGGCCGAAGGCGGCGCTGCCACTGTCGGCATCACCGTGCACGCGCAGGACGCGCTGGGCGACGTCGTGTTCGTCGACCTGCCCGAAGTCGGCAAGACCTTCGCGCAAGGCGAAGTCGCCGGTGTCGTCGAATCGGTGAAGGCCGCGGCCGATGTGTTCATGCCCGTCTCGGGCGAGATCACCGAAGTGAACGAAGCGCTGCGCGCCGACCCGTCGCTCGCCAACACCGACCCGCTGGCCAGCGGCTGGTTCTTCAAGGTCAAGCTGAGCGAGCCTGCACAACTCGATGCGCTGCTCGACGCGGCCACCTACGACAAGTTCGCCGCCGAATCCTGATCCACCGCGTTCCCCCGTCTTTCCTTCTTCTCCTCGAGCCTTCACCGCCATGCCGATTCCCGCCCTTCCCTCTTTGCAAGAACTAGAGAACGCCGAAGAATTCCTCGCCCGCCACATCGGCATCGATGCGGCGGACGAGGCGCGCATGCTGCCGGTGATCGGCTCGGAAACGCGGGCGGAGCTCATCGACGGCATCGTGCCCGCGGCCATCCGCCGCGCGAAGCCGATGCGCCTGCCGGCCCCGGTGACCGAGGCCGAGGCGCTGGCCGAGCTGAAGGCGATGGCGTCGAAGAACAAGGTGTTCAAGAGCTTCATCGGCCAGGGCTACTACGGCACGCACACGCCGGGCGTCATCCTGCGCAACGTGCTGGAGAACCCCGCCTGGTACACCGCCTACACGCCCTACCAGGCCGAGATTTCGCAGGGCCGCATGGAAGCGCTTCTCAACTTCCAGACGATGGTGTGCGACCTCACGGGCATGGCCATCGCCAACGCCTCGATGCTCGACGAAGCCACGGCCGCGGCCGAGGCAATGACGCTCGCCAAGCGCAGCGTCAAGAGCAAGAGCAATGTGTTCCTGGTCTCGGGCGACTGCCATCCGCAGACCATCGAGGTGATCAAGACGCGCGCAGCGCCGCTGGGCATCGAGGTCAAGGTGAGCACTGCTTCCGAAACGCTGCCGCACCTCATGGCGAGCGGCGAATTCTTCGGCGTGCTCGCGCAATACCCCGCCACCACCGGCCACGTGCACGACCTGCGCCCGCTGGCGGGCCATGCCCATCAGTGCGATGCCGCGTTCTGCGTGGCCGCCGACCTGCTCGCGCTGACGCTGCTCGCACCGCCCGGCGAATGGGATGCCGACATCGTCTGCGGCACCACGCAGCGCTTCGGCATGCCGCTGTGCAACGGCGGCCCGCACGCCGCCTACCTGGCCTGCCGCGACTCGTTCAAGCGCTCGCTGCCGGGCCGCCTCGTCGGCGTGAGCGTCGACTCTCACGGCCAGCCCGCCTACCGCCTCGCGCTGCAGACGCGCGAGCAGCACATCCGCCGCGAGAAGGCCACCTCCAACATCTGTACCGCGCAGGTGCTGCCGGCCGTCGTGGCCAGCATGTACGCCGTGTACCACGGGCCCGACGGGCTCACGCGCATCGCGCAGCGCGTGGCGGCACTCACGGCGATCCTCTCGAAGGGCCTGTCGCAGATGGGCCGCGAGCCGGTCAACACCACCGCGTTCGACTCGCTGACCATCCGCACCGGCGACGATACCGCCGCGATCATCGAGCGTGCGCAAGCCGGCGGCGTCAACCTGCGCCAGCGGCTGCAGCAGCACCTGGGCATCTCGCTAGACGAGACCAGCACGCGCGCCGACATCGAAACCCTGTGGGCCCTGTTCGTGCCCGCCGGCACGGCCATGCCGCGCTTCGACGACCTGGCCGCCCACACCACGCCGCTGATTCCCGAAGGCCTGCGCCGCAGCAGCGCCTTCCTCACGCATCCGGTGTTCAACACGCACAAGAGCGAGACGTCGATGCTGCGCTACATCCGCAGCCTCTCGGACAAGGACCTCGCGCTCGACCGCAGCATGATCCCGCTGGGCAGCTGCACGATGAAGCTCAACGCGACCAGCGAGATGATCCCGATCACCTGGCCCGAGTTCGCGAACATCCACCCCTTCGCGCCCGCCGAGCAGCAACTGGGCTATGCGCAGCTCGACGCGCAACTGCGCGCGTGGCTGTGCGAAGCGACCGGCTACGCGGGCATCAGCCTGCAGCCCAACGCGGGCTCGCAGGGCGAGTACGCGGGCCTCCTGGCCATCCGCTCGTTCCACGAAGCCAAGGGCCAGGGCCACCGCAACATCTGCCTGATTCCCTCGTCGGCGCACGGTACCAACCCCGCGAGCGCACAGATGGTGGGCCTGCAGGTGGTGGTGACGGCCTGCGACGCGCAGGGCAACGTCGACATGGACGACCTGAAGCGCGCCTGCGAGAAGCACAGCGCCAACCTGGCCGCGGTGATGATCACCTACCCCAGCACCCACGGCGTGTTCGAGACCCGCGTGAAGGAGCTCTGCGAGCTCGTGCACGAACACGGCGGCCGCGTGTACGTCGATGGCGCCAACATGAACGCGCTGGTCGGCGTGGCCGCGCCGGGCGAATTCGGCGGCGACGTGAGCCACCTGAACCTGCACAAGACCTTCTGCATTCCGCATGGCGGTGGCGGGCCGGGCGTGGGTCCGGTCTGCGTGGTCGAAGACCTCGTGCCGTACCTGCCGGGCCATGCGACGGCCGGCGTGGCATCGAACGGTGTCGGTGCTGTTTCCGCAGCGCCGCTGGGCAACGCGGCCGTGCTGCCGATCAGTTGGATGTACTGCCGCATGATGGGCGCCAAGGGCCTGCAGGCCGCGACCGAGACCGCCATCTTGAGCGCCAACTACATCAGCGCGCGCCTGAAGGATCACTACCCCACGCTGTACGCGAGTCCCAACGGCCACGTTGCGCACGAATGCATCCTGGACCTGCGCCCGCTGAAAGACACGAGCGGCGTCACCGCCGAAGACGTGGCCAAGCGCCTGATCGACTACGGCTTCCACGCGCCGACGCTGAGCTTCCCCGTGCCCGGCACGCTGATGGTGGAGCCCACCGAGAGCGAGCCGCTGGTCGAACTCGACCGCTTCATCGACGCGATGATCGCGATCCGCGGCGAGATCCGCCGCATCGAAGAAGGCGTGTGGCCCAAGGAAGACAACCCGCTCAAGCACGCGCCGCACACCGCGGCCAGCCTGCTCGGCACGGAGTGGAGCCACCCGTACTCGCGCGAACTCGGCGCGTTCCCGCTGGCCGAACTCAAGCTTGCAAAGTACTGGCCGCCGATCGGCCGCGTGGACAACGTGTACGGCGACCGCAACCTGTTCTGCAGCTGCGTGCCGGTGGGCGACTACAAGGAAACCGAAGAGGCCTGAAGGCAAGCCCTTTCAGGGTCTTTTCCTGCGACCTGCCGAAGACACACACAGTGGAGACGTGTGAGAGTGCGATGCTGCCTGAATTGGTTTTCTCAGTATTGCTGTGATTTGTAGGTTTCTCACGCCCATGTAGACCGTACCCCCGCGAACTATTTATTGATCAGCGATGCGGCTTGGATTCTGTCTTTCACGTGGTATCGGCAGCAGCTGGCTTGCTGGAGCAGATAGCTCGAAAAAGCTGCGATACTTTTCCCGAAGTTGCAATTGCGATGCACGCGGCGATATCGCCGCGTAGCTCCAAGCGTTCTACCAAGGGGGAGAAGGAAATGATGCTGAGATTCGCGGCCGCCATTGGCTTTTGTCTTACGTTGGCTGCATGTGGAGGTGGCGGAGGGGGCGGAGGCGGCGGTGGTTTCCCCGTCGGACTCGTGACAACGCCCACCGCTGGACAGCCCACCTCGCCTTCATCGGATGGCGCAGCCAACACTGGCGTCGTTCCCGGCCAGCCAGATTCCGGCCTCGCCCAGCCGCCCGTCGTCTCGAAGCCTGGGATCTTGTTTGCTTCGATTCCAGGTGCGGCATCGATTCTCTCGTTTCAGACTCAGAACCCGGCGCCGGGCACCACGCTTCAGGCCAAGGTCATCACTGACATCCCAGGCTTTCTGGGTAAAGCGCTGGCCTACGATGAAGCCAATGACCGCCTATATGCGAGCACTGGTTCGGACATCTTGGTGTTCGATAAGGCGAGCACGCTCAACGGCACGGCGGCACCAAGCCGCACCATCCGGACGAGAGACACGGGCATCGTTTCCCCCTCCTTCTCGAACCTCGTCCTGGACAAGGCCGCAGATACGCTCTATTTGACCGGCAGCGCGCAATACCAGGACATGCTGGCCATCATTGGAAATGCGAGTACGGCGAATGGGGATGTGACGCCAGCACATCTCTACGGGATGGCCAGCGGCTCACGGGGCTTCGCCGTTGACACGCAGCGCAAGCTGATCTATGGCTTGGGTGCGACGGTTGGCATCTTTGTTTTCGATCTAACCACTCTGAAGGAAATACAAGGTCCCCCCACAGCATCCATCAACATCAACCAAGCTGTCCGTGTCATATCCCTGCCTGGCAGTTTCGGGATGTTTGGCGTGGCCCTCGACCCAGCGCGAGACCGCCTGTACGTTGCGGAATTTGGAGGCCTGCGCGTTGTCGACGCCGCCAGCACCAGTTCGGGAAGTGTGCCCTTTCAGTCGTTCACCATCCCTGCGCAATCGACCACCTTCGATTCGGCGCACGACCGCCTTTACGTCGGAGCGATGAACGCGGCCTACATCATTAATGATGCAAGCACCCTGAAAAACGGGGCCACCATTCCCGCCACGGTCGTGCTGCGCAGTTCGCAAAACAGCTACCCCGTTGGCGGGTTCGCCTTCCCCTGAGGGGCCGCCTCATTCACACAAGAGCTCAAGGCTGCGCAGGCCAAAGGCCATGCAGTAGCGCACGTCCACAAGTCTCCACTGCGAGTGTCCTCAAGCAGGCTGCGGGAAAAAGGCAACTGAAAGGGATCGGTCTGCAGGCGGCTAGTGGACAGATGGTGTACCGGCCCCGTCCCCGTCAGGCATCACGGCGATAGGTCGCCCACCTCACCGTGAGAATGTCGGCGGCGATCTTGGCCGCGTTGACGCCCGCATAGGCTTCTGAAGGATCGAATTCGAACGCCTCCTGATAGCGCTTGACCTGCGCGTAGTCGCGGTCGAAGGTCATCGGGCCCATGAGCTCCGCGGGGTTGACGCCTGTGGGCAGCGCGAGGAATTTCTCCGGATCGGTGGCACTCTGGTAGAGGTCGACGCTCATCGGGTTCATATGCTTGTCCTCGAAATTTGAGAACACATAGTCCCTGCCTCTGGCGCCATGCGCAATCGGCCCGCGCCTACACGGCGCGCCGGATCGGGGCTCACAGCCCAGCCCCTCAGGACTTCTTCTTCGCCAGCTCGCCCGTGGCGATCTGCTGGCGGAAACCGCGCAGGCTCGCCTTCACCTTGCGCTCGTTCTCCGGCCCCATGCGCACCATGATCTTCTGGCCCGAAGAGAGCGACTCGAGCTTCGGATCGACGTACTCGTAGCGCACCCACGGCCGCGTCGAGGGCACGTCGCCCTTCACCTCGACCAGCCGCACCTGCACCGGACCGCTCGGCTCGGGTGCCTGCAGCAGATGGTCGATCACCGCGATGAGCCGGTCGTTGAAATAGCGCCCCGGAAAGCCGAGCTCTTCATACGCCTTCTGGAACAGCGGGTAGAGCTTGGCGTACACCGTCGCCGCCTTGGCCGGATCGACCGTCTCGGCGAGCAGCACCATGCTGTTGTAGCGCGCCGCGTTGTTCGCGGCGATCGTCTGCGTGCCGCCCTGCGGCCCGTCGGTGATGAAGCGCTGCCCCGTGGGCTGTACCGGCCACGCGCTGGCGGGCGCCTGTTCGCGCGCGAGGTTGTCGACCGTGGCCACGAAGCGCCGCACGATGCCGTCGGAGCGCAGGTGTTCGGAAGCGTTCTTGCCACCGATCAGCTCGGCCAGCGCCTTCATCACGCGCGAATCGGATTCCGCGAGGGCCGGCAAGGCAGGATCGGGCGGGGCGAGCGCATCGACGGGGTTCTGCGGGCCCGTGGGCTCGGCCGCAGGTGCCGGCGCGGGGCCGTCGTTCGGCGCGGCGGCCACCGGCGTGGGCTCGGGCGGCTTCTGCTGTTGCTGGTACCAGCGCCAGCCGAAGAACGCGGCCACCAGCACCACGAGGCCGATGGCGACGATCATGCCGATCGGCGTTTCGCGGCGGGGCCTGAATTCGGGGGCGTCGTCCCTGGAGCCGGGGGAGTCGTTGTCGGTCATGGCGGCACTTTCCTTTTGCTGAAGGCTGTGTGATGCAGGAGACCGGTCGATGTTGCATCAATCGGCACTGCGCCACGCCACAAGCTCGTAACGCCTTGTGACGCCAAGCAGGCCCGCGCGAAGGTTCAGGCCGGCGCGGTGAGCGACTGCAGCCACGCGATCGTGCCCTGCAGCTCGGCCGGGCGGATCTCGTGCGCGCCCGGAAAGTCCGAGCCCGACAACGCCAGCGGCAGCGTGCGCGCCAGCTCGCGCGTGGCCGCTGCGGCGGCCGGCGGAATCACGTTGTCGGCGCTGCCATGGCTCACCCACAGCGCCTTGCCCTCGAAGGCGTCGGGCGGCGCGATGTGCGGCACCACCTGCGCGAGCAGCCGGCTGTGCCACACCATCGCGGCGCGCAGCTTCGCGGGCTGCGTGAGCAGGAGCGACAGCGCCATGATCCCGCCCTGGCTGAAACCGCCCACCACGATGCGCTCGGGCGGCACGCCCAGTTGCTGCGCGGCCGAGTCGATCATCTCGCCGACAAGGAAGCGGCTCTCGCGCTCCTGCTCTTCATCGATGCGGCGCCCGCCATCGGGCAGCACCTCGAACTCGAACCATGCATACGCATCGGGCGACAGCACATACGGCGCGCGCAGGCTCAGCACGTGGAACTGCGGCGGCATCAGGCGCGCGAGGCCGAACAGGTCTTGCTCGTTGCTGCCGACGCCGTGCATCAGCACCAGCAGCCAGGGCTCGCGCACGTTGGCCTGTGCGCTGTGTTCGAGAAACTTGAGGGGCAGGTGAAGTTGAGTCATGAATACGTTCAAAGGGAGGCGTGAAAACCTTGGGCCAGCGCGCGGGTCACTTCGGCCGACGACACCTCGCGGCAGCCGGTGGCATTCTGTCCCGACCACAGGGGAGAGAAGTCGCCGCTGCCCTTCGCCTCGGCCTTCGCACGCAGCGGCGCGATGCCGGAGGTGGCGAGCGGAAACTCAGGCGCGGCCGCGCCGATGGGCCCCAACCCGCGCATCACGCGGTTGACGATGCCTCGCGCCGGCCGGCCAGTGAAGAGATTGGTGAGCGCGGTATGGCGGGCGGCTTCGCTCTTGAGCGCCGCACGGTGAATCGCGCTCGTCGTGGCTTCGGGCGTCAGCATGTAGGCGGTGCCGATCTGCACGCCCGCGGCGCCCAGCGCCATGGCCGCGGCCACGCCGTCCGCATCGGCGATGCCGCCGGCCGCGATCACCGGCAGCTTCACCGCGCGCACCAGCTGCGGCAGCAGTGCGAAGGTGCCGAGTTGCTTGGTCAAATCATGCGAGAGGAAGTGGCCGCGATGCCCGCCCGCTTCGAGCCCCTGCGCGATGACCGCATCGGCGCCATGCGCTTCGAGCCACAGGGCCTCCTCGACCGTCGTGGCCGAGGCCAGCACCTTCGCGCCCCAGCCGCGCACCCGCGCGAGCAGTTCCGCGGACGGCAGCCCGAAATGGAAGCTCACCACCGGCGGCTTGAACTCGGCCAGCAGGTCGGCCACCTCGGCGCTGAAGGGATTGCGGCCCGGCCCGGTAGGGATGCTCGCCGCATCGATGCCGTACTCGGCGTAGTACGGCGCGAGCGCGGCGCGCCATGTGGCCTCGCGCTCGGTGCTCGGCACGGGCGGCGTGTGGCAGAAGAAGTTGACGTTGAAAGGCTTGTCGGTGCCGGCGCGAATGGCGGCAAGCTCGCTGCGCAAGGCCTCGGGGCTCAGCATGGCGCAAGGCAGCGAGCCCAGCCCGCCCGCGTTGCTCACCGCGATGGCCATCGCGCTGACCTGGATGCCGGCCATCGGCGCCTGGATGAGGGGAAGTTCGGTGCCCAGAAGCTGCTGCAGCGTGGTCATTCGGAGGTTCCTGTGCTTGAGAGTCGGTACGCGGGCCATTCTCCCGCCTTGGCGGAGGGCGCTGCGGCTGCGGGGTCATCGCGGCGTGGCTTGGCACAATCGCGCGCATGCCACGCCCGACCTCGCCCGACCCATCGAAGCCGCTGCGGCGCACTGTCGTCGCCGCCGTCGGCATCACAGGACTTCTGGTGCTCGGCGGCTGTCCGCAGAAGGACGCCTCGGTCGACCCGGCATCTGCGGCGGCGGCCGTATCGCCTGCATCGCCCGCCTCCCCCACATCCCCTGCCCGCACGCCCCGCCCCACCGTCTCCACCACGCTCAAGCGCGCCGAACTGATGGCGCTGGTGTTCCCCGACTCCCACGGCCCCCAGGCCGCGGAGGACACGCCCGGCATCGTCCGCCTGCCCAAGATCGACAACGAGGGCCAGCAAGTCGCGGGCAGCGACGCTGAACGAGAGGCGCAGGTGGCAGCGCGCGAGGTGGTGCGCCTGGACGACCGGCACGCCGTCATGCTGACTGAGACCGTGCCCCTCACCGAGCAGGGCCACCCGATGAACGGCCATCCCGACGGCGCCTGGCTCGGCGCCTACTTCTTCGAACAGGGCCTCGACGGCTGGAAGCTCGCGGGCCGCAACGACGCGGTCGACTACCGGGGCTTCATGGGCAACCTCGGCGAGACCAAAGTGGAACGCCTCTCCGGCGGCCAGTTCGTGATGACACTCACCAACGGCAGTTGCTGGCACGGCATGTGCGCCCAGTGGCTGTCGGTCTATGCGCTGGAGACGGAGAGGGTGCGCGCGATGGTCAAGGGCATTCCGCTGTCGGCCAACAACGAAGGCTCCGACGAGGCTTGCGAGAAATTGCTCAAGGGCGAGCAGCCCGAAGAACCGCCGCGCAGCGCCTGCTTCGACATCGGCGGCCGGCCCGCCTTCGTGCACGGCGCCGAGGGCGACGGCAAGGACGAGCTGCGCATCGTCTTCAGCGGACAGCGAACGGGCGGCACGGGAAAGCCGCAGGTCCGCAAGGTCAGCACCACGCTCGTGTATGTCGAGCGCAAGGGCCGCTACGAATTGCGCGAGGGGCGAAACCCCGTGCCGTCGCTCTGACGAACAGAGAACCCCGCCATGACGCCCGCCTCCGGCCCTCATTGCAGCATCCGCTGCTACAGCGGCGAATATCTGGGCCACGACCATGACCACGCACAGATCATGTATGCGCTGGACGGCCGCATGGAGCTGGAAATCGACGGGCGCGCCGCCTTCACCGACACCTCGTGCGGAATGATCATTCCAGCCGGCATGGCCCACACCTTCATGTCGCCGCGCGGCGTGCGCATGGTGGTCATCGACACGCCCGACGACGCCGGCGTGGATCGCCTGCGGCGCTTCGCGGTCACGGCCGCCTGCCGCAACGGCATCGACGCGTCGAACGCCACGCTGCAGCTGGCGAAGGTGCTCGAGGCACCCTCGATCCTCGCGCGCCGCAGCATCGACCTCGCCCGCCTGGACGACGCCCTCGACCGCGCGCTGCACGCGCCGTGGGACACCGCGCGCATGGCCGCACTCTTCTTCCTGAGTCCGCAGCGCTTCCACGCGCGGCTGCTCGAGCTGACCGGCCGCTCCCCGCAGGCCTACCTGCGCGCGCGGCGGCTCGATGCGGCGGAGCGCTGGCTGCGCGGTGGCGTGCCGCTGGAGGCGACCGCGCAGCGCGTGGGCTACCGCTCGGCGAGCGCGCTGGGCTTTGCGCTGCGGCGCGAACGTCAATTGGGGGCAAGGCAACTGCGCGCATCTGCATCTGCATCTGCATCTGCATCTGCTTGAAGGTCGAGAGTCTCTCGACATTCGAGAGTCCCGACTCGCCCGAACATCCGGGCATGAAGAACGCTTCCATCGTCGGCGCCTGCATGGTGCTGGCCGCAGCCGCCCTGTGGGGCACCACAGGAACCGCGCAGGCTTTCATGCCCGCGCACACCTCGCCCTATTGGGTAGGCACCTTGCGCATGGCGATCGCCACCCTCTTCTTCGCGGCCTTCATCGCCTGGCGCCGGCGCGGCGGCGACCGCTCGACGCTGGCCCTGCCTGCAACCGCATGGCGATGGGTGCTGCTCGCGGGCCTGTGCATGGCCGGCTACAACCTGAGCTTCTTCGCAGGCGTCAAGGCCACGGGCATCGCCATCGGCACCGCGGTGGCGGTAGGCAGCGGGCCCGCGTGGGCAGGGCTGCTGCAATCGCTGGTCTCACGAAGGCCGCCCGCGCCGGTGTGGTGGGTGGGCACGCTGCTCGCCATCGGCGGCGGGTGCCTGATGGTGATGCCGGCCAGCGCCTCCGGCCTGCAGACGGACCCTGCGGGACTCGCACTGTGCCTGGCATCCGGTTTTTGCTATGCGGTCTACACGCTGGTGAGCCAGCGCCTCGTGCGCCACTCGCCGCCCGCGACGGTCACGCTCTGGGTTTTCGGCGTGGCTTCCGCCGCGGCGATACCGGTGGCGCTCCTCGTCTCGGGCCCCTTCTCGGCCAGCCCGTCGGGATGGGCCATCGTGGCGTACCTGGGCCTGGTCTCGACGGGCGTCTCGTACCTGCTCTTCAGCCATGCACTGCGGCGCATCTCCGGTGCCTCCGGCGTCACGCTGGCGCTGGCGGAGCCAGTGACCGCGTTTGCATTGGCCCTGCTCGTGGTGCACGAGCGCCCAGCCCCCGCAGCCTTTGCCGGGCTGGCGTTGGTGCTCTCGGGCCTGGTGATCGTCGTGTGGACGGAAGCGCGCAGCGGCGGGCGGGGCCCTCGGTGAGGGTAGGCGTTCTCCTTGCAAGACTGCACGAGCTACCTGCCCCGCGCCTTGCGCGTCACCTCACCTCACCTCACCTCACCCCACCTCACTCCTCGCTCGTCCACTCCACCTGCACGCCCAGGCTGCGCAGGTTCTCCACAAAGCGCGGATGCGCGCGGCGGATCGGCGTCGCGTTGCGGATCTCCGAGCGCCCTTCGATGCTCGCCGCCACCATGAAGAGCGCGATCGCCACGCGGATGATGTACGGGCTCTCGACCACCGCAGGCGTCAGCGGATTGCCGCCGAAGGTGATGAGCCGGTGCGGGTCCGACGAGAACACATGCGCGCCGAATTTCGAGAGCTCGCCGGTCCAGCCCAGCGCGCCGTCGTACACCTTGTTCCAGAACATCGCGTTGCCCTGCGCGCGCACGCCCAGCGCAATGAAGATCGGCAACAGGTCCACCGGAAAGTAGGGCCACGGCGCCGCCTCGACCTTGGTGAGCACGTTGCTCGTGAACGGCGTCTGCACCTTCAGCGGACCGGTGCGGATGGCGCGCGACCAGCCGTCCGCGTGCTCGATGCGCACGCCGAACTTCGCGAAGGTTCGGTCCAGCAGCGGAAAGTTCGACGGCGCGCTGTTGCGCACGATCACGTCGCCATCGGTGATGGCGCCAAGCGCGAGGAAGGTCGTGATCTCGTGGAAGTCTTCGTCGAAGCGGAACTCGCCGCCTGTGAGCGCGCCGCCGCCATGCACCGTCACGCGCGAGGTGCCGATGCCCTCGATGCGCACGCCGATCATCGCCATGAAGCGGCAGAACTCCTGCACATGCGGCTCCGAGGCGGCGTTGGTGAGCGTGGAGGTGCCGTCCGCGGCGGCGGCACAGAGCACGAAGTTCTCGGTGGTGGTGACCGAGGCGTAGTCGAGCCAGTGGTCCGTGGGCGTGAGACGCCCCGCGCTGCGCACGAGCAGAGAGCCTTCGGTGCGCTCCACCTTGCCGCCGAAGCGCTGGAACACCTCCACATGCGGATCGATCTCGCGCACGCCCAGCGTGCAGCCCTTGACGTTGTCTTCCAGCCGCGCGACGCCGAAGCGCGCGAGCAAAGGCGGCACCAGCATGATCGACGAGCGCATCTCCTCGGGCAGGCGGTGCAGCGCGGCGTCGAACGCGGTTTCGCGGTGGTGCAGCTCGAGCGTGCCGGTGGCGTGGTCCATCTGCACGTCGCTGCCGAGGGTGCGGAAGATGTCCAGGATCTTGCGCACGTCGGTGATGTCGGGCACGCCGAGCAATCGCAGCGGCTCGTTGGTGAGCAAGGTGGCGCACAGCACCGGCAGCACGGCGTTCTTGTTGGCGGAAGGGGTGATGCGGCCGCGAAGCGGCGTGCCGCCGTGCACGATGAGGTTAGACATGGAGGTGCGGGAACGGAAACGAGAGTGATCGAGGGAGAAGTCGCGGAGCGTCCGCAACCGGGTGCCGGGACTTTACCGTCGGCAGATGGCGCTCACGGGCGGGGAAGTTGTAAGAACTTGCCGGAGCTGGCCGCGCTGGGCGCCAGATTGTCCATGCACATGAACAGTCATGGCATGAATGGAGGCTGTTGGTTTCGTGCGCCAATCCATACCATCGGGGCCATTGGACAACTAAAGGATTGAAATGAGCCGACCCGAATTCTTCATCACCCCCGGTTATGGAAAACAATTCCTGGACAGCCTGCATTACTCGCAAGCCGTCAAGATTGGAAATCGCATTGAAACGTCGGGCCAAGGCGGCTGGAGTGACGATCTCCAATTCCCCGAATCGCTTGCGGATGAGATCGCCCAGGCATTCAAGAATGTCGAGCGGACGCTGGCAATCGCCGACGCCGGCTGGGAGCATGTCGTTCACGTCAATTCTTACCACGTCGGCGGATTTCCACCGGAGGTCAACGAAACGATGGCCAGGCTTTATCGCCAATACATGCCGAACCATGCGCCCATCTGGACAGAATTGGGTGTCGCGGCCCTCGGACATCCCGCCATGCGCATCGAAATTCGCGTGACCGCAATTATTCCGTGACGGGCAGATCGGCTCCGAATTTTTGAATCACCCAATCGACGAACACCTTCAATCTGGCGTTCTGATGCCGATTGGGTGGATAAAGAATATGAAAAGGCATGGCCGGCCTCGACCAATCCTCCAGAATCTCCACCAATTCGCCGGAATCCAGACAGGGCTGGACGATGCGCCTGAAATGCTGCCCGATACCCAAGCCCGCCACCAGCATCTCTTTCAAGCCGTTGCCCTCGTTCGTCGAGAATACGCAATTACCGATTTCGAATCGCTCGGCGCCGCGTTCGAAAATCAGAAGCTCCGCTTTTCCCGTTGCGGCGAAGAAATAACACGCTGCATCGTGATTTGACCGAATATCGTCTGGGGAAGAAGGAATTCCCTTGCGATCCAGATAGGCCGGTGCCGCACAAGTCACATATTGCAGCTCGGTCACCCTTCGCCCGATCATCGCCATGTCGTCGAGCCTGCCGGCGCGAATGACGCAATCCACGCCTTCTTCCACGATATTCAATGGCCGGTCGCTGATTCCCACCGCGATGGTGATATCGGGATATGCGCGATGGAATTCGGCCAATTTGGGAATCAGCAGGCAATTGGCGAATGCCGCCGGCGCGTCAATTCTCAGGTGCCCGCTCGGCTTGAGTTTTTTACCTCGCACCGCGCTTTCCACCGAATCGAGATCGGCAATCCAGCGCATGGCGTGCTCGTAATACGCCTGCCCGTCCGATGTGGGAGCAACCGCGCGCGTGGTACGTTGAATCAATTTGACGCCGAGGTGCTTTTCAAGATCGTTGATCAACTTGCTGACCGTCGAGCGTGGCAGCGCCAATTGATCTGCGGCCCGGCTGAAGGAGCCCGTGTCCACGACCCGCAAAAAAGCCCGCATTGCCAGGAGCTGGTTCATTGAAATCTATTCGGTTGGGTAAAAGATCAACATCGCCATTGTCCATGCATGTGCGCAATAACGGCAAAGTGCTGCGGCAGCCGCACCGTCTCGGCACAGAACCTGCAGGGCGTCTCGATCTCGAAGCGCCCCCTACCTCCATCCATTCCATGCCCATCACCCGATCCCTTCTCGCAGCGCTTGGCGCCGTCGCCACCCTCGCCGTGGCCACCCCCTCCCAGGCACAGGACGCCTACCCCAGCCGCCCCGTCAAGGTCATCGTCGCGCTGCCGGCCGGCGGCAGCGTGGACATGGTGGCGCGGCTGGTCAGCCAGCAGCTTGCGGCCGACCTGGGCCAGCCCTTCGTGGTCGACAACAAGGCCGGCGCCTCCGGCCAGATCGGCACGCCGCTGGTCGCGCGCGCGGCGCCCGACGGCTACACGCTCATGGTCTCGCCCGCCTCGTTCCTCACCACCAACAAGAGCATCTTCAAGACGCTGCCCTACAACCCGGAGACCGACTTCACCCCGGTCACCAAGCTGGTCAACCAGGCCATGGTGCTGGTGGTGCGCGACAAGGCGCGCTTTGGCACCGTGGCCGACGTGCTGGCCGCGGCGAAGGCCAACCCCGGCAAGCTGACCTACGCGTCGTCGGGCGACGGCAGTCCGCAGCACCTGGCGGGCCTCATGTTCGAGAGCCGGACCGGCGCGCGGTTGCTGCACATCCCCTACAAGGGCGGCGCGCCCGCGATCACCGACCTCATCGGCGGCGTCGTGGACATGGTGTTCGCCCCGCTCCCGGAAGCGCTGCCGCACATCCGGGGCGGCAAGCTGCATCCGGTCGGCGTGCTGAGCGACAAGCGCGCGGTGTCGGCGCCCGAGATTCCGACGCTGCGTGAAGGCGGCGTCGATGGCGTGGTGCTGTCGGCATGGATCGGCCTGCTGGCACCGGCGAAGACGCCGCGGCCGATCCTGGAGCGGCTCGACAAGTCCGTGAAGGAGCTGCTGCGGGGCGATGCCAAAGCCAGGTTGCTGGAGGTGGGCATGGAGCCCGCGCCGGACGATGCCAAACCGCTGGGGCAGGTCATTGCGGAGGAAATTCGGGTGCATGCGGAGCTGGTGAAGGCTGCGGGGCTGGTGCCGCAGTAGGGGCGCGGCCTTTGCGACCACGGCGGCAGCTACCGGGCGATGCGTTTGCCGTTTGTCTCTACCCCGGACCCGCCAGTCTCCGTCGCTCCAGGCGATCGATGAACTGTTCCGGCAAGCGTGCTTGGGTCTTCATCAACGTACAGCGCCACGGCTCGGGCAGTCCGGCTCTATTGCTTTCTCCCGTTCGAATATTCGTAGCGCAGCAGCGAGAGTTGCACGAGGTCGTGATGCTCGCCGCACCAGAAACCCGCCTGCCGCTGGCGTCCTTCTTCCACGAAACCCAGTCGCTGCAAAAGCTTCAGCGAAGCCGCGTTTTCCGGATGAGCCTGCGCTTCGATGCGATTCAACGCCATCGATTCGAAGCCCCACGTCAGAGCGGCACCCACCGCTTCGGTCATGAGGCCGTTGCCCCAGGTGTCGCGTGCGAGTTCGTAGCCGACGCTGCAGCTTTTCCAGTTCCTGTTCCAGCGAAACAAGCCGCATGTGCCGATGTGCCGGCGGTCCTGGTTGCGCTCGATCGCCCATCTGATTCCCAGGACAGGCGGCTTTCGCAAACTGGCGAAGGTCTGCACCATCTGTTCGGCTTCCGGCAGGCTCGTGATCGGATCGCTTCCGAACCAGCGCATGGCCTCGCGGTCACCGTGGATGGCGAGCAAGGAGGCTGCGTCGGTTGGAGCGATCTCGCGCAGTGTGAGGCGGGGGGTTGCCAAGGATGGGAAGCGCTCGGCTGGTACGTCTGCGGCATTGGCGTTCGTCATGACGGGTTGCTCCCAAATTTTTTCGATCGATACGGCGAGCATGCTGTGTCGGCATGAACGAATTCTGCTGTGGTGGCGAGTAGCCGGTGCTAGCCGAAGTCCTTCTTTCAGTATGCGCGGACTTCTACCCGACCATCGGCATACCGAGCAACCTCGCCGACCCAGAGCGGCTCGATACCCCCTTCGTAGTTTTGAAGGGCGAATTTCTCGGTATACCCGTCAGCAGCTCGAGGGTCAGCCGACCACCACGCTACTTCGTAGAGATAGTCGCCTCGCTCATGCTCGTAGTAGACAGTGACTGGTTCAAATGTTTCGATAGCAAGCCCGTGCAGCCAGCGAAGAAAGGGCAGATTCCATTCGCCGATGTATCCAACCTTTTCGGCATCGTCGAGATCTGACTCGTGCAGCACAGAACAGTTTTCCGCAACTTTCCAGAGCGAGAGGTCAGAGGAGTGCTGCACGGATTGATCGTCGTAAACGTCCGTCAGCAAAAGAACGTGCTTAACGTCCAGTTTGAGATCGCCATCGACAACATGGGCTTGCTCAAGTGCCTCACGCAGTCCTTCACAGAGCCTTAGGCGTGCTGCGATCTGGCCCGATTCGAGTACCGAGAGATTTGCTTCAATTGGCATGGCGAGACTATCAATGGTTTCCATAGACCACAGGGACAATGGCCCCAGGGTGCGAATCAGACATTTGTCGGTCGGTAAGTAGCCGATTCTGGCTGCAAAACGTCTGCGATGATGTCTACAAGTTGCCCCGCAAGAACGCGAGCATCCTCCGCCAGGAATCCTCACGCGCACGGGCCGTGCCGACTGGCGAACCGCCGAGGTCTTGGTCTTCACCGGATACAGGATGCTTGAATCGCGTCGACATCGTGGAGACATTCGGCCAGCCCAAACTGTGGCCGGCGTCGGGGTAAGACAAGTGTTCGACAGGGTGATTGAACCCCTTCCGCTCGAAGCGAGCCACCGCGAATTCGCTCAATGCGGCAGAAGGCCAGATCTTGTCGTCCCGGGCGCTGATCAACAGCACGGGCCCGTTGATGTTCTCCACGCGGATGGAGGTCGCTTCCACGACCGTCTCATCCCGAAGCGGAATGAGATACCAGTCAAAGCTGTCGGGGTCGACGCGGCCTTGCGAAACGGCGAGGTTCCACTCTTCCAGCGGCATGACATCGGCATGCGGTACGTCCTTGCCGTTCATCGTCCAGGCCGAGTGCCCGCTCGCCGGATAGGCGGGCCAGACGATGCCGCTTGCGACGTACGCCACCACGGCCCGAACGGCGGGGAAGGTCGATGCCAACAGAAGCGCCAATTCCCCGCCTCTGGATGCACCGCTCACGGCGATCCGATCGGGGTCAACCTTTTCCTGCTGTGCCAGCCATTCAATGGCCTTGTCGAAATACTCCAGGGGAATCTGCTCCAGCGTGGGCGGCAGTCCCTCCGCGCCGAAGTACGCCAGGGCCAACGCAACGTAGCCGTGTGACGCCAACAGAGCGGCCATTTCCGCCGACCACTGCAGGCCCCCGCCGGAACCGCCCACGACCAGAACCGCGGGACGACGGCCAGGTGCTTTCGGCTCGAAAAAACTGCCCACCAGTCCCGCCTCGCGTACCTTGCGCATCGCTACGGAATCGTCGAAATAGCGCCTGCGAAATGCATGCGTGACAGGCTCCGCCGACTCGCTCTCGATGACAAGCAAGACGGCCATGGGGTCGTCCGCGCACTGATCTGCAAATGGCACCGCTGACGCTGGTTGCGATGAGCGGGACCAGAACAATCCCATGGCATCTGCGCCCGTGTAGTCACCGGACACGGGTGCATCACGCGCCAGGTCCACATCGCCCGTGGTTGCTGCGTGAAAGCTCGCGTGAGAGGCAAGCACTGTTCCTTCGGCACCAGCGCTCAGCGCCCGCAGTGTTATCCGTTGGCCGGGTGCCAGCCCGTGCACTGTGATGCGCAAGGCTTCATCCAACAGGCATTCATCGGGGAGTGGACCGAAGGAGATGGAAGGCATTGGGTGTGGTTGTGCCGGTGCTGCAGATGCGTGCTTTCTCTGCCGTAGATGAAGGACTTCTCTTTGCCGGATTCTGCCGCACCATGCCCCCGGCACAGCGCCCTCTCGTCCGCCTCAATAGACTGTTGCCATGCCCCTACCCAACACCCCCTTCAGCGACGCCGCAGGCCTCAGCAACTACGCCGAGAAAACCGCCCGCATCGTTCCCGGCCTGCACGACCTGCAGACAATGGCCGCCTTGCTCGTCGCAGAGCGCGCCCCCGAATCGGCCCACGTGCTGGTCATCGGTGCCGGCGGTGGCATGGAATTGAAGGCGCTGGCAGAAGCCCATCCGCAATGGCAATTCGTCGGTGTCGATCCGTCGCAACCCATGCTCGACCTGGCGGCGGCGGCCCTCGGCCCGCTTGCCGCGCGAGCCCAGTTGCATCTCGGCTACACCGACACCGCGCCCATCGGGCCGTTCGATGCCGCGACCTGCCTGCTGACGATGCACTTCGTAGCCATCGACGAAAGAAGATCGACGCTGAAGGAAATCCATCGCCGCCTGAAGCCCGGTGCGCCGTTCGTCATGGCGCATCTCAGTTTTCCCCAGGCCCCGGAAGAGCGCTCGTTGTGGCTCTCGCGCTATGCCGCCTTCGCCATCGCTTCGGGCGTCGAACCGGAGAACGCGCGCAAGGCAGCATCCACCATCGGTTCGACGCTGCCGTTGCTTGGCCCGGAGCAAGAAGACGAATTGCTTCGAGAGGCGGGCTTCACGAACGTCCGCCTGTTCTACGCCGGCATGGCTTTCAGGGGCTGGGTATCGCAAGCCTGAGTGAAGCAGTCAGTGGTCATGCGGCCGCAGTCGGGCGCGTGCCCACAGGTTGTCGGCCGTCCGACGGCATCCGCTCGGCAATCACCTCCCGCAGCAACGGCAGCGTCGGCGCCTCGCTGCGGCCGGCCAACGTGACCAGTCCAAAGCGCGCGGCACCCAACGCAGGATGCACCGGCAGCGCCACAAGGTCTGGCGCCACCGCGCGCACGGCCAGCAGGACCGCATCGGTGTTGCGCGTGAGCTCGACCAGGTTCGAGATTTCCGAGCAGCGCAAGGTCACGCACTGGTCGGGATGCGCCTCGGGGCCGTAGGCATCCACCATCGCGCGCATGACATCGCGCCCGAGCCCGGTCGAGGCCAGCGGGTAGCTCAGCAGATTCTGAAAACTCAAGGGCCCGCGCTTCCTGGCCAGCGGATGGCCACGCCGGCACATGAAGGCGCCGCGCATCTCCACGAGCGGTTCGATCCGCAGATCGACGCTCGGCGTCACGGTGCGGAACTCGACCACCACCGCATCGAGCGCACGCTGCCGCAAGGCCTGCAGGAGACGGTCGGTGTCGCCGCGCAGGATGTCGATGCGCACCGGCGCGTCGCGGTAGGCCATGCGCTCGAGCAGCGGCGTCGCGAGCAGCGCGCCGGGGCCGGCGCCCAGCCCGACACGCAAGGTGTTGCTGCCTTGGCCGCGCGCGGCGGCCACCAGATCGTCCGCATCGCAGACCAGGTGGCGCACGCGCTCGAGCATGTCGCGCCCGAAGTGCGTGAGCTCGCTGCGCCGCCCCACGCGGTCGAACAAGGCGCGCTGGAAGCCAGCCTCCAGCGCATGGATGCTGCGGCTCAAGGCCGGTTGCGTGATCGACAGCGTCTTGGCCGAGCGGGTGAAGGAACCCGTCTCGGCCACCGACAGGAAGTGCCGGAGCTGCACGAACGTCATCGAGTGAAGTTGCCTGTTCATGCATTCGAATTATTGCAGCGCATAGAACAATGCATTGGACGCCTGGCAAGACTTCCCCTAGATTCGCGCTCGCCGCGCCAAGGCAGGCACAGAAGATGCAGCACGCGGCCAAGCCATTCGACACCCCATCCCCGGAGACACGCCCTCTCATGTTTTCCCTTCGCCAGCTTTCCCGCTCGTTGTCCTGCCTGTCCTTCTTCTGCGCGGCCGTGCCGGTCGTTGCCATGGCGCAGAACGCGGCGCCCTCCACGCAACGCATCGAACCGCTGGTGCGCGACATGTACCCGCAGCTCGAGACGCTCTACAAGGACATCCACGCGCATCCCGAGCTCGGCTTCCAGGAGGTGCGCACCGCGGCCAAGCTGGCCGCCGAGATGCGCGCCCTCGGCTTCGAGGTGACCGAGAAGGTCGGCCGCACCGGCGTGGTCGCGGTCTATCGCAACGGCGCCGGCCCGACCGTGATGGTGCGCACCGAGCTCGACGCGCTGCCGATGGAAGAAAAAACCGGCCTGCCCTACGCGAGCAAGGCCAAGGCGATGTGGCAGGGCAAGGAGACCTTTGTCGCGCACAGCTGCGGCCACGACATCCACATGGCGAGCTGGGCCGGCACGGCCCGCACGCTGCTCGCGCTCAAGGGCCAATGGAAGGGCACGCTGGTGTTCGTCGCGCAGCCCGCCGAAGAGGCCAGCGGTGGCGCCAAGGGCATGCTCGCGGACGGGCTGTACACGCGCTTTCCCAAGCCCGACTTCGCTTTTGCGCTGCACACATCGGCCTCGCCTTATGGCTACGTCGGCTACCGCGCGGGGCCGATCACCTCGGCGTCGGACGGCATGGAGATCCTCTTCAAGGGCCGCGGCGGACACGGCTCGGCACCCCACAGGGCCATCGACCCGATCACGATGGCCGCCCGCTTCGTGACCGATGTGCAGACGGTGGTGAGCCGCGAGAAGGACCCGAGCGAATTCGGCGTCGTCACGATCGGCGCGTTCCAGGCCGGAACGGCCGGCAACATCATCCCGGACGAGGCGCTGCTGCGCGGCACCATCCGCAGCTACAACCCGAAGGTGCGCGATGGCCTGATCGACGGCGTGCGCCGCACCGCGAAGGCCACGGCCGCGATGGCCGGCGCGCCCGAACCGGTGATCGGGCTCGATCCGTCGAAGGGCAATGCCGCTGTGGTGAACGACCAGGCGCTGGTGCAGCGCACGGTGGCGGCGCTCAAGGCGCAACTGGGCGACGAGAAGGTGGTGCAGGTGCCGCCGATCACCGCGAGCGAAGACTTCTCGGAGTTCGCCGTGGACGGCGTGCCGTCGATGTTCTTCTTCATCGGCGTGAGCGATCCGAAGGACGTGGCGGAATCGCAGAAGCCCGGAGGCAAGCCGCTGCCGTTCAATCACTCGCCGTACTTTGCGCCGGTGCCGGAGCCGTCGATCACCACGGGGGTGCGGGCGATGACGGCGGCGGTGTTGAGTGCGTTGGGGGCGAAGAGCTGAGGCTTTGCGATCGGAAGCGGGCATCGGCAACGCCCGCTCATCGCGAGTCCTTCAGGGGACATACACCATGTGGACATGGAACGCGAAGCCGTCCTCGACCTCCGACACGCGAAGACTCAGCACGAGATCGCTCCGTCCTTCCGAGAGCGTCCAGAGGTCGACGAGTGCTTCCCATCGCTTGCCCATCCAGATGCAGACCGACGAATCCCAGGTTTCATCGGAAAGCGCCGTCAGCGTCTCTCCGTAGTCTTCGATGTAGTCCTTGATTCTCTCGGCATCCTCGAGAGAGATTGGCTCGACCCCGGCGATGGGCACACTGAGTCCATAGTCTCCGTTCGCGAACGCATCCGCGATTTGCCGGATGACGGGACGCCAGGCCGAAGGGATCGGGCGTTGGGTCTCTTCGTCCTTGACTGCGAGGATTTCCGGGTCTTCGTTTTCGATGGTCATTGCTTCAAGCCTTCGAGAGCGGCTTCGCGGCCTCACCCTCAGTTGTCGTGGTTCGTACCGGGCTCTTCCGTCCCGTCAGGCCTCCAGGACTGCCCGATCAGGCGAACCATCCACGGTGGTCGCGCCCGCATCTTCCCTCAGTCTTGACCCAGGTCAAGCGCCAACCCCCACCCCCATGGCTAGCATCGAAGACAACACGAGGAGACACCGTGGAACTCGAGATACCGGAAATGCTGGCCGCTGTACTGCAGGGTCAGGTCGGCGCGCAGTCGCCGCTTGGCCTGCAGTTGGGTGGGTATGGCGCCGGCAGCGGCGTGCGCATCGTGTCCAGCCAGCATTTCGACGGCGACTCGCTCAACCTGCTCTTCCAGCTGGGCATGGGCGCCGGTGCGCGCGACCTGGTGTTCCAGCTGCTCGCGCTGGACAACCTCAACGGGGAACCGCTCGCGCGGCCGATCCCGAGCCTGGAGCTGATGGTCCCGGCGCTGATCGAGTGGCTGCGCCGCGACCTTATCGACGGCTGGCTCTACCAGCGCGGCAAGGACGGCGCGTTGCTGCCCTGGCTGGTGCACACGGTGCGCCTCGTGAAACCGACGGACGGCGAGGCCTACGTGCTGGTGGGCCTCCTGGCCAACACGCTGCAGGCCGCCGGCCGCGAGCCGCCCACCGAGCCGCGGCTGCGCTTCTCGGGCATGACCTGGGGCCTGAGCTTCTACGCTGAAGACCTGCCCGGCCGCACGCTGGCCGGCCTCTTCGCCGACCACGGCTTTCACAAGGAGTGCGCCGAGTTCAAGCGCGAATACGACAAGCAGGTCGCGTGCTTCACCAGGCTGCAGCCGCAGTTCGGTGCCCAGTTCACCGTCGACGGCTGCGTCTGGACGGCGGGCGAAGGCCCGCGGGCCGGCATGTCGTGCCACCGGCTGCCCGATGGCGCGACGGTGCGCTGCGTGAACGACGAAGAGCTGCTGCGGCGCCGCTTCGACCTGGCCGCCGATCCGCACTACTGGCGCGAGAGCGGCGTTGCCAGCGGGTTCGACCGCATTCCGCAGCACTGCTACCTGCACCTCTTCCATCTCGACTGGCATCGCAACGTCTGGGTGCATGCGCAGCATGTGCAGGCGTACACGTACCAGCCCAACCTGCGCGAGCGGCTGGTGCTGCCGCAGGCGCACCGCGACCTGATCGACATCCTCACGGCCGACCGCAGCTTCCTCGTGGAAGACGTGGTGCCCGGCAAGTCGGGCGGCACCACCATCCTGTGCAAGGGCGCGCCGGGCCTGGGCAAGACGCTCACGGCCGAGGTCTATGCCGAGGTGGTCGGCAAGCCGCTGTACCGCGTGCATTCGGGCCAGCTCGGCGTGACGGCCAACTCGGTCGAGGCCAGCCTCACCAAGATCCTGCAGCGCGCCGCGCGCTGGGACTGCGTGCTGCTGCTGGACGAGGCCGATGTGTACATCCGCCGGCGCGACAACGACCTGCAGCACAACGCCATCGTGGCCGAGTTCCTGCGCACGCTCGAATACTTCAGCGGCCTGCTCTTCATGACCACCAACCGCGACGGCGACATCGACGAGGCGATCCTCTCGCGCTGCATCGCGGTCATCGACTACCAGCCGCCGGGGCCGGACGATGCGCGACGCCTCTGGTCCACGCTGTCGGCGCAGCTGGGTGTCGAGCTGCCGGGCACGGTGATCGACAGGCTGGTGGCGGACTACGCCGGGGCGAGCGGGCGCGACATCAAGGAACTGCTCAAGCTCACCAGCAAGTACTGCCGCCGCAAGGAGCTGCCGCTGTCGACGCAGGCGTTCGCGCAGTGCGCGGTGTTCCGCGGCATTGCCTGCGCTTCGCAGACCGGCGCACGGACGAGGAACGACGAATGATCGATGCCAGCCTGCTCGGTGGCGCGCTCACCGGCCGCCTGGCCTTCCGGCCGGGCGCCCTGCCCGCCTCCGCGCCGCTGCCGCCGGGGCGCCATGGCCTTGCGTTCGCCGAAGGGCGCGAGGCGGTGCTCGTGGTGCCCGAGGGCCTGCCCGTCGATGCGCCGCTGCCGCTGCTGGTGATGTTCCACGGCGCGGGCGGCGAGGCCAACCGGGTGCTGCCGCATCTCGTGGCGCATGCGCGGGCGCGAAAGTTTCTTCTGCTCGCGCCGCAGTCGATGTATCCGACGTGGGACATCGTGGTCGGCGGGCACGGGCCCGACCTGGAGCGGCTCGACGGTGCGCTCTCGACGGTGGCCGGGCGCTTTCGCATCGACCCCACGCGCCTCGCTTTCGCGGGCTTCTCCGATGGCGGCAGCTACGCCCTCTCGCTCGGCGTGACCAACGGCGATGTGGCGAGCCATGTGATCGGGTTGTCGGCGGGCTTCATGAACGCGTTCACGCAGACGGGCAAGCCACGGGTGTTTCTGGCGCACGGCCGCTCCGACAGCCAGTTGCCCATCGAGACCAGCGCCCATCCGCATGCGCGGCGGCTGCTGGAGAGCGGGCACGACCTGACGCTTCAGCCCTTCGACGGCGACCACGTCATCGTGCCGTGGGTGGTTGGGCGCGCGGTGGAGTTCTTCATGGGGCCGCAGGAGCCGTAGCACCCGCCTGCCCCTGGCGCAGCACCTCGCGCAGCCGCTGGTGTGCATCGCCATCCCACACGACGGGCTGCTGGTTTTTCGCACGCAGGTAGTGGTGCGTGAACACCGCCAGGTAGGCCTCCAGCGTTTGCTCGGCGAAGTGTTCGCCTGCCAGGCTCATGCACAGGGCGGCCACCTCACTGGTGCAGAAGTGGTCGCCGCGGCCGGAACGGCGCAGCTTGTACTGGGATATCTGCTCGGGCTCCAGGCTCAGCACCGGCAGCGCGTCGAGGTACGGGCTTCTGCTGAACATCTTGCGAGCCTCGCCCCAGGTGCCGTCCAGCAGGATGAAGAGTGGGCGTTTCGCAGGAACACTGTGCAGCGGCTCGAACGACGACGGCACGGTACGGACCACACGTTCGGGCGCCGCATATTGCCCGGGAAACACCACATAGGGTTGCCACTGCGGGTCGGCCAACAAGGCCAGGAGCGCGGGATCGGTCTCTGTGCGCGCCCAACCGAAGGCGAAGGTATCGGCCACCACATCGGCGATCAACCAGCCTGTGTTGGTCGGCTTGAGTGGTTCGATGTCGGCCATGAGCAGGCACACGCCCGCGCGCGTGGGCACGGACGGGCGCAAGGCGCACATGCAATGGCTGGGCACCAGCCGGCAGCCCGCGCAGCGCTCGCGCTTGAAGCCGCCGCGTGCGAGAAAGGGCTTGGCACTTCGCGCCAGGCGGGCGGCGCGAAGGAGAGAAACGGCGTGAGGCATGCAGGGATTCTCGACGGTGCCTGCAAGCCCCTCGGCGTTGTCGTCAGCGGGCCGGTTGCAAAACGATCTTGTACTGACCGGGTTTCCCGGCTTCGATCGTGACGTCCTGGTTGTCTTCTGCCGAATAGGGATTCGCCGCGCGCAGGCGAATCTGCGATCCGCTGAACACCTCGCGCCGATCATCCAGCCTGACGGATGAGAAGCCGTTGGACAGCTCCTTCACCAGCACCCTCGCAGCCAGCCGTCGCTCTTCGCGCTCGCCGATGCTGATCCACTCGAGCCAGAGCTTCGAGTGCACATGCTCGAAGCCCTCGTGGACGATGATCACGCGAAGCGCACCGCCCGTCCTGGCCGTGTTCCAGTCGCCGCCAGTTGCCACGGTGCTCACCTGCGGCGGCACGACGGCCCCGTCGGCGCGGGCATGCACCGCCATTGCGCTCGCGATCGCCAAGCCGGCGACGAGCATCCGTGGAAACGACTTCATGGTCTTCATCCTCGCTTCTGGGTTGAGGCGGTGCGGGCAACTGCTCGGACTGTATCTGTCCGCAGTGCCGATGCCCAGCGAGTGATGTTGAGAAGCTCATTTGCTCACGACGAGCGGCTTCCCCTTCTCCACCAGATAGGTCGCGAGCTCCGCCGCATTGCCGCCGCCGACGTTCTTTGCCGAGTGGACCGCGCCCGCCGGAATGAACAGCGAGTCGCCGACCTTGAGCGTGATCGGCGGTTTGCCCTCGAACTGGTATTGCACCGTGCCTTCGAGCACATAGGCGATCTCCTCGCCCGGATGCGAGTGAAAGCCGAAGGCCGCGCCCTGCGCGAAATCGACGCGCACCTGGATGACCTCGCGGCCAGGATCGGCCAGGTCGTGCTTCAGCGATTGGGTGCGACCGATGCCCGGGGGCTGCTGAGCGAATGAGAAATGCGGGGCCAGGGCGCTGCCGGCGACGAGCAGCATTGCTGCCATCGTTCGGATCTTTGTTGTCTTCGTCATGAGAACTTTCAGGATGTGTGTGGATGACGAAGGCGATTCTTGGGGCGAGGCACCACGCTTGCCGCGCGATCGGTATGCCTTTGTATCCGGGCCCGTTTTCACGACAATAAATTTCACTGAAGCCACTCGACTGCTTCGTGAGCAACGCTTTGGCCTCTTGTTGCAGGCGAAGTACGCGCCTAGCATTCAGCCCATTCGCAACCATGAGCTTTCCAGGAGAGACCATGCAGCTTCACACCGCACGCATCTTTGTCCGATACCTTGCCGATGCCTCCCGCTTCTATGAAGATGTACTCGGCCTGCCGCTGAAGGCCGACGGGCGCGAACAGGGCTTTTGCGTGTTTGATGCAGGACCGATGAGTTTGGTGGTCGAGAGTGTCAAAGAGGATGCGCCTGCAGAAGACCGGGTATTGGTCGGACGCTTTACGGGACTGTCTTTCGATGTGGCAGACATCCAGTCGAAGTATCGGGAGCTTTCATCGCTCGGCGTTGCCTTCAGTGGGCTTCCCGAGCGGCAGCAATGGGGCGGTGTTCTTGCAACGCTTCGCGATCCCTCGGGCAATGAGCTTCAGCTGGTGGAGCAGCCTCGGGGATAGATCGTGGTGGATCAGCGCCGTTCTGTGCGATCTTGCCCTTTGGATGAAACATGGAAGAAGAAGAAGAAGATCTCCTCGAGAAGATCGACTGGGCGACGCTCATCAATGACGTGCAAGATCTGATGCAGACGAAGTTGGGGCTGCGCTGAGCCGACGTTCGAGCACCACTGACCCCTGAACCTTTTGAAGAACATGTCTCTGCGCTCCATCTTCTCGAAATTCGACCGGAAACCGCCTTCGGTGCCGTCGACACCATCGACGGTCCACACAACGTCCGACTGCAAGCGCCACAACCATCCTGAGTTTCAGATTCGCGTCTCGAACAACAGCGCCGTGCCGGTTGAAGACATCTCCTTGCTCCTGCGGTTCTTCGAGCAACGGGTCGCCCAAGGCGAGAAGTTCCGAAGCGGCGAAAGCCTGCAGGTCGGCTGGATGTTCACGATGCTCGAAGACGCACCGGAAGGGTTCCTGCGCGTTCTGGAGCCCGACATGAAGTCCGTTCCGGTCAAGTTTGTCGATTCGGTCGATGCCACGCTGATGCATCTGCGAAATCAGCAAGACGTTGTCAGGAGCCTCACGCCGTCGATAGCGTCAGACTTTCCGTCGCTTCGTCAAAGCGCTGTCGTGCATGTGAATTACAAGGAAGCAAGCCGAATCCTCCTCACTCGAAGCGCCGCCGTCGACGGGACGGACTCCGGTTGGTGGCTCTCGGACCTGGACGACGAGGCGGGCTCCCAGGACCCGGCTCGCTTTGTTAAGACCTCTCTCTATCAACTCGGCATCGACCGGCCGGACCTGGTCAAGTTCTTCGCTGTGCCGGCGGAATTGCAGGTCGTCGTGAACGGCGCCCGCATCGGCGTGCTTGGGGCGGATGGCGAGGTGCTGCAAATTCCAGGCTCGTACCTGAGCGAGTTGAACAAGCTCCGGCAACAGCGCGCGGCCTCAATAGGCTGAGGCCGGCTAGTGGCCAATTCCGGACGTTGAGAGGCAATGCAGAATGCGACCGATTGGAAGGCCAATATTTGGAGGAAAAAAAGATGTCGAGAGCTTTGTGCAGAACCATGGTGGTGGTGGCGGCGACGAGCGTCGTCGTCATGAGTTCAGCCACTGCGCAAACCAACGAGCCGCCCCCTGTATTCACCCGCGCGCGTCTCGCGTCCTCGTACGAAGAACCTGGCGGAAAGCTCTACGTGCGCTTGAAGCTACTGCCCAGGTCCAAGCTTCCCTTCGCAACGCAGACATTCAGGCTGCCCGACCGCTCGCTGTTGGCTGATATTCCTGATGGCTCCTGGGTCAAGTTCACCTCGAAGCACATCGATGGTGAGAACACTTTGATGTCAATCCACACCGTCGCGGAGTGCAAGCGCTTTCAGCCGTGCGACTGAAGTCGGCTGAGAAAGATATCCAATGTCTATGCTCAAAACACTTGCCGGACTCAAGATTGGCCGGTCGGCCTTTGTGCGGGGCCTTCTCATATGTGTCGTCCTTTCTCCACTTGTGGCCATGCCCCAAAACTCAAATCTCCCCAGTGTTTTGACTCGCGTCGAAGATGGTTGGGTGGATGTAAGTCTGGCGATCTTGGAGCATCAATCGGTTGAGCATGAGGGAGTGAAGGTTGGTGATGCACTCGTCATAGGCGGAACCTGGGATGGTGAGACAGTTCGAATGAACGTTGGGATTCCATCGGATTGGGAGGAGGCAAAAATGACTCCACCACCTCCCATGAAATCTTGGTCGACGCTTATCTCATTTCTTCGTGCCGGGACTTCCTCCGACCGTTTCGTCAGGGCCTTGGCAAGGCAGTACCAAATTCCGGATGAGGGCCTGCAAGCAAAGCAGGAAGTTGTGTTCGATGCGCTTTCGCTATTCGAAGATCCTCGCCCTATTGGAGCCAAACCTGTCCGGCTCAAGTTGTTCCTGACGCAAGGCGGTCGACTGTCGCGCGGAGAGGTGTATCTGACGATTGATTTGCAGAACAAGCTTGTCAAGCTGCATGAGAAAGATCCCGAGTACCGGATGTCAATCATCGAAGCGCTCTCTGACCGACCATAGTTCCGAGATGCAGGTTGCGCCCTGCGTTGAAAGCTCTTATTGAAAGCACGAACATGTGGCCCTTTATCCGACGGACGCCAGTCACGCTTTATTTAGGAACTGTCAGCGCAGGGCGCGGCAGGGGCTTTCTCAAGCTTCTTGAGGCAGATTCGAGTGAGGCACTCAGCACAGTTCTTCTGGGCGAGTTGGAAAGCGTACTTGCGCTACCCCCTGCCAGCGCCGCTCGCGGCACGAATGCGCTCAGAGTCGATGTTGCGCTGGAGGCCTTTCGCAAGGGAGGTTGGGACCAGTTGTCGTTGGGGTTTGTGGATATCCCCCTCATATGGCGACCTGCGGTAACTGTTAGCGCTCGAGTGTCTTCTCTGACAACAACGAAATCGCAGGCGAAATTCCGAGTAACCGAGCGAATGTCGTGGAGAAGTTCTCTTTCGTCGTTGTTGCCTTGGAAGGTCCAACTGGGCATCGCCAGTCCTGCCAGCCGCGTTCAGCTCGAAGAGCTTGCGCGCGCAGCAGGAGAGCGCTTGAGGAAGAAGGTTCAAGCGCTCGTGTAGTTGGCACTGAGCAGCGACACTTCGTCTGCTGCTGGCAGATATTCGCATCGAAAATCGGACCGGCTGCAGTCGGCCACAACCAGTCGTTCGTTGCACAAGCACAATGAGGCCATAAGCGGCCATTCGTTGGTGCCAACAGATCTCTACATTCGGGCCATTTCGCCGATGGTGACCTTCGAATCTTTTTTCTTAGTCTCCGGAAACCAGCATGAGCGTCTCTGATGATCTTCGTTTTTCGATGAGTCTCGATCAAAAGCGCAAAACCCTGAGCCAAGTTGAGATCGTTAACGCTCACATTACGAGCTTCGATGTTGGATCCAATCTCAAGGCTGATGAAGAGATCCGGATCGAGGATGTGATCTTCTCGCGTTGCCAGATCGGCCCAGGTCGGTTCGAGATCGGTGCCGGAGTTTCACTAAGTCGCGTGGTGTTTGACAACGTGAGCTCCCCAGACTCTTTGGTCATCAGTTCGGACGCACTCCTCGACCGTGTCGTCCTGAGAGGAAAACCGAAGAACGGTGGCCTTTGGCTGAGACCGGACGAAGTGTTTGATGCGATTCGCTCCGAGCAGTACCGGAAGACTGCAGCCAATCACGCGATGAAGACACAACTCATGCTCGATATTGCAGACTACGAAGCCGACCATATTGAGGTACTTGGAATACCGATCGAGAAAGTGAAATTTGATGAGTCGAAGCATGTCGTTGTCCGCAAGGAAATGGGTGACGGTGTGGACTGGGCCACGCTGGGCATTCCGCCCAGCAGCTTTTGGCGAATCTGCCTGCTTCGACTACACACTTTCGAGGTCGATGTTGGGATATTTGGACTGCCCCTGGGAGTCGTGCAGCGTCAGGATGCCGTCGAAGAGATAAGGAGATTGCGGGCGGTAAAAAACTCGCCAACGTAGTCGTTGACGTTCTTGAATGCCAAGGGCGCTCACAAGCATCCGCGTCAAGCACTCGGCATTGGACTGCGAGAAGCTACAGTCGGCCAGTAGCGGCCGGTCGCTATCGACTCTCAATCGTGCCGGTGAACACCCGCCTAGACCTTGCCCTCCTACCTTCATTCAAGAAAATGCATTGGATTCTTCACCGCGACGTTTCTGGCAATGTCCCATATCCAGAATGCAGGCTAGTGAACTCCCGAGCAGTCCTGAATTTTCACTACAGGGGAGGTGTCAGCCTCGCAAGTCAGTACCCGAACCTCGAATTCGAAGTATCCGATTCACCTGATGCGCCTCGAGGTCTCGTTGATTTCATGGGGTCGATCCATATCGACATCGTTTCTCGTAGGCTTGCCGCCGCTCTTCAACTGGTCGGTGCGGAAATCGAGTTGTTCCCGGTCGCAATGTCCTACAACGGTCGCAGGTTGGACGGGCAGCACTTTTTTGCTTTGAACTCTCTGATGCGTCCTCGAGCGCTCGACCTTAAAAAATCCGACGTTGACCTCGATGAAGAGCTTGGAGACGTTCTTGTCGCTCGAAAGGTTGTGCTCGATGAGACAGCAATTGCAAATTTGAGCTGGCTCGTCGTGGATGAACTCCACAGGTTGGCTGTGAGTTCCAAGGTTATCGATGCAATCCGCCTTTCGGGATGCACTGGCTGTGCATTCTCAGAGCCAGGGTCGATCCGCTTTTGAAAAGACTGTGCAGCCCTCTAACTACGGCTGTCGGCCAGGACCAGTCGTTCGTTGCACAAGCACAATGTGGCCATAAGAGACCCTTCATCAAGGACGCTTGATTTTCTGTATGAAGCGCAGTTTCGACTGTGAGGCAACTCCACATGAATGTGAAAGCGTTGATCCTGATCGGAGTGCTCTGCTCTAATGCAGATGCGAGAAGCATCAAGCATTTGGAGAATTTGATGCTCACGTTTCCGCCAAGCTCTTCCGTCGTTGCTGCATCAAGCGTGCGGAGCCTCTCGCAGGCTATTGATCGTGCGGCACAAAAATGCCCAACTTGGGGTATCGAGGTGATTGCCCTTGAAGCTGTTATCGATCCTATGCATCGCATGATCGCGATGGACCGCAATGCATCCTTGCGCACCGCGTTGGTCCAGCTAGGTGCGCCGCCTGGGCGGATTTATGGTGAGACTTTTGATGCGCGACGTCCACCGTCCTACGTGCGAGATCAGGTGCCGACGAACGCAGTCCAAGTTCAGTTGGTTTGTACTCCCGGGTAGCCTCCGAACCGCCGCATCCGGCCAGAGCCGGTCCTTCGACTATTACCTCTGGCACGGAGAGACGCCTCATGAAAGCCATCGCTGTTGAAATCTCCCAAGTGGTTGACGACAGCGGGTTTCCGGTTTTCGTGGAATGCCTCTTGATCGATGCGATGAGTCAGATTCACCGCTTCGTAGAGAAGGAGCCCGTCGTGAGCGCGACTGCGATCGACATCGAGTCGCTTCCCGCGCTTGGCGTTATCGCTTGTGAAGTCGAGTCAGAGTGGCTTGATTCGGAGGGTCGCTTGGTGGTCCGTGCTGCGACGACGCGACCCTGGGGAGTCGAGTCCACCGCAGGTAGCAGCAGTTTCGTTGTGCTTGCTGAGCAACTGCGAGAGATTTAGGCGTCAGACAGAATTCGGCCGCAACCAGACTTTGATCCTGAAAGTGCAATTCGCGCGATTGCGGACCCTCAGCGAAATCATCAAATCGATCAGGACCTCACCCCATGCTACCCAAGACGCACGCTGTCTCGGCGATCAAAAATTGGACGGTCATGCTTGCCGCCACATTTCTCTCGATCGAGGCGTTTGCGGACTTTGATTCATCTGTGCTGGCAGCGTCGGATTCTGCAAAGATTGCTTGGCATCAAGTCGCCGCTCCCAGCGGAAATGTCTTGCTGATGCGCAATGACGAAGGCACTTGTGCGATTCGATTCACCTCTTTTCAGGCAACTGGTGGTTCCACGCCTCCCACAACGTTCAGCTCCGGCGATAAGACATATACGGCAGACTACGAATGGAGCTTTGCTGTTAAGCAGTCCAGCACTGGCGTCCAGTATGGAAGTGGTCGTGCCACTAAGGGGGCACTTTGGGGGATCGGGCGTTCGGCATTTGGTGGTGGCGACCCTTATATTCGGTGCGGACCGATGAAGGCGCTTTGGCTGCCTCGTGCATCGATTTCTTTTTCGGACAAAGTGACCTGTAAGGCCGCCGTTTATCAGCTTGCACCGACGCGATGGAAGAGTCTTTCACAGGTGAGGCTTGATGACCTCGAGATGAAGTGGTTCGAATGCGATGAAAACAGAAAGCTATTCTACATTCCAGAGCGTGACCTTTGATCTGTTATTTTTAACCCCATTTATTGGGAATAAATTCAGGGCAATAACTTATTAATGCAAATATCTCGTTTACCACTTCAGTCGCTTTCTTAAAGTTTTTTGGCTCAGCAAGCACCGTGAATTCTTGATTTGCAAACAGCTTATAGCCAATTATTTTTACGAAGACGCCATCGGCCTCAAAGGCAATCAAATAATATTCCCCCAGGTCATTTTTCTCCACCACTGGCTCGGGTGATTGGAATTTTTTGGAAATTATTCTGACATCGCCCGCGAAATGCGCAGCCTCTCGCCAATTTAGCTTAGGAAGGGTCGAAGGATTTGAAATCCAGGAGAAATTCTTAATGTTCATAATTTGCCTTCTAAAAGCGCGCCCACTACTAGGATAGCTGCACGATCACTTCAGTGAACACTCTTGAATTACCAACATGGCAAGAGGCGCAGATCCGGGCTGAAGTAAGCCGGAGTCGGACAGGGTGTTATGAGTGACTGCTCTGGAGCAATGCGTATAGCCGCTTAGGGCCCAAATCGGACCTAAGACTTTCTCAATAGAAGACGTTCCACGATGCGACCTAATCCAGCTTCAGCGCCAGTCGATTGCCTCGCTCCAAAGCCAGTGCCTCGGGGGCTTTGTCGCACCACCTTTGATGCAACTGTGAATACGTGGAATGCCAAGCTGGATTCGGAAGTTGTTCCAAAAGGTCGAGGAGCTTCTCGACGCTTGAGATGCCATCGAGCCTTGCCAGTTCGTACGACCGGAGAGCCTCTATAACGTGCGTCATGCTTTCGGCCGCGCTGTCAGGCGTGGCCATGTTCCAAATTCGTCCGTTGGATATTCGGAAGCCATGCGGGTCCATGTAGCCATTGACTGGCCCGAAGGGCAACGATGCACAAAGGACCACGCAAGCTCTCTTGCTTCCTCCCGCGCCGTTGGCATCAACCCAGAGCTGCTGAAACACATCGCTTCTCTGGCGCACGAACTTGCGAAGAGTCACCTTCTGGAAGCCTTCGCTCTTCAAGAACGGCCAGAGAGTCGTTGTAATGGCGCGGGTGAGTGCGTCTGCCATTTCAGGTTTCTGTGTCAGTCGCCGAGGCGTTGCGAAAGTCAGCTTCTGGCCGACTGTAGCCTCACGCTGGCGGGCCCGTGAGAGTGGGAGGAGCTACGAGCGCCAAGTGCCTTCACCCGCATGCAGCAGCACAAAGGAATGGGGATGGACCAAGAAGCCGTACAGTTTTCCTCCCCCCGAGAGCGGCTCCGGCGTCTTGTCGGCTGTGTAGTAGCTGACCACCAGGACCGTATCTGTATCGGCGAGCGCAGATTGCAGCGCAACGCGCTCTTCGTCTGTCAGGCGTGCACGCTCAATGAGGCTTTTTTGAGAGCTGAAGATATCGCTCTCACAGTACACGTGAGCCGAAGCCTCTGCCCAAAGCGGGTGTTCCGAGACAACGCTTCTCGCTCTGTCTGCGTCAGATGGGCTCACCTCTAGGCTCATGTCCGCTCCTTCGATTGAATGTCCGCTCTTGGCCGACTGTAGCCGGTCGCTGGCTCGGAGCTCTGAGCCCGAAGCAGCCAGTCACGCATGCCGAAAGCGGCCACTCAACACCCAATTTGAACCGCATCACGAAGCACCATCTCGGATCGGTTGCTAGCCGTGTGGACTGCCTGTTCGCTCGTAATTTTCAATGTAGTGCTCAGTAGGCATGGCGGTTCCGGTAGCAATGAGCTGGCCAGTTCGCTTTTCAACAAGGATCGGGGCATTGCCTGCGACTGCGTAACGTCCGTCACGCGTCTCGTGCCATTTTTTAGAGGTGTAGAAAAACACCCAGCCCCAAGGCTTTTCAAGAGTTTGTTCATCAAGAAGAATGAACTCGTCATCATCTGGGAGCAAGTCTCCCCTCCCGCAAACAGAATCAGCAACCAGTTGTCGGGCTTTCTCTTTCGTGATCATGCTATTGGACACCCGTCATTTGGATAGTCTGCTTCTGGCCGACTGTAGTCGGCCTTCAATCAGCCTGTTGCGCTCTTTCAAGCAGAGTGCGAATGCCTCGGCCAGCGAATTCTTCTACGAACGCAAAGAAGTCAGACGCAACGCATCGGCCGTCGGCACCCGGACCAAGCACGAAGACGCTGCCCCGAGTCGCGTCGATGGCACAGGACAAATAGAACTGAAGGTCCATGCCATCGTCGGAAATGGGAACCCAGCCGGCGGCTACACCCGATGGGAGCTGCTGCAAAAGCGGCCGGATGTCGCTCCAGGTCGGGGCCTCGTCGTCCACGACAGCAGCCACCAGTCCGAAGATTTCATGGCCCGGCATCAGTGAGGCGCCGTACTGCAAGAGAAAAGCTCGGTACTCGGGTGGGAAAGACAGACCGTGCCGTCGCTCAACGCTCGAGATCAACTCCTCCGGTGCGGGGCCCGAACGCTCGCCTTGCTCAAGCAGCGCGATAACGTGCGGCGGAATGGAGGTGGTCATCTGAGGGTCGTGCTGCAATGTCCGGTTCTGGCCGACTGGCGTCGAAGCACCGCCCGTGGTGCAGGGCCCAAAAAGGCTCTCGCTTTTCGACTCTACCCGACCCAAATCGAAATTACTGTCTCGTCATCTTGTGCTTCCTCCAACGCTCGAGTGACAAGCAGCGATCGAGATAGCGCGTGACTCTTTTCTGCGTCGGTCGCTCCTAAGCCAGCCCAATCGCGCATCGCTGCCAGTTCAACCAGGACTTCGGGGATATCGGATTGATGAATCTTCACTCCGGTTGAAAACAGACCTAGCCAGCGTGATCCAAGAAATTCAATCGCAGGCTCCCACACGCGAGCAAAAAACTCCTCCGTCGCCACTGGAAACGATGAGTTCACTTCAGGAGAGCCTTTACGCCGTACGACCACCAGGACAGACACGAACCCTCCTTAAGTGATATCTAAGCACGTCTACCATCGTTAATTCGAGACCTAGCGGGAGGCGCCATGTCCACCTCTGGGCCGCATTCTTCCGGCATGGCGAAGGACCGGTTATGGCCGATCTCAGTCCGTCAGCATTCTCCGCGCTGAACCGCGAGCGCAATGCCATACGCTGCCCGCTCTGCCTGGCCCTTGCCAGGGTAGTCGTCCGGAACCACCTCAATAGCTTCGACTTCGAGGCTGCCACCGGTCTCTGCATTCGCTCGTGCCACGCCCGCTAGGACCTCCGACACATGTTCGGCCAAGTCGAACTTGATAGTGCTGTCCTTGTTCAGCGATACCAAGCGAGTCACCGTCGGACCAGATGCCGGAGTTTTCCCGAAGCCAATCGAAACTAGCACGGCAGTTGGGCCTGTTATGCGCCGAGCACGGTAAAAAACGACCCGGTGGACTTGCATTGGCGTTTTGATATGGATGTCACGTTCTGGCCGCATGCAGCAACGGTTCAAAGATACTTGGCCTCCTTCAAGTATTTCACGAGATACCCGTCCAAATTCTCATCGCTAAGCCCTTGCAATCTCCCCGGACCCTTCCAATGCCAGACGAGTGGGGCCGCATGGCTATCAAGACTAACGAATTCGTTTCTCAATAAGTTCGACAAATCAGAGTTCGTCAAAGAGGGATTTTCATAAATCAAGTTACGAAATACCGCGCTCGGAGAGATTCCGTTCAGGATGTCATTTTTCATCTTATCGCCCAACGTCAATTTGTCTCCTCTAGCCGTCAATCTTGTGGGTCGCAATGCGAACTGAGTCTGCCCGTTGAACGACCGCATTTGGCCGGGTTCGGTCGGACGCGATCACCGCACATAGGCCTAGAGCAGACATCAGAGGTTTACGACTTTCCCTCAGCCCTCACGATCGCGACTAGCTCTCGGAATCGCTCATTGTCGTACTCCACGCCATCCAAGAAATTTCGACCTTCCTCCCACGTGAGTCGATCTACAAGCTTGTCGTCATTGGCACTACCGAGGTAGATCACAGGCGGAAAATGGGAGGCCGGGGCTGCATTTTCGAAGGCACGCGTTCGCAGGAAGAATTCGTACCACTGGCTGTCGTCGGAGTAGAAGCAGAAACTGTACGAGCCGCCATCGCGACAGATGTCGGCGCCAATAATCCGGGAAATCGGAGTCGTCATTTAGTGTCCACTTCTGGCCCGAATTCTGCCTCAGCACCGAGCGTCTGGTTCTGGCCGAATTTGGCCCCACGCTGCGACCGGCTAGTTGTGGCCGTTCGCAGCCAATAAACCAAGCGCTCATTTCCGCCTCCGAACCAGCGCATGAACCACCATGGCGATACCAACAAGCACAAGAGGCAATCCTCCGGCCCACGATTCGTATCCGGCCGGAAGCAGCATCTTGAACATGTCGTCTATCCAGCAGGTGCCGCGGCACATACGACCTTCGGTCAGCATGAGAGCCCCACCGATCAGCACGCCCGCCGCACCAATGGCAATTTCACCTTTCACTGGAAGGCTCCGCGATCGACAGCCCATGGACGAAGGTTTCTCTGTTGCAGCGCGCTCACTTGCGAAGGCACCTCTAAGCCCGAAACCAAACCTTGAGCGTCACATACATCGCATAGCCAAGCGCGAGCACGACCCACGCCAGGAAGAACATGTTGGCCCAATACTCGCCAGCATTTGCCGCCAGGGTATAGACCTGCCCCGTGCAAGCCTTGCCGATGCACGGCACCTCGGCTCGAAGCAGCGCGCGCAGCAAGGCGAACAAGAGGCAGCACCCCAGGACAGCGGTCACGAGAAATCCCACCGGACCCACGAATCCTTCGGTGCGTTCGCCGCGCTCATCGCGATACCCCTTCCGGAGCAAGTTCTGCCCGAACCTGTACCAGGCGAATCCGAGCAGGAGCATCAGCAGGTAGTAGATGGCGGTCAGCATGTCGTCGAGTCGTTGTGCTGCGAATCACGTTGCTCGTACCACTGCAGCAGCGAATCCATCACCGGGCACAGCGTCTTCCCCCACGCACTGATCCGATAGTCGACCCGCAATGGAAACCCCGGATAGGCCGTTCGCAAGACGATGCCTTCCTTCTCCATGCCCTTGAGCTGCTGCGTGAGCATCTTCTTCGTCACGCCGGGCAGCAACCTTTCCAGGTCGGAGAAGCGCCGCACCTGCCCGTCGAAAAGCTGGAAGAGGATGGCCAGCTTCCACCGCCCCTCGAGCAGTTTGAAGGTTGCCTCGACGTCGGAGGCGGCCGACATCGCCGTGTATTGTTTTCGCTGGGACATTGAGGTTACTTTTTTGTGCCTTATTGCGCATTGAAAAGTGTTGCACGACGATCATGCCCCGGGCAAGCACCACCAATGCGACACGCAGATCGCGATCGATGCCGCGCCCATCATTCGATTTGAAAGAACATGCAGTGATGAATGAATACCGCCACGTCGGCTTCACCCCCATGAACAGCGAATGCGGTCGGGCCTTGAAAGCCACGGCAATGGAGTTGCCATCGTGAGCGCACCCGCGTTCTCATCGGACCCCACGGACTTCAAGGGGCGCACCATCCTCGTGACGGGTGGCACGATGGGTGCAGGCGAAGCCATCGTTCGTCGCTTCGCAGCAGCCGGCGGCGCCGTCGTGACGACGGCCCGGTCCGAACCCAGGCAGGCATTGCCCGCCACATTCTTCGCGGCGGACCTGAGCACGCATGAAGGGGTTGCCAGTCTCGTCCAGGCGCTCACAAGGCAGTTCAGCCAGATCGATGTCATCGTCCACAACGTAGGTGGCTCCAGTGCGCCGGGTGGCGGCTTCGCGGCTTCGGGCGAGGACGCCTGGCAAGCGGCACTGAATCTCAACCTCATGGCAGCCGTGCGTCTCGACAGGGCACTCGTTCCGGCAATGGTGGAGCGCGGACGGGGCATCGTCCTGCATATGACGAGCATTCAGAGGAAGCTGCCCCTGCACGAGTCGACGATCGCCTATGCGGCAGCCAAGGCGGCGTTGTCGAACTATTCCAAGTCCCTCTCGAAGGAGCTGGGGCCCAAGGGAATTCGGGTCAATGCGATTGCGCCGGGGTGGATCAACACCACCGCATCGCAGGCGATGGTGACGCGCCTGGCGCAATCGGGCAAAACGGATGAGGCCACGGCAAGACAAGGAATCCTCGATGCACTGGGCGGCATCCCTATTGGTCGCCCTGCGTGGCCCGAGGAGGTTGCCGAACTGGTCGCCTTTCTGGCATCGGATCGCGCGGCTTCGATCCACGGCGCGGAATACGTGATCGACGGCGGTACCGTGCCGGTCGTGTGAAGTCCGGCGGCTAGACCAGCCGCAACTCCCGCGGCGCCACACCTTCGAACACCCGCCCGAGCTGCGCGGGCGACAGCCCATACATCCGCCTGAACAATCCACCGAATACCGCCCGGTACTCATTGAGCACCGGGTAGTCCCGGTTCTGGAACAGCGTGGCTTGCGTCAGCACCTGCTGCTCGCCGACGATGCGCCCGCCCGCCTCGGCCGAGAGGCCGCCGCCGAGCACCCAGTACACGGTCCCGTGCCCATGGTCGGTGCCGCGGTTGCCGTTCTCGCGAAAGGTGCGGCCGAACTCGCTGATGACGACCACCACGGTCTGGCGCCAGGCGTCTTCGCCCATCTCTTCCGCGAAGCCGGCCACGCCGCGCCCCAGTTCTTCAAAACGATTGGCGAGGTAGCCGGTGGCAGCGCCCTGCCCCACGTGCGTGTCCCAGCCGCCCACGTCGACAAAGCCGAGGTCGAAGCGGTCGCGCATCAACACGGCCATGCGGCGCGCGACGAGCTCGAAGCCCTTGGCGCTCATCGCGTTACGGCTGGCCGCGTCCATCTCAGCCTGCACCGCGCGCATGACTTCGTCGCGCACCTGGAAGCCCTCGGTCACCCGCTGCGCGAGCGGCGTGCTGCGGTACATCGACGCGATGATCTGGCTCTGCCGCGCGTCGATGCCCGAACGCGCATTGCCCGCGAGCGCCATGTTCGCGGCCTTGGCATCGCCGCGCAGCGCGATGGGCAACTGGTCGGTGAAGGCGATGGGCGACACGTCGGTGATGGGCCCGCCGCCGAGCACGCCCGCCAGGCGATTGAGAAAACCCGAGCGGTAGTCGCGGCGCTTGTCGAGCGCCTGGCCGAGCTCGATCGAGTCCTGCGTCTCGAAATGGCTGCGCGTGAGGTCGTCGGTGCCCGCGAAGGCGATGAAAGACGCCTGCTTCTGCTGGAAGAGCGGCATCACGCTTTGCGCGAGTGCAGGATGCAGGCCCCAGTTGCTGTCGAGCGGCAGCGCGCCGTTGGGCTGGCCCGGCCGCGCGATGGCGATGTTGGGGCGCGAGGCGTAGTAGAAATCGCTGGCGGTCGGCACCAGCAGGTTCGCGCAGTCGTAGGCGCCGCGCAAGAACACGACGAGCAGCTTGGCGCCTTCGGCAGCGGGCGCGGCGATCAGCTGGCCGGCAGCGCCCGCGAGCGGTGCGGCGGCAAGGAGCTTCAACAGTTCTCGGCGTTGCATGGTGTTGTCCTTTCTGCTCATCGGCGCATCAGCTCTGGCGATGCGAGCAGGAAGGTGTTCCATTCCTGCGGGTTCTTCGCCTGCGCAAGCGCCTCGCGCGTGTCGGCGCTCAGGCCGAGCTGCATCGCCCGGACCGTGTTCGACTCGGCCAGTGGTGGAAACGCGGGCTTCTCCAGCGGCGCCTTGTCGTCCGCACGGAACAGCACCGCGCCGTTCGCCCCGATGGCCCGCGCGATCTCGAAGCGCGTGTTCATCTGCCCCGCGCTCGCCCACGCGGCCTCGTTGAGCGGATAGCCATCGGGCGTCTCGTGCCCATACAGCGGCTCGCCCATGCGGTTGATCCAGTTCAGCATCGGGTTCACGTTGAGCGCCACGCGGTCGTCGTACGCAAGCCGCACGCCGGCCATCACGTAGTGCACGGGGTCTCGGAACTTGCGGCCGAGCGAGGCGGCGAATTCGGGCGATTCGAACAGCGCCTTCAACGTCGTCGCGATGTCGCCGTCGCTGCGCGTGAAGGCTGCGGCCATGCGATCGACGAGTGCGGGTGGCGGCTCGTCGGCGACGAAGTACACGGCGAGCTTGCGCGAGATGAAGCGCGCGGTGGCCGGCGCGCGTACCAGGCGGTCGAGCGCCTCGTCGGCTTCGGCGAGGCCGCGTGCCTGGATGGGCTGGCCCAGCAGCGTCTTCGGGCCGTAGTCGTGCCGATTGGGATTGAATTCGAAGAGCCCCTGGCGCACATAGTCCGCGCGCACCGCGGGCCGGACATTCGGCACTGCATCGGCCGGCTGCGCGCTCACGCCCACGCCGGTGAGCACGCGCGCCAGCTCCTGCACATCGGCCTGCGAGTAGCCGCCGCCCACGCCCAGCGTGTGCAGCTCCATCAGTTCGCGTGCGTAGTTCTCGTTGATGCGGTTGGCGGCGTTCTGCGCGTTGTCCAGGTAGCGCAGCATCGCGGGGTGGTGCAGCGTGGCGCCGAGCAGGTCGCGGAACCTGCCGAGCGCATGCGGGCGGATCGCGTTCTCTTCGTAGTCGCCGACGAGCGCGCGGATGTTGTCCTTGCGCAGGTTCACGTTGAAGTGGTTCATCCAGAACCAGGTCATCTGCTCCTGCAGCTGGTTGGGCGAGTACAGCGCGCGCAGCACAAAGCGTTGCTGCGCCTCGCGGGCGAGCCGGGTCAGCTCCTGCTGGTAGGCCTGGCGCGCGGCCTTCTTCTGGTCTTCGTCGGGCAGCGCGTCGGCCGCCTTGCGCTGGGCGTCGAGGCCGATGACGAGCTGGTCCAGCGGTGTGCGCGAGATCGTCATCGCGTCGATCTGCGCCTGCGCGGCCGGAGGCAAGGGTTGCGGCTGCGGCTTCAGTTGCCGCCCCATCCATCGCGCAAGACCGGTCTTCGCCAGCTCGGCCTGGCTGCTCGCATTCGCGCCCCAGGTCACGCGATCGAGCCATTGCAACTGCGCGGCCGGACTATCGGCCGCTGTGCTGGACACAGACAGCGGGGGCGCATCGGATCGCAACGATCCCGTCGTGCAAGCCGCCAGGGCCATGGCGGCCGACACCATGCAGAGACGGCCAAGATGCAGCATGGGACTCATCATGAACCGATCAACCCGCACCGGGTCGATGCGGTTGACGGCCCCTGCCCGCTCCTCAGGTAAAGCTGGCGGTCAGCTTCGTTTCAAGCCGAAACGAAAGGTGCCATGTCAGGCGCTGACAACCGAACTCGGCGCCGCACCCGCAATCTGCTTCAACGCCCGCTCGAACACCTCGACCGGCTGGCCGCCGGAGATCAGGTGCTGGTCGTTGATGATGATCGCGGGCACCGAGTGGATGCCGGCATCGGTGTACATGCGTTCGCGCTCGCGGGTCTCGGCGGCGTATTCGTCGCTGTCCAATATCTCGCGGGCCCGCGCCGCATCGAGCCCCGCCTCGGTCGCCGCGCGCACCAGCACCTCGGGGTCCGAGGGGTTCTGGCTGTCGGTGAAATAGGCCTGGAGCAGCAGCTTCTTGAGCGCCGCCTGCTTGGCCGGGCTCTCGAGTTCGGCCCAGTGCAGCAGCCGGTGTGCATTGAAGGTGTTGTAGACCCGGGGCCGGCCCTCGGCGCTGAACTCGAAGCCGACGGCCGCGCCGCGCTGGCGGATCATCTCGCGGGACTGGGCCTGCTGCTCGCGTGAAGAACCGTATTTCTGGTTCAGGTGCTCGAAGGTGTCCTGCCCTTCGGGCGGCATCTGCGGGTTCAGCTCGAAGGGCTGGAAGTGCAGTTCCGCTGTGACCTCCGGTGCCACCCTCTTGAGCGCCGCCTCGAGCGAACTCAGGCCAACGGCGCACCAGGGGCAAGACACATCGGAGACGAAATCGATCTTGAGGTGGGATGAAGAGGTGGTCATGGGCGCCATTCTTCACGGCCCCACAACCCTTGGTGCCCGCAAGGTTTTCAGGCCACGGCCTTGGCCAGCCGGGCGTCTGACAGCGTCTGCTCGCGCAGGCGGTCGTATTCGGCCTTGTCCACGGGCACGGCGTTGGGGTCGCCCAGGTCGCGCATGTGGATGCGGTAGGTCTCTCGTGCGCTCATGGCCGCGAGCGCAGCGAGGATGGTCACCGTGAAAGTGATCGCCCCCACGGTCAGCCACACATTGGTCGAGCCCGGAGGCGCCACGGCGGCGAACAGCGCGGGCAGCAGCGCGGTGAAGGTGGTGCCGATGTTCTGCGAGATGGCCATGGCCGACACGCGGTTGCGGGTGCGGAAGAGCTCGGGATAGAAGCTCGGGAAGGTCGCGTTGTAGCCCTGGTACACGATGCCCCACATCAGGAGCGACATGCAGATCGCGAGCGGCACGTTCTTGATGCTGATGGCATACAGGTACACGAACGACAGCAGCCCCGAGGCCAGCGCGCCGACGACGATCGGGGGCTTGCGGCCGATGCGGTCCGACAGGTTGCCCACGAACGGAATCACCAGCACCGCGAGGATGTTGCCCAGCACCGGAATCCACAGGTACACGTCTTTCTGGAAGCCGATGCCGTAGGCCGCCTGCACCGCATAGGCCGCGCCGAACACGGTGGCCACCACCGGAATCACGTTCATCAGCGCCATGCAGACCACGCGCAGCATGTCGGCCCAGCTGTCGGTGAAGGCCTGCACGATCGGCGACTTCGCGACTTCGCCCTTCTTGTCCACTTCGGCAAAGGCGGGCGTCTCGTCGACCTCGCGGCGGATGATGTAGCCGGCCACGATCACGAGGAAGCTCAGCAGGAACGGAATGCGCCAGCCCCACGAGTTGAAGGCGTCTTCGGGCATGTAGTGCGCGAGCGGCAGGAACACGGCGGCCGCCAGGATCTGGCCGGCCTGCACGCCCTGCAGCGTGAAGCTCGCGAAGAAGCCGCGGCGCCCGAACGGCGCGTGCTCCAGGATCATCGAGCTCGCGCCCGAGATCTCGCCGGCCACTGCAAAGCCTTGCACCAGGCGCAGGATCACCAGCAGCACCGGGGCCAGCAGGCCGACCTGGTCATAGGTCGGCAACAGGCCCACGGCCACGGTGGAGAAGCCCATCAGGAACATGCACAGCACCAGCACTTGCTTGCGGCCGTGCGTGTCGCCCCAGTGGCCTAGCACGAAGGCGCCGATGGGCCGTGCCACGTAGCCCACGCCGTAGGTCGCGAGCGACGCGACGATCGCGGTCGTCGGGTCGCCCTTCGGAAAGAAGATCTGCGGAAAGATCAGCGCCGCGGCGGTGGCGTAGATGAAGAAGTCGTAGTACTCCAGCGCCGAGCCGATCCAGCCGCTGGCCGCGGCTTTCTTCGACTGGTGCCTGCCTTGCGGCTCTTTGGCTGATGTGTTGGCCATGTGTTGTCTCCAGTGATGATTCAAGTGACGAATACGGGAAAAAATCAGTCCTGCGCTTGCGAAGCCATGCGCGCGGGTGCATTGAGGGCACCGTAGGCGTCGTAGTCGCCCATGCGCTGCGCGACCTCGAAGAAGAGCCCGCCCTCGAAGCTCTCGGTGTAGATGTGCAGGTAGTCGCCGGCCGGCGAGCGGTCGAACAGCACGCCCGCCGCGCGCATGCGTGCGAGCAGCTCGGGTGCGAGGTCGATGCGCGTGGCGAGGTCGTCGTAGTAGTTGTCCGAGATCGGCACGAAGCGTGTGCCATTGGCGCGCAGCTTCGCGGCCGTTTCGAAGATGTCGTCGCAGTTCAGTGCGATGTGATGCACCGCGCCGCCGCCGGTCACGCTGAGCGTGCGCGCGGTGCGGGTGCGCTGGCTCAGCGACACGTTGAGCACCAGGCGCACGCTGCGCGCCGCATTGGCAACGCCGCGGCTGCGGATCAGGCCGAAGGGGTCGGCGAGTTCCAGGCTCTCGCCGGGTTCGAGGCCAAGCACGGCGCGGGTGAAGAGCACCCAGGTGTCGAGCTGGTCGAGCGCGAGGCCGAGGGCGACGTGGTCGATCTGATTCAGGCCCGCGTCGTTGACTTCGGGCGCATCGTCTTCGAGGATGAAGTCGGCTTCGTACAGGCCGTTCGCGCCCAGCGACTCCGCCACGAAATGAATCAGGTTGCCGCCCGGCGCAACGACGGCCGGCACGCGCAGCTCGTTCGGGCCGACCGGGCTGTCGTGCCGCTTGGAACGCATCGCGGTCGCGCGCCCCACCGCAGCGAGCGGATCGGCGCAGCGCACGCCCAGCGCGCACACCGAGGTGCCGTGCGCCTCGAAGCGGCCGCGCGCAAAGGAGTCGGGCTGCGCATTCACGATGAAGTTGATCTCGCCCTGCCGGTACAGCGTCACGGCCTTGGAGCGATGCTTGCCGATGCGGCGAAAACCGAGTTGCCCCACGAGCGTATCGAGCGTGAGCGCCGAGGTCTCATCCGCCGCGAACTCGATGAACGACAGGCCCGAGAGCGCGGCCACCGGCGGTGGATTGAACAACTCCACGCGCTGCGGCTGCACGACATCCAGCCGCTGCCGCGCTTCGCTTTCGAGGTACAGCAGCGAACGCATCGCATCGACCGCCGTGCGACGGTTCGGCGTCTCGCGAAAGATGTCGTTGAAGATCTCCAGCGACAGCGGCCCGGTGTAGCCCGCGCGCAGCACCTGCGCAAAGAAGCCGATCACGTCGAAATCGCCCTGCCCCGGAAACGAGCGATGGTGCCTCGCCCACTGCAGCACGTCCATCGCGAGCAGCGGCGCATCGGCCATCTGCAAAAAGAAGATCTTCTCGCCCGGAATGTCGGCGATGCCCGAGGGATCGTCCTTCAGCGACAGCGTGTGGAAGCTGTCGAGGATGAGCCCGAGGTGCGCATGGTCCGCCTGCTTCACGATGTTCCAGGCCTGGCTGTAGAGCGAGGTGTGCCGGCCCCAGGCCAGCGCCTCGAAGCCCACGCGCAGGTTGCGGCGCGCGGCGCGCTCGGCCAGCTCATGCAGTTGCGCGGCGGCGAGCGCCGGATCGTTGGCGCACAGCGGCGAGGTGTTCGAACAGCACAGCACCATCGGCGCGCCCATCGCCTGCATCAGGTCGAACTTGCGTTCGGCGCGCTCCAGGCTGCGCAGGAACTGCACCTGGGGCATGCCTTCGAAATCGCGGAACGGCTGGTAGAGGTCGATCGACAGGCCCAGGTCGGCCACGATGCCGCGCAGTTCGGTGGCGGTGCCCTTGAAGTTGATGAAGTCGGCCTCGAACAACTCGATGCCGTCGAATCCGGCGGCCGCGATGGCTTCGAGCTTCTGGCGAAGGGTGCCGCTGAGCGAGACCGTGGCGATGGAGCGATGCATGGGGGTGGACTTTAGGAACCCGGGCCTCGCGCCACAACCAATTCGGGCACCGAATGGGCGATTAACGAACGCACTCGTTCATTAATCGCACGAAATACGGGATACACCTAGGTCCGAGGCGCCTTCCCCGACGCTCAAAGACTGCGCCAGAAATCGATCAGCAGCTGTTCGAATTCGATGGGCCGCTCCACGGCGCTCAGGTGGGCGGCGTCGATGGTGGCCAGTCGCGCCCCAGGGATGGCCGCGGCCATGGCTTCCGACATCGCCATCGGCGTGGCCTCGTCCTGCAGGCCGCCGATCACCAGCGTGGGCACGGCGATGCGATGGTTGCTGTCGCGGAAATCGATGGCGGCGACCGCGTTGCAGCTCTCGATGTAGCCCTGCGCGTCCGTCGCGACCAGCACGTCGTGCAGCGCCTTCGCTGCGGCGGCGCCTTCGTAGGTCGCGGCATAGGCCGGCGTGAGCCAGCGCGAGACAGCGCCCGATGCGATGGCTTCAACGCCCTTGGCAGCCACCGTCTCGGCCCGCGCGCGCCACGGCGCCTGGTCGGGGTAGTGGGCGGACGAATTCGCGATCACCACCGTCTTGAGCAGCTCGGGGTGCCGCACCGCCAGCGCCTGCGCGGTCATGCCACCCATCGAGAGGCCGACGAAGTGCACCGGCTCGCCCCCGGTCTCGCGCTGGATCAGTTCGGCCACGTCCTGCGCGAGCGTCTCGACGCGCAGCGCGCCCGGCACCACCTCGGAGGCGCCGTGGTTGCGGTGGTCATAGCGGATCACCGTGTGAGCTTGCGCGAGCTGCGCGGCCACGCCGTCCCACATGCGCAGGCTGCAGCCCAGCGCATGGCTGAGCACGACGAAGGGGCCTTCGCCTTCGCGAACGACATTCAGGCGGGGGTCATGGTGTGGTTTCCTTTTTACGGGTGCTTGGGATGTTGAAGACGCGGGAGCCAGAGAAAGGCAATGGCCAGCAGCACGGCACCGGCCACCAGCATCGGCACGACCATGGGCCAGGCGCCATGGGAGTAATCGGTATCGACAAACAGCGCGGCGACCTGTCCCACGCAGAACGCAACCATCATCATGCCGAAGCCGGACCACGACACGGCACGCCCCGCAAGGTGCGGCAGGTCGCCCACGGCGCCCGCTTGCCCGCAGGGCTGGTGGATGCCGTGGCCGAGGCAGTACACCGCATGGCCCACGAGCAGCGGCACCGCGCTCAGCGGCATGAGCCAGCAGCCCAGCGCCTGGATCACCGCGCCCGTCATGCTCAGCGAGGCGCCGAGCCGCACGGTGCGCACCGGCCCGTAGCGGCGCAGCAGGCTGCGGCACATGGTGGTGCTGAAGATGTAGACCAGCGAGCCGCCGGCCGGGATCCACCCGTACCACGCGGGCGACCAGCCGAGGTAGCCGATGTAGACCATCGGCGACAGCAGCAGGAAGCAGAAGAGCCCGCCATAGGTCGTCGCCGCCACCGAGGCCCAGGCACGGAACGAGCGGCTTGCGAACACCGTGCGCGTGCTGCCGCGCGGCGCGGACGACTCACCGGTCAGCGGCTTGCGCGTCTCGCCGAACGAGCGCCAGCACATCGCGAACAGCAGCGAGGCATACACCGCCATCGCCACCATCACCCAACGCCAGCCCGCGCCCTGCACGAGCCACGCGCCGAGCAGCGGCGCGATCAGCCCGACCACGCCCAGCCCCGTGAGGCCGCGCGCCATCACATGCGGGCCTTCGTGCGCGGGATAGAGATCGCGCACCGCCGCGCGCGAACACACGAGGATCGCGGCCATCGAAAAACCCTGCAGCGTGCGCCAGCCCGCGAGCAGCGCCACGCTGCCCGCGAACGCACCGCCGAGCGCGGCGATCGCGTAGCAGGCGAGCCCCGCGAGCAGCACGGGCCGGCGGCCGAAGCGGTCGGCGAGCGGGCCGCACAGCAACTGCGCAAAGCCGAAGGCCAGCACGAACAGCGTGAGGCTGGTGCTGGCCGAGCCGAGCTCCTTCGCGATGGCGGGCAACGCCGGCAGATAGCTGTCGGTGGCGACAGGCTGCGCTGCCAGGAGCAGCGGCAGCATCAAGGTGAAGCTGACGTCGAGGCGGCCCTTCGGGGCGACCGGCGCGCTCACTGCGCAGGCGACGCAGGGGCCACGGGCAGCAAGCCCTTCTCGCGCAGGATGTTGGTGGCGATGCCGAACGCATGGTTGGCCACCGGCACGCCGCAGTAGATGGCGGCCATCATGATCACTTCCTTGATGTCGTCCGGTGTCAGGCGCGACTCGGGCGGCCCGTCGAGCGCGGCGCGCACATGCATCGCGAACTCTTCGTAGGCGTGGATGCCCAGCATCATCGACAGCACCATGTAGCGGCGCGTCTTGTCGCCGAGCGCGGGGCGCCCCCAGATGTCGTTCCACGCGTGGCGCGTGATGAGCTCCTGGAACTCGGCGTTGAAGCCGTTGCGGTTGGCGAGCGACTTGTCGACCCAGGCATCGCCGAGGATGCGGCGGCGGTTCAGGAGGCCGTCTTCGTAATCGCTGCTGGGGGTTTCGGGGGCGGTCATTGCGAGAGTTCCTTGTCTTTGAGTTGGGCTTGCAGCGCTTTCACTTCTGCGAGCGCGATCTGGCCCGCGCCGATGGCGAGCGCAGGGTCGAACCATTCGTCTGCCGCATCGCGCGGCAGCTCGGCGCGCAGCCGGTCGATGTTGGCGCGCATGCGCGCGGCATCCACCTGCAGGCCGGGCAGCGCGCCGGCCATGGCGCGCACGCTGCCGTGGGCCGACATCAGGAGCTGCGGCCATTCGGCCAGTTCGGCCTGCCATGCGCCGAGGGCTCGTTCGTGCTGCTGCGGCATCGCGCCGAGCAAGGCGGCCACGCGCTGCGGCGCACGGTGCGCGGCAGCGATGGCGACCATCGAGGCCACCGGGTTGCGCTTGTGCGGCATCGCCGACGATCCGCCACGGCCGGGTTCGCTGGGCTCGGCGACTTCGGCCACTTCGTACTGGCCGAGCAGCGCGATGTCCACGGCGATCTTGCCGAGGCTGCCCGCGACCAGGCCGAGCTCGCAGCCGAGCGCCACCCATTCATCGCGCTGCGTGTGCCAGGTCGCGCCGGGATCGCCGAGGCCCAGCTCCTTGGCCATGCGCCTGCGCACCACGGCGCCCTGCCCCTTCATCTGCGCGAGCGTGCCGACGGCCCCGCCCAGTTGCAGTTGCAGCGCGTGCTTCGCTGCATCACGCAACCGGATGCGGCTGCGCACCAGCGGCGCGGCCCAGCCCGCGCACTTGAAGCCGAAGCTGGTGACCGAGGCCGGCTGCATCAGCGTGCGCGCGAGCATCGGCGTCTCGGCGTGCTGCACCGCGAGGCGCAGCAGCGCACTGACGGCTTTGGAGAGATCTGTCTCGATGAGCGCGACCGCCTCGCGCGTGACCAGCGCCATCGCGCTGTCGATCACGTCCTGGCTGGTGCTGCCGAAATGCACGAACGGCGCGGCCTCGGCATTGAACAGGCCCACGGCTTCGCGCAGCGCCTTGACCAGCGGAATCGCCACGCTGCCCGCGCGGCCGCTCTCGCGCACGATCTTGGCCACGTCGAACAGCTCGACCTTGCAGCTGCCGACGATGGAGTGCGCAGCGCTCTCGGGAATCAACCCTTCGGCCGCCTGCGCGCGCGCGAGCGCGGCCTCGAAACGCAGCATCGCGTCGACGAAGGCGCGGTCGCTGAACGCGCCGAGCGTTTCGGATGTGGAAAGGAAGCCTTCGAAAATGCTCATGTGGTGACCTGGGTGTTCATCAATCAATATTTCAGTTGGGCGACGGCGCGCAGTTCTTCCGGGGACGCGGTGCCGAAGCCGAAGAATTCAAGGTACGCCGGGATCATCTCGAACAGCATGTCGGTGCCGACCTGCACCGCGCAGCCCTTGGCCTTGGCGGCCTGCAGCAGCGGCGTGTATTCGGTCTTCATGACGACCTCGCCGACGAAAGTGGCCGGGTCGATGCGGTCCACATCGAAGGGCAACGGATCGCTGTCCTTCATGCCGAGCGGCGTGGCGTTGACGACCACGTCGTAGCCCGCCGGGTCCTTCGAGCCCGTCGCGACCTTCATCTGCGGGTAATGCTCGCGCAGCCGCGCGGCCAGGGCCTGTGCGGATGCATCGCTCATGTCGAACAGCATCAGCTCCGCGGCACCCGCAGCGGCGATCGATGCCGCAATGGCCGAGCCCACGCCGCCCGTGCCCGATACCAGCACCCGCGTACCCTTGAAAAGCCTGCCCTTGCGCTCCACACCGCGCACGAAGCCCGCGCCATCGAACTGGTCGCCGAGCAGCGTGCCGTCGGGGCGCTTGAGGATCGCGTTGCATGCGCCCGCGACGCGCGCGGTGGGCGTGACCTCGTCCACCAGCCCCATCGTCGTGACCTTGTGCGGCATCGTGACCAGCGCACCGCGGATGTTCGAGAACCTGAACACTTGCGGCAGCGTGGCCGCGTAGTCCTCGGGCTTCACGCCCATCGGCACCACCACCGCATCGATGCCCTGCTTGTCGAACCAGGGGTTGTAGATCATCGGCGCCTTGAAGGCCTCGGTCGGGTAGCCGAGGTGGGCGATGAGCGTTGTCTTGCCGGAAATCATGGAGTCGTCGGGTTGAAAAGATGAGGCGTCAGGCGACGCTGGGCGAGTGGTATCGCAAGGGATTCGCGATCTCGGCCTGCATCGCCGGCGGATAGACGATTTCGCGCAGGAAGTTGGCATCGGCCTGCAGCGCCTCGGCCGCATCGAGATGGCCGAAGTAGCGCAGGTAATGCGGCATCTGCTGGATCAGCATCTCGAAGCCGGCCTGCGCATTGAGCCCGCGCGCCCGCGCCGCACGCACCAGCGGCGTGGGCTGGTTGCGCAAGAGGATGTCGAACAGCGCCGCATGGCTTTCCATGCGCGACACATCGAGCGGCAGCGCATCGCCCTCTACCAGGCCGAGCGGCGTGGCGTTGATCACGAGGTCGTAGCCCTCGGGCGCATTGCTCTCGACCGCGACCACGGTCGCATCGAAGAAGGCATCGAGCTTCGCGGCCACGCCCGCCGCCTTGCCGGCCGCGGTGTCGAAGAAGGCGATGTGCTCCGCGCCGTTCACCGTGCCGCCCTCGGCCAGCGCCACGCCGATGGCCGCGGCGCTCACGCCCGCGCCGAGGATCAGCACCCGCTTGCCGCGGAAGGGAATGTTGCAGTGGTCGAGTGCGCCGATGAGGCCCTCGCCGTCAAACAGGTCGCCCTCGAGCTGGTCGCCCTCGGTGCGGCGCACCACGTTGACCGAGCCCGCCACGCGGCCGAAGAGCCCGCAGCCGTCGAGCAGGTCGACCACCAGCGGCTTGTGCGGCGGCGCGATCACCATGCCGCGCACATTGCGCGCGAGAAAGGCCGACTTGAAGAACACCGCGAAATCGCGCACCGGCACCTGCATCGGCAGCAGCACCGCGTCGATGCCGAAGCGTTCGAAGGTCGCGTTGAACATGCGCGGCAGCCGCACATTGCGAACCGGATCGCCCGGGATCAGGTAAGCCTGGGTGCTGCCGCTGATGGAATGGCTCATGTGCTGGGTTCCGTTCGTCAATCGCTCTTTGGGAGGCCGGATGCCGAGCTTTATAGCCCCTTCACCCCTTTTCCACAGCGCCAGAAAGGCCAAAACGTTCGATCATCGATCTTTGAAATTCGACAATCGTTCAAACTAAGGGTTTTCACCGCCACCGCATGCAACTTGGCAACCCTCCGCCGAAGGCACACTTCCGACCATGAGCAAGGACAGCAAGGACGACTCCCCCCCACCCGCAGGCCTGGACAAGCGCGACTGGATCGCGGGCCTGGAGCGCGGCGTGAGCATCATCGAGGCCTTCGACGATGCCAACCCGCGCCTGACCGCCAGCCAGGCCGGGCAGCGCACGAACATGACGCGCACCGCCGCGCGGCGCTACCTGCTGACGCTGCAGCACATGGGCTACGTGGCGAGCGACGGCAAGCTCTTCTGGCTCACGCCGCGCGTGCTGCGCCTGGGCCGCTCGTACCTCGAATCGGCCCGCCTGCCGCGCGTGGTGCAGCCCTTCCTGCAGCGCGTGGCGGCCGGCACCAACGAGATCGCCTACCTAAGCGTGATGGACGGCGACGAGGTCGTCTACATCGCCCGCAACGGCCCCAACCGCAGCATGAGCACCGGCTACGTGCTCGGCGCGCGCGTGCCGGCGCAGGTCACGGCCTCGGGCATGCTGATGCTCGCGCTGCGCAACGACGCCGAGCTGAACGAGTGGCTGGCCACGCGCCAACTCACCGTGTTCACTTCGCACACCATCGCGAGCATGGAGCGCATGAAGCTCGAACTGGCCCGCATTCGGGCGCAGGGCTGGGCGCTGTCGGAGCAGCAACTGGACCTCAACTCGCGCGGCATCGCGGTGCCGCTGCGCGACCGGCACGGCACGCTGGTGGGCGCGCTGAACATCACGATGCCGATGGGGCACGAGAGCTCCGAGGACGCGGTGGCGCGCGTGCTGCCGGTGCTGCGCGAGACGGCGCAGGCGATGCGCAACCTGATCTGAATCGGGCCGGTCGCTCGCCGAGCGTGCCTGTGCCGTCGATGCGGCCGCGGTTGGCAGTCCCGCGGCCTCACCTCACCACTTCACCCGCACGCCTGCTGCCGCATTGATGGAGCTGCCCACGCGCGCATCGCCACCCGAAGCCCACTGCTTGCCCAGTTCGCCGTAGATGCTCGTGCGCTGGCTCACCGACAACGTGAAGCCCGCCGCCAGCTCGGTGCTGGTGCCGCCGATGGGCGCACCCACCGGCGTGATCGCCGCCGGATTCACGAAGCGCGCAACATCGTTCCCCTTCGCGCTGCGGTAGACGTTCAGGCGTGCATAAGGCTGCAGCGTGCCGGCACCGGTCGCGAAGCTGCCCTTGATGCGCACGCCCGCGCGGCCGATCCAGCCGCTGTCGGCGTCCTGCTGCACGAGCGCGCCCGGGATGGACACGTCGTCCAGCCGCAGCCGCTGGTGGATCAACTGCAGTTGCGGCTCTATCGACCAGCCGCCCGTGCCGATCGCGAAGGCCTTGCCCACTTCGATCGAGGCCAGCAGGCTGTTGCCCTTGCCCTCGACGCCGCCACTCAGGAACGGCTGCACCGTGTAGCGGTGACGACCTGCCTGCAGCACCGCATCGGCATAGAAGCCGTCTTCGGTGGCATAGGTGCCGTACAGGCCCAGGTACTGGCTGCGCAGGTCGTTGCGGCCGGCGGCGTTGTTCAACAGGCCGCTGCCGAAGCCGCTCACGCGGGTGTCGCCATCGAGTTGGCCCACGTAGATGCCCGCGCGCCAGTCCGGGTTGGCCCACAGGTCGGTGCCGGCCTGCAGCCCGGTCACTCGGCCCTCGCTGTGCGGCGAGACGGTGCCGCCCTGGCGGATGTCCATGTCGGTGGAGATCAACCGGCCCCAGGCGCGGCGGTTGTTGCCGTCGGTCTGCGATGTCGTTCCTGCGCTGCCGCGCACATCGTCGTCGCCCACGCGCTGGCTGCGGCTTGCTAGCATGCCCAGGTTGCTCTGGCGCAGTTGGTTCGGCAGCGCCGCGAACAGCGAGGCCTCGGCGCGGTAGGTCGGAAGGCCGGTGCCGCCAGGATTGCCCGGCGTACCCGGTTCGGCCTCGGTGCGCAGGTACCAGTTCTCGCCGCCGCCGCTGGCATCGCCCGCGTACAGCCGGTACTCGAAGGCACCGGCATCGACATGGCCGCCCGAGAGCGCGAAGGCGTCCTTCGTGGTCTGCGCGGTGGTGGTCGCGCCGTTGCGTGCGCTGATCAACTCGATGCCCGCGCCGCTGGTGCGCGCGCCCAGGCCGCCGAGGTTGGTGACCTGCACGCTGGTCTTGCCGCTGGCTGTGCCGCCGTCGATCACCAGCCGGTCCGATGGCCCCGCGCCGCCGTTGAGCACGGTGCCCAGCTTCAGCACGCCGTTGTTGCCGACGTAGTTGCCGTTGACCGTCAACGTGGTGCCGGCCGCGGCGCCTGCCAGTGCCACGGTGCCGCTGTTGCCCAGGCCCGCCACGGTCTGGCTGAAGCCCGCGAGGTCGAGCGTCGCACCACTGGCCACCACGGCGCTCGAAGCGGCGCTGAAGGCGTTGGCCGCGCCGGCCTTCAAGGTGCCTGCAATGACGCGCGTCTCGCCGCTGTAGCTGGCAGTTCCCGCGAGCGTGAGCGTGCCTGCGCCCACCTTCACGAGCGAACCACCGGTGCCGGTGATCGCGCCCGAGATCGTGGTGCTGTTGCCGATGGCGCCGGTGGTGAGCGCCTTGGCGCCGAGCACCACATCGCCCGCGCCGCCGAGCGCGCCGATGCTCGCGCCGGTGGTGGCGAGGTCGATGCGCACCTGGCCGCCGGCCGCGTTGGTCACGGTGGCGCCGGCGGCATTCGCGCCGTCCTGCAGCCGCAGCGTGCCCTGGTTGGCGATCGCGAGCTTGCCCGAATCGGCCTTGCCGCCGAACTGCAGCGCCGCGCCCGAGGCGATGCTGACCGCGCCCGTGCCCAGCGCGCCGCTGGTGTCGGTGGCGAGCGTGCCCGCATCGACCAGCGTGCCGCCGCTGTAGCTGTTGGCGCTGGCCAGCGTCAGCGTGCCCGTGCCGATCTTGCGCAGCTTGCCGGTGCCGCTCATTGCGCCCGCATAGATGCCCGCGGTCTTGCCCTGGTCGAACGCGACCTCGGCGTTGTTGACGATGTTGCCCTGCAGGCTGGTGGCGCTGCCCTGCAGCACGCCGCCCTTGACCGTGGTCCCGCCGGTGTAGGTGTTGGCACCGCCGAGGATCAGCCGGCCCGCGTCTTCCTTCGAGATGCCGCCCGTGCCCGAGAGCGCGACATTCATCGTGGCGGTCATGTTCGCGCCCGCGGCCGTGCCGTCGCCTACGCGGATCACCGAATTGGCGTTGTCCAGCGTGATGCCGTCGCCCTGCACCGTGTAGCCGTCGACCGCGAACTGCGCACCCGCGATGCGCACCGGGCCGCCGGCCCCGTCGACCGTCACGGTGCCGGCCTTGCCGCCGAAGACGGCGAACTGGCTCTGCGCCCAGTTGGCGTTGAGCTTGCCGTCCATGTCGGTCCAGCCATCCTGCGAGGGCTGCGGGCTGCCCGCGCGCCAGGTGCCGCTGCCGCCGGCCACCTGGCCGTCGTTGTACTTCGTGCTGTCGCCGCCGTCCCAGAAGTTGAGCGACAGGCCTGCACGGTTGACCAGGTTGACCTGGTTCGCCACCGAGGTCTGCAGCTGCAGGTCCACCAACTTGGCGGACGCGGGCACGGTGCCGATGTCCAGCCCGTTGTCGGTGAGCGTGCCGCCATAGCTGACCAGGCGGTACAGGCCCGGCCCGAAGGTGCCGCCCGCGGACTGCGCGATGTTCAGCGTGCCGTCCAACTGCAGGTTGCCCGTGACGTTGATCAGGTCGTTGAGCGCGCCGCCAGGCACGCCGGCCTGGCCGAGCTCGTAGTTCAGCGTGGAGCCGCTGCCCAGCGCGAGCGCGCCGAGCGTCAGCGTGCCGGGGCTGTTGCCTGCCGCCAGGATGCCGCCCTTGGCGACGGTGACCGCGCCTGCGATGGTGCCGCTGCCCGCGAGCGTGGCGCCGCTCTGGATCTGCACGGCGCCCATGCCGGTGCCGCTGCCGCTCTTGTTGTTCACGCTCAGCGTGCCGGCGGCCACCGTGGTGCCGCCGGTGTAGGTGTTGGCGCCCGACAGCGTGAGCGTGCCGCCGCCCACCTTGACGACCGAGCCGCCGGCACCGCTGACGATGCCCGACAAGGCGTTGTCCCCGCCGCTGCCGCCGAGCGTGAGCGCCTTGGCGCCGAGCACCACATCGCCCGCACCGCTGAGTGAGCCGAAGCTCGCGCCGGTGACCGTCTGGTCGATGCGCACCTGAGCGCCGGCCTGATTGATCACCGTGGCCTTGTCGGCCGAGGCGTTGTCGGAGAAGGTCAGCACACCGCCCGCAGCATTGGTGATGGTCGCAGTGCCGGCGCTGGCGCTGGCCTGGAAGCCCAGCTTGCCCTGGTTGCCGATGACCGCGCCACCCGCGTCGGCCTTGCTGCCGAACAGCAGCGTGCCGGCGGCCGCCACGCTCACCGGGCCGCTGCCGAGGGCACCGGTCGCATCGGCGGCGAGCATGCCGGCATCGACGAAGGTGCCGCCCGTGTAGCTGTTCGCGCGGTCCAGCAGCAGAGTGCCGCTGCCGATCTTGCGCAGCCGGCCGGTGCCGCTCATCGTGCCCAGGTAGGTGCCGACGATGCCGTTGCCCTGGTCGAACGCGACCTCGGCGTTGTTGACGATGTCGCCCTGCAGGCTCGCCGTGCCGCCCTGCAGCACGCCGGCCTTGACGGTGGTGCCGCCGGTGTAGGTGTTGGTGCCGCCCAGCACCAGCGTGCCCACGTCGTCCTTGACCAGGCCGCCGATGCCGGTGAGCGCCACGTTCATGGTCGCGCTGCGCGCGTTGTCGGTGCCCGAACCGTCGCCCACGCGCACCACCGTGCCCGTGGCGCCAAGCTCGATCGCATCGCCCTGCATCACGTACCCGTCGGCCGCGAACTGCGCGCCGCTGATGCGCACCGTGCCGCCCGCGTCATCGACCGTGACGGTGCCGCCCGTGCCCGCGAACACCGCGAACTGGTCCTGCGCCCAGGCCGCGTTGACCTTGCCGTCGGCACCGGTCCAGCCGTCGCCGGGCACGCCGACACGCCAGGTGCCCGAGCCACCGGCGATCTTGCCGTCGTTGTATTTTCCGGCGTCGCCGCCGTCCCAGAAGTTCAGCGTGAGGCCCACGCGGTTGACCAGGTTGACCTGCTGGGCCACCGAGGTCTGCACCTGCAGGTTCTTCGCGGCCGTGGGCGTGCTGCCGATGTCCAGGCCGTTGTCGGTGAGCGTGCCGGTGTAGTCGATCAGGCGGTAGATGCCCGCGCCGAAGACACCGCCCTTGGACTGCGCCACGTTGAGCGTGCCGTCCAGCTGCAGGTTGCCGTTGACCTTGACCAGGTCGTTGAGCGCGCCGCCGGCGACGTTGGCCTGGCCGAGGTCGTAGTCGAGCACCGCGCCCTCGGCAAGGTTCAGGCTGCCCGTCGTGAGCGTGCCCGCGCCGCCGTTGCCATTGCCGGCCGACAGGATGCCGCCCTTGGCGATCGTCACCGCGCCGGCCAGCGTGCCGGTGCCGGCAAGCGCCGCGCCGCCCTGGACCTGCACCGCACCGGTACCGGTCGCGCTGCCGCTCGCGTTGTTCGCGGCGAGCGTGCCGGCCGCCACCGTGGTGCCACCGGTGTAGGTGTTGGCGCCGCTCAGGGTGAGCGTGCCGCTGCCGACCTTCACGAGCGAGCCGCCCGCGCCGCCGATCGTGCCCGACACCGTCGTGCTGGTGTTCAGCCCCCCCGTCGTCAGCGCCTTCGATCCCAGCAACACACTGCCCGCGCCTTCGAGCGAGCCGATCGACAGGCCCGCGTTGGTGAGGTTGCCGATGCGCAGCTGTGCACCCGCGTTGTTGACCACCGTGGCCTGATCCACGCTCGCGCGGTCGAAGAAATCGATCAGCCCGCCGCTTTCGTTGACCAGGCGTGCCTGTCCGGCACTCGCATCGTCGAAGAAGTTGATGCTGCCGCCGGCCAGGTTGGTGATCTGCGCGTTGCCCGCGCTGGCCTGGAGCCGGAAGTCGATCGAGCTGCCGCGGTTCTCGATGACGGCGTTGCCGGCGCTCGACTTGTCGCGGAACTCGACCGTGGCGCCCTGGTTCGCCGTGATGCTCGCGTTGCCGGCCGAACTGCCGTTGCCAAATAACACGAAGCCGCCGTTGTCGGTCGGCGCGCCACCGCGCGCGGCCACGGTGATCGCGAGCTTGCCCGCGTCGGCGGTGTTGGCGAAGAACAGCGTGGCGTTGTCCGCCACCGACACCGGGCCGGTGCCCAGCGCGCCCGTCACCGTCGCATTGATCCTGCCCTCCGCGATCTCGGTGCCGCCCGTGTAGTCGTTGTCCGTGATGAGCTGCAGGAGGCCCGCACCGATCTTGCGCAAGTGACCCGCACCGCTGACCTTGCCACCCAGGCTCAAGGTCTCGACCGGGTCGATGTCGAAGGTGTTGACACCCGCGCCCAGGCTCACGGTGCGCGTGCCCGCGGCGCCGGCGGTCACATGCAGCGTGGCGCCGCCTTCGAGCGCGAGGCCACCCGTCTCCGCGCCGAGGTTGGCGCCGGAGGTGATCTGCAGGATGCCGGCCTTGACCGTGGTGCCGCCGCTGTAGCTGTTGTCGGGGCCATCCAGCACCAGCGTGCCCAGGTCTTCCTTGACCAGGCCACCCGTGCCGAAGATCGAGGAGGCGATCGTGGCCGTCATGCCTGCACCGGCCGCGGTGCCGTCGCCCACGCGCACGGTGGTGGCGGCATTGCCGATCTCGATCGCATCGCCCTGCACGCGGTAGCCGTCGGTGGCGAACTGCGCGCCGGTGATGCGCACCGTGCCTCCGGTGCCGTCGACCGTGACGGTGCCGGCCTTGCCGCCGAAGACCGCGAACTGGTCTTGCGCCCAGGCCGCGTTGATCTTGCCGTCCGCGCCGGTCCAGCCATCGCCCGGCGTGCCCACGCGCCAGGTGCCGCTGCCGCCGGCCACCTGGCCGTCGTTGTATTTGCTCGCGTCGCCGCCGTCCCAGAAGTTCAGCGACAGGCCGGCCCGGTTGACCAGGTTGACCTGCTGCGCGACTGAGGTCTGCACCTGCAGGTCGCCCACGGCGCCCGGTGCGATGCCGATGTCCAGGCCGTTGTCGGTCAGGCCGCCGGTGTAGCTGATGAGGCGGTACAAGCCCGCGCCGAAGGTACCGCCCGCCGACTGCGCCACGTTGAGCGTGCCGTCCAGTTGCAGGTTGCCGTTGACCTTGACCAGGTCGTTGAGCGGGCCGCCCACGGTGTTGGCCTGGCCCAGTTCGTAATTCAGCACCGCGCCGTCGGCCAGGTTCAGGCCGCCCACGGTCAGCGTGCCGGGGCTGTTGCCCGCGGACAGGATGCCGCCCTTGGCGATGCTCACGGTGCCCGCGATGCTGCCGTTGCCGGCCAGCATCGCATTGCCCAGGATCTGCACCGCGCCCGTGCCGGTCGCGCTGCCGCTGGTGTTGTTCACGCTCAGCGTGCCTGCGGCGATGGTGGTGCCGCCGGTATAGGTATTGGCGCCGCTCAACGTGAGCGTGCCGGCGCCGACCTTGACGATCGAGCCACCCGTGCCCGAACCCGGCTGCGTGAAGATGCTGCCCTTGTCGCTCACGACTCCCGAGATCGTGTCGCTGTTGCCGAGGTTGCCGAGCGCGAGCTGCGTGGCACCCAGCACCACGGCGCCCGCGCTCGAGAGTGCGCCGAACTCGACACCGTTCTTGGCGGTCGAGCCCGAGACATCGAGCACGCCGCCCGCGGCATTGGTGACCGTCGCGGAGGTGCCCGTCGCGTTGTCGGCAAAGCGCACCAGGCCGCCGGATGCGTTGGCGATCTGCGCAGTGCCCGCCGTGGCGTCCTGGCCGAAGGCCAGCAGGCTCTTGTCGCCGTTGGCGATCGTCGCGCTGCCGGCGCTGGCATTCCCGAAGATATTGATCGCGCCGCCCGCGTTGGTGATGGTTGACGTGGCTGCGCTTGCGCTGCCGCCGAACTGCAGCGCGTTCGAACCGGGGGTCGCCCAGCCCGTGCCGTTGAGCGTGATCTTCGAGGCAGCCGCCGTGGCGCTCTGCGAGAACGACAGCGTGTTGCCGCTGTCCGTGCTCGCGGCGCGGCCCACGGTGTATTCGTTGCTGCCGGCGCTCGCCGTGCCGAGCAACGACAGCACCGTGCCATTGCCCTGCTGCTGCACCGCGCCGCTGCCCAGCACGCCGCTCACGGTGGTGGTGATGCTCGCGCCGTCCTTGAGCACCGTGCCGCCGCTGTAGCTGTTGGCCGCCACCAGGCCGAACGTGCCGCCCTTGCCGGTGACGGTGAGCAGGCCGCTGCCGGTGATGGGGCCGCCCACGCCGTACAGGCTGTTCGACAGGTCGATGGTTCCGCCGCCCGCACCGAGCGAGAGGGCCCGCATGCTGAAGAACGGCGTGGAGCCCGCCGCGATGCGCAGCGTGCCGCCGTCGAGTGCCAGCTCCGTACCGGCCGCGCCCAGGTTGCTGTCCGTGGAAATCTGCAGGACGCCGCCCTTGACCGTCGTGCCCCCCGTGTACGAGTTGGCTGCGCCCAGCACCAGCGTGCCGCCGTCGTCCTTGACGAGGCGGCCCGTACCGCCGAGTGCGGCGTTGAGGGTCGCGGTCATGCCCGCGCTCGCAGCGGTGCCGTCGCCCACGCGCACCACGGCGTCTCCGGCACGGAGGGTGAGCGGGTCGCCGTTGACCACGTAGCCGTCGACCGCGAACTGCGCGCCGCCGATGCGCACCGGGCCGCCCGCGCCCTTGTTGTCCACCGTGACGGTGCCGGCCGTGCCGCTGAAGATCGCGACGGCATCCTGCTGCCAGCCCGCGTTGAGCTTGCCGTCGACGCCGGTCCAGCTTTCGGTCGAGCCGCCCGCGCGCCAGACGCCGCTGCCGCCCGCGATCTTGCCGTCGTTGAAGTTCGCGGGATTGCCGCCGTCCCACAGCGTGAGCGCGGCACCGTCGAGATTGATCAGGTTGACCTGGTTCGCGACGCTGGTCTGCACCTGCAGGTTCTTGCTGTCGGTCGGCGCGGTGCCGATGTCCAGGCCGTTGTCGGCCAGCGTGCCGGTGTAGTTGATGAGCCGGTACAGGCCCGCACCGAATTTGCCGCCGGCCGATTGCGCGATGTTGAGCGTGCCGTCCAGTTGCAGGTTGCCGTTGACGTTGATCAGGTCGTTGAACGTGCCGCCCGCCACGCCGGCCTCGCCGAGCTCGTAGTTCAGCACGGAGCCGGCGGCAAGGCTCAGGCCGCCGACGGTCAGCGTGCCCGCGCCGCCGAGGCCCGGCTCCAGCAGGCCCGAGCCCACGCTCACCGTGCCCGCGATGCTGCCGTTGCCGACGAGCGCGCCGCCCGCCTGCACCTGCACAGCGCCGCTGCCGGTAGCGCTGCCGGCCAGGTTGACGACCCCGAGCGTGGCGCCCGAGACGATCGTGCCGCCGCTGTAGGTGTTGGCGCCGGCCAGCACCACCGCACCCAGGCCGCTGAGCGCGAGCGCGCCGCCGCCGTCGATCGCGCCGGTCAGCGCCAGCGGATTCGAGCCGTCCACGTTGAGCGTCGTGCCGGCGCCCAATGTCAGGGCGTTGCCCAGCACGGTACCCGGCACGTTGGCGCGCAGGTTCGCGTTGCCGGTCACTGCGAGTGCGCCTTGGCCCAGCGCGAAGTTGTCGCCGACGTTCAGCGTGCCGCTCTTGAGCGTGGTTCCACCGGTCCAGAAGTTGGCGTTGGCCAGCGTCAGCGTGCCGCTGCCGCTGTACGAGAGGGGGCCGGTGCCCGAAATGACCCCGCCGAGTCGGATGTCGTTCGCGCCGCCGATGTCCAGGCCCGCGTTGAGCACCACCGCGTTGCCGAGGTTCACGTTCGCGCTCGCATCGAGCGCGGCGTTGCCCTCCACCGTCAGCGTACCCAGACCCAGCGAGGTGTCGGTCGCCACGCGCAGCGCACCGCCCTGCAGGTCCACGCCGCCCGAGAAGGTGTTGGCGCCGCCCAGCGTGAGGCGGCCCGTGCCGGTCTTCCTGAGGATGCCCAGGCCGGTGAGGGTGCCGTTGAGCGCCAGGTCGTTGCTGCCGCCAGCCGCGAGCCTGGCGTTGAGGCGGAAGTCGTTGGCCAGGCTCACCGACTTGTTCGAATCGAGCGAACTCGCGCCGCTGACCGTGACGCCGCCCTGGCCCAGCGCGGAGTCATTGCCCACGGTGAGCGCGCCGCCGCCGAGGTTGAAGCCGCCGGTGAAGGTGCTCGCGCCGTTGAGCGTGAGGCCCGGCGCACCGGCCAGGCTGATGCCGCCCGCGCCGCTGATCGTGCCGTTGAGCGTGAGCGCGCCGCCGCTGCTGCCCGCGCCGAAGTTCAGCGTGCTGTTGAGCACCACGTTGTTGGCGAGCGTCACGCCGGCCGCGCCGGTCAGCACGGAGGCGCCGTTGATGGTGAGGTCGCCGGTGCCGAGCGCCGTGTTGCTGCCCACGTCCAGCCTGCCGCCGCCCAGCGTCGTGCCGCCGCCATAGGTGTTGCTGGCGGCCAGTGCAAGGTTGCTGCCGTTCACCGTCAGGCTGCCAGCCCCCGAGATGAGATTGCCGAAGGTCAGCGTGCCCGTCCCGTCGAGCCTCAGCGCGCCGTTGAGCTGCACCTGGTTGTTGAGCGTGCCGGTGAAGGTGGTGTAGAGATCGACATTGCCGCCGACCAGGAACAGGCCCGAGCCGAGCGCACTCGCGTTGCCCAGCGTCACGCCGCCGCCGTTGAGCGCGAAACCGCCGCTGAAGTTGTTGCTGCCGTTCAGCGTGAGCGTGCCGGTGCCGTTCTTGATGAGGCCGCCGCCGCCGCTGACGGTGCCGCCCAGCGTGAAGCTGTTGTCGCCCTGCACGATCAGGCCGCTGAGGAGGCTCACGTTCTGGGCCAGCGCGAGGCCGTTCACCGCGGCCTGCATCGCGCCGCCGTCGCCCGTCAGCGTGCCGGCACCGAAGGCGCCCGCGTTGTCGAAGATCGCGACGCCGCCGTTGAGCCGGGCGCTGCCGCTGACCACCGCGCCGCCCAGGGTCCAGGTGCCGCTGTCGACCTGGAGGTTCTCGAAGTTCAGGTACTGCGCGGCCTTGATCTCGCCCGTGCCGGTAGTGCCCGAACCGGGACCGCTCACCTTGTTGCGCAGCACCAGCATGTCGGTGCCGCCGACGCCCGCATCGACCGTGCCGCCGGCCGCGAAGTTCAGGCTGCCGCCCGACGGCGTCGCCACCGCGATGGCCGGGGCCGATCCGCCGGTGATGCTCGAGCCGGTGACCGCGAAGAAGGTGTCGTCGCGCTCCCCGGTGCCGAGCGAAACGCTGCCGTTGATCGTGCCCGCGTTGGTGAAGGTGTTGCCGCCGCTGCTCGGGCTCTCGAACGCGATGCGGCCGGTGATCGTGCCGGTGTCCGTGTTCACCATGTTGACCTGGCCGCCGCCATAGGCGGCGACCACGGCCGCATCGGCCTCGGCCAGCGTCGCACCGACGATGGCTCCCGTGGTCATCGTTCCCGTATTGGTGATCGTCGTGATGCCGCTGGCGCCGTTGCGCACCGTGAGCGCCAGGCCGGCCAGGTCGACCGACGACTGCCTGGTGCCGCCTATCGTCCCGTTGTTGGCGACGACGATCGTGCTGGTCGCGGTGTTGCCCATCACGACGCCCGTGGACAGCTTCGTGGTGTTGCTGCCGAACAGCAGCGGATCGATCCGGCCGTTGTTCGTGAGCCTGACGCTGGAACCCGTCAGCGACACTGCGCTTCCACTGACGCCCAGCAACACGCCGAGGGTTGCCCCGGGGTTCACCACCAGGTTCAGGTTGTTGGCGCCGTTCGCATAGCCCGGCGCCAGCGGGTTGGCGGCGCCGTTGCAGGTCACGTCGCTGAGAAAAATCGTGCACACCGCCTGCGCTGGAAAGAAGCTGGTCGCGAAAAATGCGAGCGGCGCCAGCATGCCGACCTTCGTCAGCCCCGTGAGACGTGCCGTGCGGCCCGCGCGCTGGCTGGTGCTGCGCTTGCCCCGCGCGCGCGTCGTTTCCGAGACGGCCACCCATGCGCCGATCGCGGCGTTCCAGACGGTCTTGTAGGCGGTATTCATGGACGGTTCTCCTCCTCCGTGGGCAGCGCGCAAGAAGCGCTGCAACAAAAAGCCAATTCAGCCGAGGACCATGGGTTGGCGGCTGTCGTACTGCTGTTCATGGGGGTCTCCTCCCGCCATGCAATCGCGCGCGGCGCATGGCATGTGCGGCATCACTGCGTTGCCGCTTCGAGCGAAATTCTCAAGCTCCACCCTCTGATTTGCACCTTACTTTTTCTTGCAAAAGGAGCCCGCAGTCACCTACGGAAAACCGTGGTTCTGCCGATGGAAGAAAGGGCTTGACAGGCGCGTGGTGCCACGCGATTCGGCGGTGCGGCAGTGCTGCATCCAGGCGAGCGGATGCGGGGGCGGAGGCCCACCGGTCATTCGACCAGCGGCGCTCACCGCTCGATGCGCACGGTCCCCTGGAAGCTGTAGCCCTCGCCGCGCACCGCGACGATCGGCAGCTTCTCGCCGCTGGCCTGCTCGGCCTTGCGACGCAGCCGCGAGACCGTGACATCGAGGTTGCGTTCGTAGGCCTCCAGGCCCGGCCGCCCCATTGCCGCCAGCAGCGTGGCCCGGTCCACCACTTCGCGCGGCCGCTCGATCAGGCACTGGAGCAGCCGCGCTTCCGCGTTGGACAACTGCACGCGCTGGCCGGCCGGCGACAGCAGCAACCATGTGGTGCCTTGATAGCGCCAAGGCACCTGCGCGGCGGGTTCATCGACCGCATGGGCATGCGCAGCGGGCTCGCGCGCGCCTTGCCCATGCCCTTGTGTTTCGTGGCTGCGCTGCAACAGGTTGTGGAGCACCATCTCGAGCTCGCGCAGGTTCACCGGCTTGACGAGGTAGTAGTCGGCGCCGAGGCCGAGGCCGTGCAGGCGATCGTTCGCCATGCCGCGCGCGGTCAACATCACGATGCGCATGGCGCTGCGCGATCGCAGGCGCGCCAGCACGCTGAATCCGTCTTCGCCCGGCAGGTTGACGTCGCACACCACGGCATCGAAATCCTGTCGCTCCAGTTCCGCGTCGAGCGCCTCGGCACTTTCCAGTCCGCGGGCCAGCATGCCGACGCCGCGCAGGTAGCGCAGCAGCGTGTCGCGCAGGTCGTCGTCGTCCTCGATGACCAGCACACGGCTCTGGGCGTTCATCTGTCGCCTCCCCAGCCGAGCGCTGCCGCATGGTTCGCGCCCCGGGTTTCCAACCCCTCGGCACTTCCAAGAAGAGGCAGGGTCAGTGTCAGCACGGCGCCCTCGCGGGCCCCGTTGGAGGCAGACACGCTTCCACCATGAACCGTGGCGATGCGATGCACCATGTGCAGGCCCAGCCCGATGCCCGGAATGCGCCGGGTGCCGGCCGCGCGATAGAAGCGCTCGAAGACGTGCGACAGGTCATGCGGCATGAAGCCCGGACCTTCGTCGCACACCTGGATGCACACGTCGGGCACCGTTTCGCCTGGCGGAAGGTCTTCGGCGCGGCTGCGCCGGATTCCGGCCCTGACCAGAACCGGCGAATGTGGCGGCGCATATTTGATGGCGTTGGTCAGGAGGTTGTCCATGGCGATGTGCAAGAGCGTCTCATCGGCCAGCACCGGCAATTCGCGCGCATCGAGACGCAGCGAAATGCGCCCGCCAGCGACACCCTCGTTGTGTTCGTCGATCTTCTCGCGCAGGAACCCCGCGAGCTCGATCGGAACCAGGCACAGGTTTTCGCTGGACGCATCGAGCCATTCATCGGCCAGCAGGGTGTCCACCAGATCGCGCATGCGAAGGACGGTGCGGCTGATCTTCTCCGCCTCCTTCTTGACCTCTTCGCGGACCAGGCCGAGCCGGTCGTCCGCAAGGATCTGCGCCGCGCCGCCGATCGTGCCGAGCGGCGTGCGGAACTCGTGCGACACCATGGCCAGCAGGCCGCGCTGCTCGCGCAGCGCCAGTGCGAGCTGGTCGTGCGTGCGCTGGTGCTCCGTGATCTCCTGGCGCAGATCGAGGGTGCGCTCGTTCACGCGCTGTGCCAGCCGCGCGCGATGCCGCAGGGACAGCGAGAGCGCCCGCCGCTCGCGATGGCGCACGCGCCAGCCCAGCGCGAAGAAGAAAGCCATGATGTGGAGGATGCTGCCGAGCGCATAGCTGTACTGGGTGACCTGCGTGTAGGGCAGCCACTGCAGGTTCTTGGCGAAGTGCACCGCGCCCATCATGAGGTAGACGACATAGCCGACCAACCCCGGCCAGACATGGATGTTCCGGCGCAGCGCAACGACGCACATCGGCACGATGCAGGTCGCGAAGAGCAGCCACAGCAGGTTCAGCGGTCGTGCGAGGTGCCGGTACCCGCCAGCCAGGGCGAACGCGCAGGCCGCGAGGCAGACGAGCGTCATCACCTGGAACACGCGGTTCATGCGCGGGAACTGCCGTTCCATGTCCAGCAGCACCCTGGCGAATCCGAACGCGGCGGCCGTGTGCAGGCAGACCGAGAAGTTGTGCAGGCGAACGGCAGCCAGGGGATTGTTCTGCAGCCACAGGGACGCCGGCAGGCCCTCCGAGCTCGCGAACACCATGGCGAGCGTGAGGAGGTAGCCGGCGTAGGCGATGAACCGTCGGTCGGGCAAAGCGATGCCCATCATCAGACTGACCATCGCCATCAGCAGGACCATGCCGACGACGGCCGCGTCAGCGAAATCGAGCCGCTGCTGCACCTCGGCCAACTCTCGCAGCGGCGAGACACCGCCGGCAAGGCTCAGCGTACGGTCACCCGCCAGGCGCACCCAGACCCAGCGCGGCTGCGCATCGGGCGGGTCGGGCAGGCGCACCGCCGGAATCGACCAGGGCAGCTCGCGACTGGCGCCGGCCCGCATGCCGCCGAGCGCCCGGTGCACGAACCCACCGCTCGCGCCGGCTTCGGCATCGGGCCACCACACGTCGATGTAGTCGGCATACGGCGCGTTCAGCCGCAACCACCAGCCCCCCTCGAGCGGGTGTGCGACCTGCTCGGGCGAAGCCTGGACCTGGAAGCGCACCCACCAGGCGCCGCGGTCGTAGCCGCCGTTGAAGGCGCCCTCGAGCGTTTTGAATTGCTGCTCGTAGGGCGGTGACGCCACCTGTTCGCGCGTCAGCAGGCCGGTAGGGTCGCGGTAGGCCTGCGAGCGTCCGTCGAGGTTGCGCTCGAAGATGCTCAATCGCGCATCGAGCCGGAGGGGCGCCACCTGCGCATGGCTCGGCATGGCCAGGCACGCCAGCAGGAACAAGGCGAGCCGCAACCCGAAATTCGTCAAGCAGGGCGCAATGAACAAAGTTGTTGTCCGAGTCGTCGAAAGTGCCATCGCTGCGCCGACCCCGTCGCCGCTTCGCACCGGATTCTGGGGTGCGGCTGCGGAGTTTGCACCTTACTTTTTCTTTCATCCCCCCGCCTGGCGAGCGCTGCGCCGGCGCGGCAGATCACCAGAACTTCCACCCCGGCTTGCCGCCCTTCTTCGGCTCGGGCACACCCGCGCGGCGCAATGCAGCCAGCCGGCCACCCGCGGTGAAGCTGCCGGCCTCGACGGCCTCCGCATACAGTGCGGCCGCCTGTCGCAGATCCCGCGGCACCAGCTTGCCCAACTGGTACATCTCGCCAAGGCCCTCCGCGGCATAAGGACTGCCCGAATCGATCGCCTTGCGATACCACTCGACCGCCTTGGGCCCGTCCACCGCCACGCCGAGGCCCTGGCGGTAGCGGAACGCGACCTGCAGTTGCGCGTCGGCATGGCCCTCGTCGGCGGCATGCAGGTACAGCTCGAACGCGATCGGCAGGGACTGCGGAATCTCAGGCTCGTAGATGCTGCCGGCCAGCTCGTAGAGCGTCTCCGCGTCGAAGCGCTGCGCGTCGGCCAGTGCGGCGACGCCCTTTTCGCGACGGTCGGCGTTCAGCCCCTCTTCCATCGCGCGCAGGCGCTGCGCCGCGTCGAGGAAGTCGTAGCCGGCCGCGCGCTTCATCAAAGGGATGGCCTGCTCCAGATCGCGCGGCACCCCGCGGCCGTCGGCATACATGCCGGCCAGGCTGTACCAGGCGGCCACGATGTTCTTGTCGGCGGCCTCGCGGTAGAGGGCCAGGGCTTTGCCGAGGTCCTGCGCGACGCCGGTGCCGTTCTCGTACTTGTCGGCCAGGTTGTTGATCGAGATGGCATGGCCCTGCGCGGCCGCCATTGCATGGAAATGAACGCAGCGGGCGTAGTCCTGCGGAACGCCAAGGCCTTGCTGGTAGCACGTGGCGAGCAGATGCTGCGCGCCCACGTACCCGCTCTCGGCCGCCTGCGTGAGCCATGCCACGGCCTTGCCTGTGCTGGATGCCACCTCCGTCCCGGTCAGATGCAGGCGCGCCAGGTTCGTGAGCGCAGCCAGGTCGCCGAGCTTCGCCGAACGCGTGTAGAACGCGATGGCCTCGCCCATCGCCTGCGGCACGACCTGCCCCCGCTCGTGGACTTCGCCCAGCACGCACAGGGCACGCGCATCGTCCTTGTCCGCCGCGCGGCGCAGCAGGCTGAAGGCCTTGGAGATGTTGGCGCTCAGCGCATCGCCTTCGAGATAGATGATGCCCATCTCGCGCTCGGCCGGCGCATGGCCCGACTCGGCGGCGGTCTGCCAGAGGCGCAGCGCACGCCCCAGGTCGCGCTCCACCGCGAGCCCGTGGTACAGCAGGTTGCCCAGGGCGAACTGCGCATGCGGCGAGTCTTGCTGCTCGAGCCAGCGGACGCAGGCGGAGCGGAAATCCGCCGGTTCGCTGGCGACGAAAACGAGCGTGTCCTTCGCGGCCTGCGGTGGAATGCGTTGCTCCGTGCCGTTGCAGACCTCCAGCCGCAGTTCGGAGAAGTCGTCGCCAGTGCGGACGATTTCCGCCACCCGCGAAGGAAAGAGCCCGCCGCCGGAGAGCACCGCATCGCCCACCTGCACGCGCCGGCCATCGGCATAGGCAGGCGCTTCGCTAGTCGTGGTCGAAGGCGCCGCGTCGTGCGCCACGACATCGTTGTGTTGGCCGCGAGATTGGTATTGCGCCCACGAACCCGAAGGCCAATTGAAGCCCTGGATGCCGGCTTCGATCGCCTCGTTGAAAAGCCTTTGCGCCTCGACGGGAACCGTGCCTTCGATGAGTTGCGAATCGAGAATGGCAAAGCCTTGCGGATCGCTCGCGGGGCGGAACGGAAACACGAGGGTGACTGCCAGCGGCGCATCGCCACGGCAGCGCAACTCGATCACGATCGCGTCGGTGCGCCCGGTCGGCAGCGTCACGCTGGCCTCGCAGGCGAACGCGGCGAAGGGAGGCCCCTCTCTCTGCTCCGCGAGCGCCGCGCGGGCGCGACGCAAGGCGCTGTCGGACGATTCATCGACGATGTTCACGAATGTCCAGCCTTTGCCATCGGCGTTCGGCTGGAGCACGGTCGGCATGAGGCTTCCCCCTTCCGAGACCATGAACATCGCATGCGATGCCAACTGGCCCAGGCACCGCGCGGCGCCGGCCCAGACAAAAGGACCCGCGTGGTCCAGCTGCGCACTGACCCCGGCCAGGTAGTCGGCGCACGCGGGCGCGGAACCATCGCCGAAAAGCTTGTCCTCGATCCAGCCGAGCGGCAGCAGGGCCACGCCCGGATCCTTGGCAATCGCCACGATGCGCGAGAACGATTTCTGCGGCAGGGGCCGCTCTGCGCCCAGCACCTGCTGCGCCGAGGCCGTGTCGTGCCAGTCGACGGGTGCTCCGGCGTTCTTCGTGACATGGGAGATGAGGTAGTACGCCAGCAGCGCGCAGAAGTTGCGGCCGCCCGGCGTTGCAAGGAACGCCTCGCGCTCGGGATTCACCTTGGCCTTGATCTGGTCGAGCAGGCTGTTCACCCGCTTCAGGCTTGCGGCCGTGTAGTCCAGTTGGGCCTGCTGCAGGGCCTTGCCGAATGCCCAGCCGCCGTCGGGCTCCGTGCCGCAGGCATAGCAGTCCAGGAAATGTTGGGCTGTCTGGTTCACGTGCGCTTCCCTCGGGTCGTTTTCGGAGGAATGTAACTTACGTTTACACGTGACTTCTCGGCGAATGCACGCCCAAGCGGACTTCGTTGTGCCGCGCTGACAGCATTCCGACAGCATCGACCGGGCAGGATGCAGGCGTTCGCATCAAAAGACGCAGACAGACCATGCACGACAACTTCCTGAACGCCCCACCCACGCGCCGCCAATGGCTACAAGGCGGCTCCGCCCTCGCCCTCGGTGGCCTCCTCCCCTCGCTGGGCTCGGCCCAGTCGGCCTGGCCCAGCAAATCGGTACGCTTCGTCGTGCCCTTCGCGCCGGGCGGCAGCTCCGAGATCGTCGCGCGTTCCACTGCCGCCGAACTCTCGCGCACCCTGGGCCAAAGCGTCTTCGTCGACAACAAGCCCGGCGCGGCCGGCAACATCGCGATGAGCGAAGTGGCGCGCAGCACCGACCAGCACACGCTGATCCTCGGCCACATCGGCACGCTGGCGGTGAACCCGTACATCTTCGCCAAGCTGCCCTACGACCCGAACAAGGACTTCAAGCCCGTGAGCCTGCTGGCCAAGGTGCCGAGCCTCTACGTGGTGCACCCCGACGTGCCGGCGAAGAACCTCAAGGAGTTCATCGCCTATGCCAAGTCCAAGCCCGGCAAGCTGAGCTATGGGTCCGCCGGCAACGGCAGCGCGGGCCACCTGGCCTTCGAGTACCTGAAGATGACCGCCGACGTGTTCATGCTGCACGTGCCCTACCGCGGCACCGGCCCGATGGTGACCGACCTGCTCTCGGGCCGGCTCGATGCCTCGGCCATCGGCGCGGCGGCGATCATTCCGTTCATCAAGGCGGGCAAGGTGCGCTGCATCGCGACCGGCTCGGCCAAGCGACTGGCGCAACTGCCCGATGTGCCGACCGTTGCCGAGCAAGGCTTCCCGGGCTTCGAGATGACGCAGTGGTACGGCATGCTCGCGCCGGCCAACATCGAACCGGCGAACCTGGCCAAGCTCTCGGCCGAGACGATGAAGGCGGTGAAGTCGCCCGACTCGATGCAGCGACTCACGGCCGATGCGGCCGAGGCCGTCGGCGGCACGCCGGAGCAGTTCGCGCAGTTCATCGCTGCGGAACAAGCCCGCTGGCAGAAGGTGATCGCCCGGGCAAACATCAAGCCTGATTGAGCGGCCGAGGCCCTAGCATCGGCGCCATGCGCATCCTGCTGGCCGAAGACGAACACACCCTGGGCACCTGGCTCTGCAAGGCGTTGGAGCATGCGGGCATCCAGGTCGAATGGGTGGACGACGGCCGGCTCGCGGACCGCGCGCTGCAGCAGCGCGACCACGATGCACTGGTGCTCGACCTGGGCCTGCCGGGCATGGACGGCCACACCGTGCTGCAGCGGCTGCGTGAACGCGACCAGCGGCTGCCGGCGCTGATCCTCACCGCGCGCGATTCGCTGAACGAGCGCGTCGCCTCGCTCAATGCGGGCGCGGACGACTTCCTTGCCAAGCCTTTCGCACTCGCCGAACTCGAGGCGCGGCTGCATGCATTGGTGCGGCGTGCGCGCGGCGTGGAGCATCCGCGCCTCGCGTGCGGGCCGCTGGTGTACGACGGGGCGCGCCGGCAGTTCGTGCTGAATGGGGAGGCGCTCGCGCTGTCGCCGCGCGAACACGCGGTGCTGCGCGTGCTGGTGCAGCGCAGTGGCGAGCCGCTGTCCAAGCAGCAGATCCTGGAGCGGGTGTTCTCCGATGACGAAGAGGTGCATCCGGAAGCGGTCGAGGTGTTCGTCTATCGTTTGCGCAAGCGCCTGGACGGCACCGGCGTGCGCATCGTCACGCTGCGCGGCCTCGGCTACGTTCTGGAAGCGGACTGAGTGCGCGTGATGCCGAGCCTCCTGCGCCGCGCGAGCCTCTGGCAGCGGCTCGCGCTGCTGCTGTTCCCCGCCCTGCTGGTGGTGACCGGCCTCGAGCTGTGGATGACGCGGCACGACGCGCTCGCCGCCGCCAACGCCGCCTACGACCGCTCGCTGCTGGGCGCGCTCAAGTCCATCGACGCCAACATCTCCACCGCATCGGGCGGCCTCTCGGTCGAGTTGCCGTACACGATGTTCGAGTTCTTCGAGCTCACGGCGAGCGGCCAGGTGTTCTTTCGGGTGGCGACTTCCGATGGGCTCGTCGAACTGGGCAGCGCCGACCTGCCCGCGCCGCCCGCCGAACTGAAGATGGGCGTGCCGGCCTTCTACGACGCGACCTACTTCGGCGAGGCGGTGCGGCTCGCGGCCTACCGGCGTGACCTCGACCGCGCGCCGGCCGGCAGCACGGGGCGCAGCGTGCTGATCCAGGTCGGCGAGAGCACCCACTCGCGGCAGGAGTTCACGGCGCGCTTCGTGCGCAGCGCCGCGCTGCGCGACGGGCTGGTGCTGGCGCTGCTGCTGTGCGGCACCGCGATCGCGCTCGCCGCGGCGCTGCGTCCGTTGTCGCGGCTCGCGCGCGAAGTCGAGGCGCGCACGCCCGACGACCTGACGCGCATCGCCGAGACCGACCTGCCCGCCGAGGTGCGCCCGCTGGTGGATGCGGTCAACCAGCAGATGTCGCGCACGCAGGACCTGGTGACGCAGCAGCGCCAGTTTCTGGACGACGCTTCGCACCAGTTGCGCACGCACCTGACCACGCTGCAGATGCAGGCCGACTACGCCAGGCGCGAGGAAGACCCGGCGCAGGTGCGCGCTGCGCTCGATGCGCTCGGCACCGAGATCGGTCGCGCCACGCGCAACGCGCAGCAGTTGCTTGCGCTCGGCCGCAGCGACACGGTGGCGGTGGAGCCCGCCGAGTTCGACCTCGCGGCGCTGCTGCGAGAAGTGGCGGTGGATCTGCTGCCGCTGGCGCGTGCGAAGCGCATCGACCTGGGCATCCATGCGCCCGCCCCCGAGTTCTTCGCGGTCGCGGACCGGGGGCTGTTGCGCGAAGCCTTGAGCAATCTCGTGACGAACGCCATCACCTATACGCCGGCCGAAGGAACCATCACCCTCTTCGCTGCGGGCGATGCCGCGGGCTGGAGCCTCAATGTCGAAGACGACGGCCCCGGCCTGAGCGAAGAGGAACGCGCGGCACTGGGCCAGCGCTTTCGCCGCGGCGCGCGTGCGGGCAAGGGCGGCTTCGGGCTCGGGCTGGCGATTGCGCGGTCGATCGCGCAGCGGCATCGGGGCGAGTTGCGGCTCGAAGCGCGCGAGGCCGGCGCAGGACTGCATGCGATCATCTGGTGGCCCCGGCCGGCGGCCAGCTAGCGGCGCACAACCCCATGCAGATGCCTTCCACCACCCGCCGCCATGCGCTCTGCGCGCTCTCTGCACTGCTCGTGTCCAGCATCGCCACGGCGCAGTCCGGCGACCCGTCGCTGGCCGCGGCCGAATGCGTGATTCCCGCCAAAGCCGGCGGCGGCTTCGATCTCACCTGCACTCTCGCGCGCGATGCGCTGCAGGCGGTGCGCCCCTCGCGCCCGCCTCTCGGCCAGCGCTACCTGCCCGGCGGCATCGGTGCCGTCGCCTTCGACCGCATCGCCACCGGCCAGCTCGGCGGTGCGGGCACGCTGGTCGCGTTCTCCAGCGGCTCGCTGCTCAACCTGGCACAGGGCCGTTTCGGCCCGCACTCGCCGTCGGCCGTGCGCTGGATCGCCACGCTCGGCACCGACTACGGCGTGATCGCCGTGCACCGCGACTCGCCCTACAAGCGCCTGCAGGACCTGGTCTCGGCGCTGCGGCAAGATCCCTCGCGCATGGCCTTCGGCGCGGGCGGCACGGTCGGCAGCCAGGACTGGGTGAAGGCTGCGCTGCTGGTGCGCGCCGCGGGCCGCGACCACAAGGCGATGCGCTTCGTTTCCTTCGAAGGCGGCGGCGATGCGCTGGGCGCGCTGCAGGGCAAGCACGTCGACATATTCCCCGGCGATGCGGCCGAGGCGCTGCAGGCCATGGCGGGCGGCGCGGCGGTGCGCCTCCTGGCGGTGCTGTCGGAAACGCGGCTCGGCGGTGCGCTCACCGGCGTGCCGACCGCGCGCGAGCAAGGTGTCGACATCGTCTGGCCGACCGTGCGCGGCCTGTACCTGAGTGCCAAAGTGCCCGATGCGGACGTGCGCGCATGGGCGGCCGCATTCGCCGAAGCCACGGCCGCGCCGGGCTACGCCACGCTGCGCGAGCGGCACAGCCTTTATCCTTTCGCGCTCACCGGCGCCGCGCTCGACGACTACGTGCAGGTCCGCATCAAGACCTACCAGGCGCTCGCGGACAAACTCGGCCTGCGCCGCTGGAAGCCCTGAACCCACGCCCATTGCCATGACCGAAGACGACATCACCCAGCACATCATCGACTCGCTCGGCGGCGGCCATTTCGAAGTGGCCGACGACAACACCTTCTTCTTTCATGGCGCGGACAACAAGTTTCCCTTCGCGACCATCGTCACGAAGGACAACGAGTTCGACAGCGCCTCGAACCTGGACCGCCCCGGTGTCTTTCGCCTCAACGTGGGCGTCGGCAGGGAGACCTTTCGCGCGCTGTTCGGCGAAGAGGAGCCGGCGAACATCGACTACACCGCGCTCGACCGGCTGATGCCGCATCCCATGTACGCAAAGATGTATTGGGTCAGCGTGATCAACCCGGGCGACAAGACCTTCGAGACCGTGAAGCCGCTGCTTATGGAGGCCCGCAACCTGCTGGCCGCGAGGGACAAAGGCAAGTAACTCAGCGCGATCGCTTTCAGAGGACAAGGTCGCCGTTTCATCAAAGGCGGCCCCCAATGCCGACCCTCGACAGGCGCCTCGTCCCACGTTCAGCATGCAGCCATGCATCCAACCTGGATTCATGACTGACCCACGCAATGTCGCGCACGACAAAAAAGTGCAACAGGAAAAGAAACACAACGGCGAGGAGATCGCACCCGGCGCCATCCACGCGCCTCAGCCCGGCCAGAAGCCCGCACTGAAGCACGACGATGCGGAGCCGGACCCCTCCAAGAACGATGCGCTCGGATCTGCCTGATCCTGATCCGTCAACGAGAAGGTGGCGAGACGTTCAGCGGAGAAACATCGATCGAGCCGTCTCCGGTCTCGCTTCTCAGGATGCCGATGAGCGCGACAGCGTCGCCAGTTTCTTCTTCGCGCTTTGCAGGAGGCCGACCTTCTCGACGGGCGGTTGAGCCTTCGTATCGCCGAGCTTGATGACTTCGAGTGCCGAGGGCTTCGGCATGAGCGGGTCGCGCGGCGTGAGGCCGTTGAACCTCGCGTTCGGGATGACATGCACCTTCAGGTGTCGGTGGATGTTCTTCGAGAGCTTCTGGCACGCGGCCTTCATGGCCGCTTCGTCGGGCGTCAGCTGGCCGTGCACGACGAGGAGTTCGAGGGTGCCGTCCTTGTCCTCGTTCAGCACGAAGGCGCGCAGCACCGAATCCTTGAACTTGCTGCGCAGCATCGCGCGAACCGGCTCCGCCGCGGCGAACGACTTCAGCGCGATGCTGCGCAGTTCGTCGTGGAAGAGAAACGCGCGGTCGATGGAGACGGCCTCGGCTTCGTCTGCCTTGGGCTTGTGCCGCTTCAGGATGCCGCTGCCGACGAGGTGCTCCAGCGTGCGCGCCACGTCGTCGGAGGCGAGCTTCGTTCGCTGGGCCAGTTCGCTGGAAGAAAAGGGTTGGTCGGGCGCCGCGTAGGCGACCATCAAGAGCTTTTGCACCTCAGGGGCGAAAAGGAAATCTGCGGCACTCATGTTTTCCCGGTTCTCTGCAAGGGGATCGCATTATCGAGACACGCGGCCGATGCGCTCTTGTCCGCGTCGTTTTCGGGACGAATTCCGTCGCGGCGCATGGCGCAGGCCTACAAGGGTGACTGCACCTGCCAACAAGAATCGCTAAACACCATTGGGAGCTTCAGCCATGAGCCTGGAAGAAACAGTCGACAAGTTCAAGAAAGTAGATGCCGCGCGCGCCGACTACCCCGGCGAGCATCTCGTCGTGCTCGGCGCCGGCGTGCTGCTGCTTCTTGCGGCGGGCCGCAGCCGATCGTTCCTCATGCGCATCGCCGCTGGCGCAGCAGGCGGCGCGCTGATCGGGCGGGCTGCGAGCGGCACCGGCGGCATCTCGAAGCTCGCAGGTGCATTGCAGAGCGGAGGCTGGGCATGGCCGCGGCGCTGAACCCGGAGGCCGGCGTGCCCCGGTCCGCTTCATCCCTCTTCGGCTCTCCGCGGTACTGGGCACCCTGCCTGGCCGTGGCGCTGGTGGCGGTGTCTCTCTTCTATGTGACGTTGAAGGACCTGGTGCACGAGAGCGCGGCGCGCACGCCAGCCTTGGCACCCGCGGTCATGCCGGCCTATGTCGAGACCAAGGGTGCGGCGACGCGACCGCCCGAGGAGCCGGCCCGGTCGACGCCCTATCGCATGCCGCTGGCGAGCACGAGCTTCGAGGCCCCGGTGGCCGCAGAGCCGCCCGCCAAGGCAGTACCCGCCTTCGTCGAGGTGCAGAAGTGCGTCATGGCCGAGGGCGATGCGATCTATTCCGACGGGCCTTGCCCCGAGGGTGCCAGCGCGAGCACGCTGAGATTGCCGCGGAACCTGCACGCGGCGGCCAGGCAGTGAGCACCTGAGGCTGGTCGGCGCGCCGAGCGAGAACGCCCTGTGCTCTCTCCTAGGCCGCCTTCAGGAACACCTCATGATCCGGCGCGAAGTTCGCATGCAGCGGCAACATCGCGCCGCCTAGCGCACACGCTTGTGCGCCCACCCTGCCCCCATGCAACTGAGGCGGCCACAAGCCTTCCCAGTTGCATTGAGCGAGCGCGGCACGCGTCTGGTCGAGCAAGGCCTGCAGCAACGCGCGCGACATCGAGCCATCCATCACCACGTCGGCGAGGTCGAGCACCGCGGTGCTGCTGACGATGGCGTGCGCCAATGCCAGCGACGCGGAGCCGAGCCAGGCCTGCGTCGCGGCGGCAAACGGCGGTTGCAGCGCGCGGTCGTCGTAGGCGGCCGTAGGGTCGAGCCCTTCGCCCTGTAGGCGCTGCTCGAGCTCCCACAGCGAGGCCTCGGCCATCACCTGCGGCGGCGGTATGCCGCCGGCTCGCACCGACTGCATCGGCAACGAAGCCAGCGCTCCCGCGTTGCCGTGTGCACCCGTGTGCAGGTGCGAGTCGATGACCAGCCCGCCGCCCACGAAGGTGTCGACGAAGATGTACAGGAAGCTCTTGAGGTCGTGCCCGCGCCCGCCGACCAGTTCGGCCACGCAGGCGGCGACCGTGTCGCGCGCGAAGCTCACCGGCACTTCGGTGCGCGCTCGCACCTCGGCCAGCAGGTCCATCTGGTTCCACTCGTCCGACTGCGCCTTCGAGAGGCCCAGCGTGCGATGCCATCCGCCGAGCAGGAACGGCGCAGCCAGGCCCGCGCCGACGTTGCGTGCGGCCAGCGGGCCGAGCCCGTCGCGCAGCCGGTGGATGTGCTCGGCAATCGCGGGCAGCAATGCATCCGCATCGGGAAAGTCGTAACTCATCGCATGGCGCTCACGCACCTGCGCGGTGAAGTCGATCAAGAGCCATTCCGCGCCGCGCCGCCCCACCTTGATGCCGATGGCGAATGCGCCATCCGGGTTCAGCGCCAGCGGCACCGAAGGCTGCCCGATGCGACCGCGCACCCGGCTCTGCTTGACGATGAGCTGGTCTTCCTCGAGCCTCGCGGTGATGAGCCCGATGGTCTGGGCGCTCAGCCCCGTGAGCCGCGCGAGGTCGGCCTTGGGCAGGCTCGTGTGAACGCGCAGCGCCTGCAGCACAACGCGCTCGTTGAACTGGCGCATGCCGACCTGGTTGGAGCCGCGCGGGCGCAACAGGTCGGGCAGGCGCACAGAGACTTCTGCATCAGGCATGCGCCTCCGCGGGCAGCTGGTCAGCGGTCATCGCGCCGGTCATCACCGCCACCGTGTCGCTCATGCTGATCTTCTTCGGATTGAGCACGGCCGCGCGCTTGCCCAGGCGCGCCACGTGGATGCGGTCGGCCACCTCGAACACATGCGGCATGTTGTGGCTGATGAGCACCACGGGCAGGCCCCGGTCGCGCACGCGGCGGATGAGCTCGAGCACCATGTTGCCCTCCTTCACGCCGAGCGCCGCGGTGGGCTCGTCCATGATGACCACATGCCGCGCGAAGGCCGCGCTGCGTGCCACCGCCACGCACTGGCGCTGTCCGCCCGAGAGCGTTTCGACCGCCTGCGTCATCGACTGGATGCCGACCTTCAGGTCCGCCATGCGGGCGGCGCTTTCCTGCAGCATCTTCTTCTTGTCGAGCATGCGCAGCACGTTGCCGAGGAACCCGGGGCGGCGTAGTTCGCGGCCGAGGAACAGGTTCTCGTAGATGGTCATCGCGGGCGCGACGGCCAGGTCCTGATAGACCGTCTCGATGCCCGCGCGCCGCGCATCGAGCGGATTGCGAAAGTGCACCGGCACGCCGTCGAGCAGGATCTCTCCCTCGTCGGGAATGGTCGCGCCCGAGAGCGCCTTGATGAGCGAGGACTTGCCCGCGCCGTTGTCGCCGATCACCGCGAGGATTTCGCCTTCGCGCAGCTCAAAGTCGACGCCGTCGAGCGCGGTGACCTGGCCGTAGCGCTTCACCAGGCCCTTGGCCTGCATGACGATCTTCGGGTTTGCCACGGTGTTCATCAGCGTGCCCCCTTGCGCGAGAGCTGGTCCGCCGCCACCGCCAGGATCACGAGCACGCCCGTCACCAGCACCTGGTAGATCGACGACACGCCCATCAGCGTGAGCCCGTTACGGAACACGCCCACGATCAGCACGCCGATCAGCGAGCCCAGCACGATGCCGCGTCCGCCGAAGAGGCTGGTGCCGCCGAGCACCACGGCCGTGATGGCGTCAAGGTTCTCGGTCTGCCCCGCATTCGGGTCGCCCACGCCGGTGCGCGCCACCGACAGCAGCGAGGCGATGCCGTAGAGCACGCCCGCCGCCACGTACACGCCCAAGAGCACACGCTGCGTCGGGATGCCCACGAGGCGCGTGGCCTCGGCGTTGTTGCCCACCGCATAGATGTGGCGGCCCGCGCCCGTCTCGCGCAGCACGAACCACGCGAGGCCGTAGAGCGCCACCATCAGCACCGAGCCCCACGCCACTTCGGCGCTGCCGATGGCGAAGGTGGTGCCCAGCCCCGTGAGACCCGTGGGCAGGTCGGTGATGGTCTGCGAGGACGAATACAGCTGCGTGATCGCGAACGCGATGTTCAGCGTACCCAGCGTCACGATGAACGGCGGCAGCTTGATGCGCGTGACCAGCAGGCCGTTGATGAGGCCGAAGAGCGTCGTCACCCCGATGCCGCAGAGGATGGCCAGCGGCACCGGCATGCCGAGCTCGGTGGCGAACTTGGTCATGATGATTCCGCCCAGCGCCATCACCATGCCGCACGACAGGTCGATGCCGGCCGTGAGGATGATCAGCGTCTGGCCGATGGCGATCACGCCGACCACCATCACCTGTTGCAGGATGAGCGACAGGTTCTCGCCGGTCAGGAACCGGTCGGACTGGGTCGCAAAGAAGATGCATGCGCCGAGCAGGGCCAGCCAAGGCCCGAGGGCGCCCCACGGAATGTGGTGCGTTGCAGATTTCGCCATCGATGTGTCCTCCCTGGGGCTACCTGTTTACTTCTTGCCCCAGCACAGCTCGGCGCCGGTCTTGGTGTCCTTGCTCTCGACGCCCGCCACGCTCTTGCCGGCGATCAGCGTGACGCCGGTGTCGACGTAGCCCGAGGCCTTCTTGCCGGTCTTGGCGAACTCGACGCCCGCGGCCACGCCCATGGCGGCCATCTTCAGCGGGTACTGCTGCGAGGTCGCGGCGATGATGCCGGCGTTGGTGTCCTTGATGCCCTGGCAGCCGCCGTCGACCGAGACGATCATCACGCCCTTCTCCTTGCCCGCGCGCTTGAGCGCGTTGTAGGCACCGGCCGCGGCGGGCTCGTTGATGGTGTAGACCAGGTTCACCTCGGGCGCCTTCTGCAGGCAGTTTTCCATCACGGTCTGCGCCTTGGCCTGGTCGCCGAAGCTGTCGGCCATGCAGACGATTTCGGGCGCCTTGGAGAGCTCGTTCGACTTGGCGTCGTTCGCCGCCAGCCCGAAGCCCTTCATGAAGCCGTTGTGACGTTGCGCGCCCACCGGGTGGCCCGGCAGCAGGTCGAGCGCGACGATCTTCGGCGTCTTGCCGGCCATCGCGGCCTTGGCGTATTCGCCGATCAGCACGCCGGCGGTGTAGTTGTTGGTGGCGAAGAGCGCATCGGTCGCGTCCGGCGGATCGGCCGGGCTGTCGAGCGCGATCACCATGATCCCCTTGTCGCGCGCCTTCTTGATCGCCGGCACGATGGCCTTGGCGTCGCTCGGCGTGATGAGGATGGTCTTGGCGCCGGCCGCGATCATGTTTTCCATCGCGGTGATCTGGCCCGCGTTGTCGCCGTCGGCCTTGCCAGCACCCGACAGCAGCTTGGCGCCGAGCTTCTTGGCTTCTTCCTGCGCGCCCTCTTTCATCTTCACGAAGAAGGGGTTGGTCTCGGTCTTGGTGACCAGGCCGATGACCGGCTCGCCGGCGGCGAAGGCCGTGGATGCGGCGACCGTGGCAAGGGAAAGGATGGCGAGGGCCAGGGTCGAGCGACGGCGGCTGCGCGAACTGAACATGGGTGTGTCTCCTTGCAGGCGATGTGCCTGTGTCGTTGTTGAACGGGCGCAACTATGTTTCAGCGAGCCGACTAAATCAAGCGGCTGTAGTTATCGGAAACCCGAGGTTGCACGCGCCCGCATTTCCGGATTCGTCCAATTTCATCGAATTACCGGCTATAGGGTGAACCGGCTATAGGCAATTAAAACAATAGGCCTATTGACTTAATTGCTGCGGCAAATCGCGCCAATTCCCGCATGTTTTCACAATTGTTTCCGTTGTTGATTTATCGTGACAGGTGGCCAGAGATTCGGCATTCCAAATCCCTAAACGCAAGGCTCTCTCTTCCATGAACTCTGTGTTGACCCTCAAGGAGAACAGCCGGCAATGGATGGCTTGACCGGCATCCTGAGAAGCCAGCCCGAAATCGCACTTTTTCTCGTGCTCGCCATCGGCTATGCGGTCGGCCAGATCCGTTTCGGCCCGATCCAGCTCGGCGGCATTTGCGGCACCCTGATTGCCGCGCTCGTGGTGGGCCAGTTGGGCATCAAGCTCGACGACAGCGTGAAGAACGTGTTCTTCATGCTCTTCATCTTTGCGCTCGGCTATGCGGGCGGGCCGCAATTCTTTGCGAACCTCGATGCGAAGGGTTTGCGGCTCGGGCTGCTGTGCCTGGTCGAGGTGGTCACGGTGCTCGCGCTGGTGCTGTGCGCCACCGTCTTCCTTTCGCTCGACCAGGGCACCGCCGCGGGCCTGATGGCGGGCGCGGCCACCGAATCCGCCGTGGTGGGCACGGCGACCGATGCGATCTCCAAGCTCGCGCTGCCGCTCGCGGACATCCAGCAGCTGCAGGCCAACGTGGTCACGGCCTACTCCATCACCTACGTGTTCGGCCTCATCGCCATCGTGGTCGCCACGAGCCAGGTCTTTCCGCTGCTCCTGCGCGTCGACCTGCGCGCCGAGGCCGACAGGCTCTGGAAGACGATGGGCGGCGGCGACGAAAACCCCGCCGCGGCCAGCGCCACGCCCGAGATGGTCGGCCGCGTGTTCCTCGTGACGGTGGGCCGCGGGCGCACGGTGGGTGAACTGATGTCGATCCTCGGCGGCCACGCGAGCATCGAGCGCGTCGTGCGGCGCGGACAGAAGCTCAACGTCGAGCCCGCGCTGCGGCTGCAGGCCTACGACCAGGTGCTGGCCATCGGCCGGCGCAGCATGCTGGTGAACGTGGCCGAGCTGCTGGGCCGCGAATTCGCGGACACCACCGCCTTCGATGCGGTCGTCGAAACCACCGAGGTCGTGGTCAACCGGCGCGAGTGGTTCGGCCGGGGCCTGCGCGAGCTCGACGCGCAACTGCCGCCCGCACTGCAGATCGTGGGCCTCGCGCGCGATGGCCATGTCATGCCGCTCCTGCACGAAGTGAAGCTGCAGCGCGGCGACGTGCTCAAGCTCTACGGCCCGGCGGCCGATGTGGCGCGCACGCTGCCGCTGGTCGGCGACCGCGTCATCGCATCGACGCGCAGCAACATCAGCTACGCGGCGGCGGGCATCCTGCTGGGCGTGTTCATCGGCGGCTTCAGCGTCAAGCTGGGCGGCATTCCGTTCTCGCTCGGCACGGGCGGCGGTGCGCTGGTCACGGGCCTGGCCTTCGGCTGGTACCAGTCGAAGAACCCGCACCGCCTGAGCGTGCCGCCCGATGCGCTGGCACTGATGAAGGACCTGGGCCTGGCCACCTTCATCGCCTGCGTGGGCCTGGCCTCGGGGCCGCAGGCGATCGCGCTCGTCAAGAAGTTCGGTGTCGCGCTGCCGCTGGTGGGCGTGGCCGTGGCGGTGGTGCCGGCCTCGATCTCGCTCTTCGTCGGGCGGCGGCTGCTCAAGCTCGAGGCGCCGGTGCTGCTGGGCGCCATCGCCGGCCAGCAGTGCAGCACGCCCGCGCTCAGCGCGGTGCAGAACGCGGCGGGCAATGCCACGCCGCTCTTGGGCTACACGATCACCTACGCGATCTCGAACGTGGTGCTGCCGTTGATGGGGCCGCTGATCGTGGCCCTCGCCGGACTGGTGCATTCAGCGAAATAACCTGAAAGGACGAAAACCCATGGAATGGCTGCATGACCTCTTCAAGAAGTCGCCCGAGATGGCGCTCTTTCTTTCGCTCGCGGTCGGCTACTGGATCGGCAAGATCAAGTTCGGCAAGTTCCAGCTCGGCGGCGTGGCGGGCTCGCTGCTCGTCGCGGTGATCGTGAGCCAGGTGGGCGTGCAGATCGACGGCGGCGTGAAGGCGGTGCTGTTCGCGCTCTTCATCTACGCGGTGGGCTTCGAGAGCGGGCCGCAGTTCTTCAGTTCGCTGGGCAAGCAGTCGGTGAAAGAGATCATCCTGGCCGCGGTGATGGCAGCCACCGGCCTTGCGACGGTGGTGGTCATGGCCAAGTTGTGCGGGCTCGACAAGGGCCTGGCCGCAGGCGTGGCGGCGGGCGGGCTCACGCAGTCGGCCATCATCGGCACGGCGGGCGATGCCATCGGCAAGCTCGGGCTCGCGGCGGCCGAGACCGCGCGGCTGCAGGCCAACGTGGCCATCGGCTATGCGGTGACCTACGTGTTCGGCTCCTTCGGCGCGATCATCGTGTGCGTCAACATCCTGCCGAAGTTCATGGGCCGCACGATCCGCGACGACGCGATCGCGGCCGAGACGGCGCAGCAGGCCGGCGTGAAGGTGCTCGGCCCCGACCAGGAAGAGGCGGCGCCTTCGCTCGTGGGCCGCATCTACGAACTCACCACCGACCCGCAGCGCACGGTGGCCGATATCGAGAACGCGAACCCCGCGACCACCATCACCATCGAGCGCGTGAAGCGCGACGGCAAGTTCATCGAGGTGAGCCCCACGCTGGCATTGCGCCAGGGCGACACGGTGCTCGCGGTCGGCCGGCGCGATGCGGTGGTGGCCAGCGCGCCGTTGCTGGGCAAGGAGGTCTTCGCGGTCGACGGCATGGAGCTCACGCTGGAGAAGCGCGAGATCGTGCTCACCAACAAGGAGTTCGACGGCAAGACGGTCGACCAGATCCGCCAGCTCACCGCCGGCGGCGTGCGCCACGGCATCTTCGTCACGGGCTTGAGCCGCATGGGCAAGGCGCTGCCGATGCAGCCCGACACCGTGGTGCAGGCCGGCGACCTGGTGTCGATCTTCGGCGCCGAGCAGGACGTGAAACGCGTGGCCGCCCTCGTCGGCGACGTGATCGTGCCGAGCGCGAAGACCGACTTCGTGTACCTGGGCGCCGGCCTCGTGGTCGGCCTGCTGGTCGGCCTTTTGAGCGTAAAGCTCGGCAACATCCCGCTCACGCTCGGCTCGGGCGGCGGTGCGCTGCTCGCGGGCCTCGCCTTCGGCTGGTACCGCGCCAGGCGCCAGACCTTCGGCGCGCTGCCGCCGGCCGCGGTGCAGTTGCTCAAGGACCTGGGCCTGGCCGGTTTCGTGGTGGTGGTGGGGCTGTCCTCGGGCCTGCAGGCGGTGGAGACCATCAAGCAGCTGGGCCTCACGATCTTCGGCGTGGGCGTGGTCGTGACCATCGTGCCGATGCTCTTGACCATGCTGTTCGGCAAGTACGTGCTGCGCTACACCAACACGGCCGTCTTCGCGGGCGCGCTGAGCGGCTCGCGCAGCGCCAACCCGGCTTTCGGCGAGGTGCTCGGCAAGGCGGAGAACTCGATTCCCACCGTGCCCTTCGCCATCACCTATGCGCTGGCCAACGTGTTCCTCACCTTGCTCGGCCCGCTGATCGTCGCGCTCGTCTGAGCGGTTCGCCCACCTCTTTTTTCCGTTCTCTCTCTCTTTTCCACCACCAGAAGGAGCATCCAATGGATTTCAGCGACGTGAAGAAACTGGCCGGCCTGAGCCCGTTCGAACTGAAGGACGCACTGATCCAGGTCGCCAAGCAGAGCGACCGTCTCATGCTCAATGCGGGGCGCGGCAATCCGAACTTCCTGGCCACCACGCCGCGACACGGCTTCTTCCAGTTCGGCCAGTTCGCGATGACCGAGGCCGAGCGCTCCTACATCTACATGGAGCACGTGGGCGGCTTTCCGCAGCGCGAAGGCATCGAGGCGCGCTTCGAGATCTTTGCCAAGGCCCATGCGGGCGAACCGGGCACGCGCTTCATCGAGGCGGCGGTGTCGTACGTGCGCGACCAGCTGGGGCTTTCGGCGGGCGACTTCATCTACGAGATGTGCGAGGCCATCCTCGGCTGCAACTACCCGGTGCCCGACCGCATGCTGCGGCTCAGTGAAATCATCGTGGGCAAGTACATCCACCAGGAGATGATCGGCACGCACCCCTTCGTGGGCAGCTTCGACATGTACGCGGTGGAAGGCGGCACGGCCGCCATGACCTACCTCTTCAACAGCCTGCGCGAGAACCATGTGCTCTCGCCCGGCGACACCATCGCGCTGGGCATGCCGATCTTCACGCCCTACATCGAGATTCCGCACCTCAACGACTACCAGCTGATCGAGACGCTGATCGAGGCGCCCTCGGAGAACAACTGGCAGTACACGAAGAAGGAGCTGCAGAAGCTGCTCGACCCGAAGGTCAAGGCCTTCTTCGTCTGCAACCCGAGCAACCCGCCCTCGGTGAAGATGAGCGAGGAGGTGCTGGGCTACATCGCCGACATCGTGAAGCAGCGGCCCGACCTGATCATCCTCACCGACGACGTGTACGGCACCTTCGCGGACAACTTTCTCTCGCTCTTTGCGACCTGTCCGCAGAACACCATCCTGGTGTATTCGTTCTCGAAGTATTTCGGCGTGACCGGCTGGCGCATGGGCGTGGTGGCCACGCACGAGGACAACGTCATCGACCGCAAGATCGCGGCCCTGCCCGAGTCGAAGAAGAAGGAACTCGACGCACGCTACAGCTCCATCACCACCGAGCCACGCGAGCTGAAGTTCATCGACCGCCTGGTGGCCGACAGCCGCACCGTGGCGCTGAACCACACGGCCGGCCTCTCGACGCCTGTGCAGGCGCAGATGGTGATGTTTTCGCTGTTCTGCCTGATGGATGAACCGCAGGCCTACAAGCAGTCGATGAAGCGCATCGTGCTGCGCCGTAAAGAAGCGCTCTACCGCGAGCTGGGCCTGCCGATGCAGGACGACCCGAACTCCGTCAACTACTACCACCTGCTCGACCTGCAGGACATTGCCACGCAGATGCACGGCGAGCGCTTCGGCAAGTGGATATTGACGAAGCTGCAGCCGAACGAGGCGCTCTTTCGCATTGCCGAGGAGACCAGCATCGTGCTGCTGCCGGGGCGCGGGTTCGGGGGCAAGCACGCGTCGGGGCGGGTGTCGCTGGCGAACCTCAATGAATACGACTACGGGAACATCGGGCGGTCGCTGAGGAAGCTGGCGTCGGAGTACTTTGCGGTGTTCGAGAAGGAGAACAAAAACGTTGCGAAGGTCAACAAGTCAGTGCGCGTCAGCGCGGCCAAGCGCAAGAAGAAGTAGCGAAACCAAGCGCACTGCCCAAGACAAACCCTAAAGGATTACCCGCGCCTTTCAGAAATTTACGCATTAAGTTTTCCGCTTACGATTTATGGGTCGGCGACCGGCTGTTCCTGGTAACGACATCCATAAACAAAGAGGGAAATTTGTAATGAAATGGTTTGTACTGGCAGCCAGTGCTGTCTTGGTGGGCGCGTTGGGAGGATGCGGCGGTGGGGGCGGCGGCGGGGGCGGAGGTGGTTTTCCGATCCTTCCGATTCCTGTCACCCTCAGTCTCACTGTGACCGTGAATGGCAATGGCATCGCAGCCGACAGCAACGGCCGGTTCTCGGTCAAGCCGGGCGACACCATCACCATCGTTCCCAATACAGGAACCGATTGGACCAGCAGCTCTGCGCCCGCCGGCTCGATCAGCCTGCGCAATCCGGATATCTCCAGCGGCAAATGGTCCGCACAGATCACCAACTCGACGACCGCTGCCAGCGTGTTCACCGTCAGCGCCAAGGCCGCGGAACAGGTCAAGGACACTGTGTTCAATGTCTCGGCGGGCGATGCACGCAACGCCACGTACAAGGTGTTCGCAAGCAACGGCACCACGCAGACGCTGGCACTCAATTTCGACTCGATGTCGTACGTGATGACCGACGAAGTGGGCCCCGTCTCGGACACGTTCACGCCTGACCTCAGCGAAACAGGCACCTACCTGTTCAAGAGCTCGCGCAATACGGCAACGGCCATCAATACCCGGTTCCGACTCGCCGACAACACCGTGGTTGGCGCGTTCCCATTCCGGGTTGCCAAGGTGCCGGCGAACTTCGCGGTTCAACCGTTCGTAGCCTCCAACGCACTCGTGACCACGCAAGCGGATCTGGATGGGGTCTACAACCGGCTGGGCATCAACCTGCAGGCGGCCACACGTGACTCCAACATCCGCCAGGCCCAAGTGACCGGCGGCGGCACGTCGTTCCTCTTGTGCACCGAGGTGGGCGTTACGTCCATCGCGGCGTGCCCCCCGGCCTCGCTGCTGACCTACACCGTCTCGCCAGGCAGCACGGCCGATGCATGGAACATCGCCAACGTGGCGAACCCGGCCGACACGGGCACATTCTCCATCGCCCGCGTGGCAGGCAAGAACGTGTACCTCTCGGCCGGCACCAACCCGACTGCACCGAACGATTCCGTGTTCCGCATCGGGCTTGTGGAGCCTGCGTCGTGGCCCACGACCGCACTGGCGACCAGCGGCGGCGACACCAATGGCAGCTGGGGCAAGTTGAACTACGACGCCACGACCTACAGCACGACGCTCGCCAGGTCGAACGCGACGGTCTACGGCTTTACCGTCAACCTCAAGCCCACCGCCTCGTTTGCGGGATTAAAGCAATTCGTCGATCCCACGCCGGCCAACTACTTCGGAATTCAGGACGGCACGCTGGCAGTTGTCGTCGGCGCCCGCTCCGGCCCTGCCGCCGGGTACCTGCAAATCGGCTTGCGCTGACCTGCTCGCGTGGCGCCGCGTCTGCCGGTGTCACGCTGAACTCAACAAGCCGCGTTGGTTGCATCGAGAGATGCACAGCGCGGCTTTTTTCGTGTCAGGGCTTCGGGATGCTTGAAGCGCTCGGCCTGTCCAGTTGCACCACCCGCCACGCACAAAGGCTCCCCACCACCGCCAGCAACGCCGCCGCGGTAAACATCGCGCGGTAGCCGAAGCCCTGCGCCACCGCCCCGCCGAGCAGCACGCCCAGCACGCCGCCGAAGCCGTAGCCGATCACGGTGAAGAGCGCCTGCCCTCTTCCGCGCAGCCGCCCCGGAAAGCGGCGCGACACCACGGCGATGCAGGTCGTGTGGTGTGCAGCGAAGCTCAGCGCGTGCAGCCACTGCGCCGCGACCAGCGCGGCGATGAAGCCGCCGAACCCCGCGGTGAGCCCGAGCCGCGCGACGGCCGCGATGCTGCACACCAGCATCCAGCGCGGCATCGGCAGGAGGCCGATGAGGCGGCCCTGCAGGAAGAACCAGACGATCTCCGCCACCACCGACAGCGCCCACAGGAGGCCGATGGTGCTCTTGCCATAGCCGATCGAGTCGAGATACAGCGAGAAGAAGGCGTACACCGAGAAGTGCGACATCACCTGGAAGAACAGCGACGCAAAGAACCACTGCACCACCGGGTTGCGCAGCACGGGTCCGATGGGTTCGCGGGCGGCGTCGTGCGCCGCCACGGGCTCGCGCACGTCGGGCAGCTTCATCGTCGCGACGAGCACGATGGCCAGCGTGCCGGCGGCCCAGGCCGGAAAGTGCTTCATGCCGAAGCGCTCGAACCATTCGCCCGCGACGAACACGGTCAGCAGGAAACCGGCCGAGCCGCACAGGCGGATGCGCCCGTAGCGGCCCCAGTCGCCCGCCACCAGCTGCGCCATGGCGGCTTCGGTGAGCGACATCATCGAGCTGGTGTGGGTGAACATCACGAGCAGCACCAACGCGAGCCACCACGCACCGCCGTGCCACCAGAGCCCGAACGAACTGACCAGCGCCACCGCCGCGCTGAAGCGCAGCAGCATCACGCGGTGGCCGGTGTGGTCGCTGAGCGCGCCCCAGGCATAGGGCGCGAACACGCGCGTGACCGACTGCACCGAGGCCAGGAGACTGATCGTGAAGATCGGCAGCCCCAGGTCCTTGAGCCACAGCGGCAGGTAGGGATTGAAGAAACCGATGTGCGCGAAATAGCTGGCCGACAGACCAGCGAACGCCAGCAGGTGGCCGCGCTGGGCGGCCACGGGTGGCGGGGTAGGCACTAGAGGAAAGACGCCTGCGGGGACGCGGCTTCGCTCTTCTGGGCGTCGGTCTGCACGTCGCCGCACTGCGCGCGGTTGCGCAGCACATGCTCCATCACCACCAGCGCGAGCATCGCCTCGGCAATGGGCGTGGCGCGGATGCCCACGCAGGGGTCGTGGCGGCCCTTGGTGATCACTTCGACGGGGTTGTTGTGGATGTCGATGGACTGGCGCGGACTGATGATCGAGCTGGTGGGCTTGATCGCGATGCTCACCTCGAGGTCCTGCCCCGAGCTGATGCCGCCCAGGATGCCGCCCGCGTTGTTGGTGACGAAGCCGGTCGGCGTGATCGAGTCGCCATGCGTGGTGCCACGCTGCGTGACGCTGTCCCAGCCGGCGCCGATTTCGACGGCCTTCACCGCGTTGATGCCCATCATCGCGTAGGCGATTTCGGCGTCGAGCTTGTCGAACAGCGGCTCGCCGAGGCCGATGGGCACGTTCGTCGCGGTGACGCGGATGCGCGCGCCGCATGAATCGCCGGCCTTGCGCAGGCGGTCCATGTAGTCCTCCAGCGCGCTCACGTCGGCGATGGGGGCGAAGAAGGGGTTGTTGGGCACGTGGTCCCAGCTCTCGAAGGGAATGGCGATTTCGCCGATCTGCGTCATGCAGCCGCGGAACACCATGCCGTATTTTTCGGCCAGCCATTTCTTGGCGACTGCGCCGGCAGCGACCATCGGCGCTGTGAGCCGCGCCGAGGAGCGCCCGCCGCCGCGCGGATCGCGGATGCCGTATTTCTTCCAGTAGGTGAAGTCGGCGTGGCCGGGGCGGAACTGCTGGGCGATCTGCCCGTAGTCCTTGCTGCGCTGGTCGGTGTTCTGGATCAGCAGGGCGATGGGGGTGCCGGTGGTCTTGCCTTCGTAGACGCCGGAGAGGATCTGCACCGCATCGGGCTCGTTGCGCTGGGTGACGTGGCGGCTGGTGCCGGGGCGGCGGCGGTCCAGATCGCCCTGGATGTCGGCCTCGCTCAATGCCATGCCCGGGGGGCAGCCGTCGATGACGCAGCCGATGGCCGGGCCGTGCGATTCGCCGAAATTGGTGACCGCGAAGAGTGTTCCGAAAGTGTTGCCGCTCATGGCCGGGATTATCCCTACAAAGCGGCGCGGACTCAGTCGGTGGTGTTTTCCAGGCGCTTGGTGAGCGTGCCCAGCTGCAGCTCGATGGAGAACAGCCGCTCGTTCAGCACGGCCGTCTGCAGGCGGATGGCCTCGACGATGGCCTTGGTCTGCGGGTCGGTGGTGTTGTCGGCCAGCTCCGCCAGGTCGTGCAGCTTCTTGCGCAGTTCGTTGCTCATGGGAGGCTCCGGTGGTCTCGTCGTGGAAGCCCCAGTATGGGTGTTCGTCAGCGCTCCGGCAATGCGGCGGCACCCGGTGTTCGGGGGCATTGGCCTCGCCGGCTCCGCGCAACCTGAACGCGACGAGGCCAGCCACGATCAGCAGCACCGCGGCACAGATGCCCGCCGTCAGGCGCAGGCCGTGCAGCAGCGCCGCACGGCCTGCCTCGAGCAACTGGGCGCCTGCGCTCCCGGTGAGCTGGGCGGCCAGCGCGACCGCACCGCCCAGCGTGCTGCGCGCCGCTTCGACCTCGGCCGCGCCCGCCAGCCCCGCTGGCACCGCGTCGGCCATGGTGCTGCGGTAGATCGCCGCACCGATGCTGCCCAGGATCGCGATGCCCAGCGCCCCGCCGAATTCGGAACTGGTTTCCGAAATCGCCGAGGCCACGCCGGCCCGCTCCGGCGGCGCGCTGCCCACGACCACGTCGGTGGCCAGCGTGAACACCGGCGCGAGGCCGAGCGAAGAGATGACCGCGCTCGACACCATCCAAGCCAGCCCGCCCTCGGCCGGGAGCACGATGAGCATCGCGAACCCCAGCGCCGCCACGGCCAACCCGCCGCCCATCACATACGCTGGCCGCATCCGCCGCACGAGCGCCGACACGACCATCGACCCCACGATGAAAGCCGCCGCGCTCGGCACGCTCCAGAGCCCCGCATGCAGCGGCGACAGGCCCAGCACCAGCTGCAGGTACTGGGCGTTGTAGAGAAAGAGCCCGAACATCACGAAGCACGCGAGCATGTAGGCCGCGAGCGAAACGGTGAAGGCCGGCAGGCGAAAGAGCTGCAGGTCGATCATCGGATTGGCAAGCCGCTTCTGCCGCCGCGCGAACACCCAGCCAAGGGCCACACCCACCGCGATCGACAGCGCCGGCACCAGGTCTGGCCCGTGCTCGGCGATCTGCTTGATGCCGTAGATCACCGCCAGCACCGCCCCCAGCGACAGCGCCACGCTGGCCAGGTCGAGCCGTCCTGCGTCCGGGTCGCGGTACTCGGGCAGGAGAAGAGGCCCGAGCACCAGCAGCAGCACCATCACCGGCACGCCGATGAGGAACACCGAGCCCCACGGAAAGAACTGCAGCAGCACCCCGCCCAGCACCGGGCCGATGACGGCGCCGGCCGAATAGCTCGATATCCACACGCCGATGGCCACGGTGCGCTGCGCCGGGTCGAGGAACATGTTGCGGATCAGCGAGAGCGTCGACGGCGCGAGCGTGGCGCCCGCCACGCCGAGCAGCGCGCGCGTGGCGATGAGCATGTTCGCGCTGGTGGAGAACGCCGCCAGCACCGAGGCGATGCCGAACGCGGCCGCGCCGATCAGCAGCAGCCGGCGCCGGCCGATGCGATCGCCCAGCGTGCCCATGGTGACCAGCAGGCCCGCCACGAAGAAGCCGTAGATATCGACGATCCAGAGAAGCTGCGAAGCAGTGGGCTTGAGCTCCTCGCTGATCGCCGGGATCGCGAGGTTCAGCACCGTGAGGTCCATCGAATAGAGCATGCACGGCAGCGCGATGACGGCCAGGCCGGTCCATTCGCGCGCCGTGGCACGGGCGGGCGGCGACGCAGGGTGCGCGCCGCTCATGGCGTTCGCGCTCCGCCGCCCTTGACCCGCCGTACCTCGACGCTGCTGAAGCGCGCGGACGGAATGCCGGCCGCGAGTTCGAGCGCTTCTTCGTCGTTCTCGGCCTCGACCAGGTAGAAGCCGCCGAGGTATTCGCTGGTTTCGGCGAACGGGCCGTCGGTGACCGAGAGCTTGTTGCGGCGCATGCGCACGACGGTCGCCGTCTCGGCGGGCTGCAGCGCCTCGGAGGCGACGAGCTTGCCGCGGGCCTGCAGGGCCTCGTCGTAGTCGAGGTGTTCGTTCACGTAGTTGTCCATTTCGCGGGGAGAGAAGTGCGCGGTTTCGCCGTCGGTGCCGTAGATGATGCAGAGGTACCTCATGCCGCTCTCCTCTGAAGGGTTTCTACAGGCCGCACTTCGATGGCGCCGTAGCGCGCCATGGGAATGCGCCCCGCCAACTGGATCGCGGCATTGAGATCGCGTGCCTCGATCAGGATGAACCCGCCGAGCTGCTCGCGCGCCTCGGCGTAGGGACCATCGACGTGGGAGCGCTTGCCGCCCCGCACCTGCACGACCTTGGCGGTCTTCACGGATTCGAGCGCGTTCGACGCGATGTAGTGGCCGGCCCTTTCGAGCTCGCGGTCGTAGGCGTGGGATTCATCGCCCAGGGCCTTGAGTTCGTCGGGCGGCATCGTGTCGATCACCGCTTCGTCGTAGTGAACGAGGCAGAGGTATTTCATGGCGGTATCTCCTTGAAGAGGGAATGTGGACACCACTGGTCGATTGGCGACGGCGGAAATCGACAGGCCCGGCACGACCGGCATCAAAAAAATTTCTATTTGAGATCCAGCAGGGTCAGTTGCCGCTCAAGGAATTTCCGCTCGGGCAACTGGCGCGCCAGCGACAACGCGCGCTCGTAGGCGACGCGCGCTTCGTCGATGCGCCCGAGGCGACGGCACAGTTCGGCGCGGGCGCCGTGGGCCAGGTGGTAGCCGGCCAGCTCGCCGCGTGCGAGCAGCGCATCGATCAACGCCAGCCCCGCCGCGGGCCCGTCGCGCATGGCGATGGCGGCGGCGCGGTTGAGTTCGGCCACGGGTGAGGGGTCCAGGCGCAGCAGCACGTCGTAAAGGCCGACGATCTGCGGCCAATCCGTCGCTGCGGCCTCGCGGGCTTCCGCATGCACGGCAGCGATGGCGGCCTGAAGCGCGTAGGGGCCGAAGCGGCGCGACAACAGCGCGCGCTCGACCAGCGCGGCGCCCTCCCCGATCTGCGTCCGGTTCCAGAGGCTGCGGTCCTGCGCGTCGAGCAGCACGAGCTCGCCATCGGGCGAAGTGCGCGCCGCGCGGCGCGAGTCGTGCAGCAGCATCAGCGCGAGCAGGCCGAGCGCCTCGGGGTCGGGCAACAGGTCGACGAGCAGACGGCCCAGCCGGATCGCCTCGGCCGAGAGATCGGCGCGCGTGACGCTCTCGCCCGACGAGGCCGCATAGCCTTCGTTGAACACGAGATACACGACGCGCAGCACGGCATCCAGCCGCTCCGGCAACTCGGCCAGCGAAGGCACCTGGTATGGAATGCGCGCATCGCGGATGCGGGCCTTGGCGCGCACGATGCGCTGCGCGATGGTGGGAGCGGGCACGAGGAAGGCGCGGGCGATTTCCTCGGTGGCGAGGCCGCAGACCTCGCGCAGCGTGAGCGCCACCTGTGCATCGGGCGCGAGCGCGGGGTGGCAGCAGGTGAAGACGAGGCGCAGGCGATCGTCCTCGAGGTCGTCGGTGTCGTCGTCCCACGCCGGGGCGGGATCGGCAAGGGCTGCGGTGTGTTCGGCCGCGTCGTCCCAGGCGGTGAAGCGCGCCTGCCGGCGGATGCCGTCGATGGACTTGAAGCGCCCCGCCGACACCAGCCAGGCGCGCGGGTTCGCGGGCACGCCATCGCGCGGCCATTGTTCGAGGGCGCTGCGGAAGGCGTCGTGCAGCGCCTCTTCGGCCAGGTCGAAATCGCCGAGCAGGCGCACCAGCGTGGCGAAGATGCGGCGCGACTCGGTGCGATAGATCGCGTCGATGGCATCGGCGACCGGCTCAGTCATGCCGTTGCGCTGCCCAGCCACCGTTCGAGCTTCACGAGCGCGCCGCTCCAGCCATGGTTGTGCCCGTCGCGCGCGGCCTCGTCGAAGAACTGCTCGTGCATGAGCACGAGTTCGCAGCCGTCGTCGTCGGGCTCGATCTGCACGGTGACGCGCGATTCGCGTTCGGGCGTGCTGCGCCAGGCCCAACTGAAGACGAGCTTGCGGTTGGGCACGATCTCCAGGTAGGTGCCGCTCACGTCGTGCGTCTCGCCGTCGGCCGCGCGCATGGCCACGCGGAAGCGCCCGCCGACGCGCAGGTCCATTTCCACGAGGGGCACCGCGACAATTTCGTCGGGGCCGAACCAGAGCCTCAGCGCTTGCGGGTCGGTCCAGGCGCGCCAGACTTTTTCGGGCGCGACGCGGTAGTGCCGGCGGAGGGTGAGCGAGGGGCGCTCTTTGTCTGGGGTGTCTCGGTCGGCAGGGTGTGCCATTCGGTCTCCTCCTGGTGATAGAGAAAGCGCGCCAATGCATCGAGGCGCCCGGTCCAGAATTTCTCGTAGCGCGACAACCACACGGCCGCCTCCTGCATGGGCCGGGGCGAAAGTTCGCAGCGCACGATGCGACCCTCTTTCGTGCGGGAGATGAGGCCTGCGTTCTCGAGCACGCGCAGGTGCTTCATGAAGCCGGTGAGGGACATGCCGTGCGGTTCGGCGAGTTCGGTGACGCTGAGGCTGCGCTCGCCCAGCGTTTCGAGCACGGTGCGACGCGTCGAATCGGACAGCGCAGCGAAGACGGCGTCGAGGCCTGCGGCTTCGGGAGGGACGGCTGGGTGAACCATGCGGTTGAGTATGGGAAACGGGCTGCCAGGGCGTCAAGGGGCAGGAAGAAAGTCACGAACGCCCCGTGGCACAAACAAAAGCTCCCACGAACAGGAACGTTTTATGCGTGCTGCGGTGCAGCACACAACCACCTGCGAAGGAGCGCCCCATGCTGGACCGTACCGCCACCCAGTTCTCCCACGTCAAGCCCGGTGACACAGAGTTCGTCTCGGGGGGGCTGCGCGATTTCTTCCTGTATCGCGACCTCGGCGTGGCCGAGGCCACCAACGGCAAGGTCATCGCGCATCTGGTCAAGGCCAACATGGCACCGGAAACGGGCACCGGCTGGCACCGCCACGAGGCGGACTTCCAGATCGTCATCATGGTCAAGGGCTGGGCCCGCTTCATGTACGAGGACAAGGAAACCCTGGTCGAGGCCGGCGACGTGGTGCACCAGCGGCCGGGCATCCGGCACTTCCTGTTCGACTACTCGCCCGACATGGAGTACCTGGAGATCGTCTCGCCGGCGGACTTCAAGAGCATCGACGTCGAGCCGGTGTGCGAAATTCCGCCGCCCACGCCCTGGCCCTGAAAACACACTGTTGGCACCGGCAAGGGCGCCGATAAACTCCTCGCGGCTCACCAAAACCGACAACAACCGAGGAGAGAGAACTTGCGTATTCATACTGCCCGCCTGACGGCCGGCTTGCTGCTCGCGTGCGCCCTTGCGGCCACCCACACCGTCAACGCCGCGTCACCGACCACTTCCGCGGCTCCGGCCACCGCCTCCGCAACCAACTCGCTGGAGGCCGAACAGGAAGCCGCCTTCAAGGCGGCCAAGGCCGTGCAGAAGGCGGGCCCCGCCGACATCCCGCTGCGCGACCAGGCCCACCTGCAACTGCCGGCCGGCTACATCTGGGTGCCGACGCCCGCGGCCGCGCAGCTCATGCGCAGCATGGGCAACCGGACCGACGACACCTTCATCGGTGCGATCTTCCCCGCCGACGACAACGCCGACTGGATGGCCGTCGTCAAGTTCGTGAAAGAGGGCTACATCAAGGACGACGACGCGAAGGACTGGAACGCCGACGACCTGCTCAAGAGCCTGAAGGAAGGCACCGAGGCCGCGAACGAAGAGCGCGCCAAGCGCGGCATCCCGGGCATCGAGGTCACGGGCTGGGCACAGAAGCCGCAGTACGAAGCCCAGACGCACCGCCTCGTGTGGTCGGCCCTCTCGAAGAAGAAGGGCTCCACCGGCGAGAACCAAGGCGTCAACTACAACACCTATGCGCTGGGCCGCGAGGGCTACCTGAGCCTGAACCTCATCACCAACGCCAAGGACCTGGACACCTACAAGCCCGACGCCGCCAAGCTCCTGGCCGCGCTGCAGTACGACGACGGCAAGAAGTACGCGGACTTCAATTCGTCCACCGACAAGGTCGCCGCCTACGGCCTCGCCGCGCTGGTGGCCGGCGTTGCCGTGAAGAAGCTGGGCCTCTTCGCGCTCGCGCTGGCGTTCCTCGCCAAGTTCGCGAAGATCGCGGTCGTGGCCGGCGGCGCTGCGCTCTGGGGCATCGCCAAGGTCTTCAAGAAGAAGAACCCCGAGGCCTGAAGAGCGGGCCATGGTCAAGCTGCTGCTGGTCCTGCTGAGCGCGGGCAAGCTCGGCAAGCTGCTGCTCTCGGGCGGCACGATGCTGCTCTCGGTGGTGGCCTATGCCTTCGTGTTCGGCTGGCGCTATGCGGCGGGGTTCGTGGCGCTCATCTTCGTGCACGAGATGGGCCACTACCTCGCGGCGAAGCAGCGCGGCCTGCATGTCGGCCTGCCCACCTTCATTCCGTTCGTGGGCGCGTGGATCGAGCTGAAGGACCAGCCGCACGACGTCGAGACCGAAGCCTGGGTCGGCTTCGGTGGCCCGCTGCTCGGCAGCCTTGCGGCGCTGGCCTGCTACTTCGTGGCGCGCGAGTCCGACAGCCGGCTGCTGCTGGCGCTCGCCTATGCGGGCTTCTTCATCAACCTCTTCAACCTGATCCCGCTCTCGCCGTTCGACGGCGGGCGCATCACCGCGGTGCTCACGCCGCGCGTATGGCTGGTGGGCGTGCCGGTGCTCGCGGCCCTCTTCTTCTGGCGGCCGAGCCCGATGCTGATCCTGGTCGCTGTGCTGGCCGCGCCACAGGTGATGCGCGCCTGGAAGTACGACCCGAAGGACCCGGCCAACCAGCAGTACTACGCCGTCTCCACCGAGACGCGGGTGACGTACAGCGTGTACTACATCGGCCTCTTGGCGTTCCTCGCGGTGATGGCGCACGACACGCACGAGATGCTGGGCAGCGCGCGCGTGCTGGGCGGCTGAACGACCGCGCCGGACGGTGCGCTCCGGCACCGGAAGGACAGGTCGACCTGCCCTGACAATGTGCGAAAAATCAGAACAATATTGACGGAATATTGATCCAAAGCGATTGGTTTCCGGGACTACTCTCGCAGCGATCCGAGCACCACAGGATCGTCCATGTCCCCCCACCTGAAACCCGCCTTCGCCCGCCTTGCCGCGGGACTTGCCGCCTTGGGCCTCCTGCTGTCGGCCGCCATGGCAGGGGCCCAGACCAGGCCGCTCAAGCCCGTGACCATCGCGCTGGGCACGCAGGTCGTCAACGTCACCTACCCCTGGCTGACGCTGCCCATCGTGCTGGGCTACTGGAAGGACGAAGGCTACGACGTGAAGATCGTCACCACCGGCGGCTCGCTGCAGGGCATCCAGCAGATGGTGGCCGGCGGCGTGGATTTCGCGCAGGTCAACGCCACCGGCCTGATCCAGGCCAACACCGAGAACAACGTCGCCGTGCGCGGGCTCATGGGCACCGGCGTGATCGACTGGGGCATCGGCGTGCCGCAGGACAGCCCCGTGAAGACGGTGGCCGACCTCAAGGGCAAGAAGATCGGCATCTTCAGCCTGGGCACGGGCGGCATGCCGCTGCTCAAGGGCTACCTGCGCGCCAACGGCGTCAACCCCGACACCGAGGTGCAGATCATCGCCACCGGTGCCGGCGCGCCAGCGCTGGAGGCGATGCGCGCGGGCCGCGTGCAGGCGTTGATGTTCTGGGGCTCCGCGCTCACCGGCTTCCAGAATGCGGGCGCGAACATGCGCGTGCTGTTCGATCCGGCGTGGCGCTCGCTGCCCGACTTCACCTTCGCCACCATGCAGAAGACCATCGACGCCGACCCGGCGATGGTCGAGGCCATCGCGCGCGGCGCGGCCAAGGCGACGCTGTTCGCGCAGACCAATCCCGAGTGCGCGCGCCAGATCCACTGGAAGAATTTTCCCGGCGCCAAGCCCACGGGCGCCGACGAGGCCACGCTGGCCAAATGGGACCTTGCGCTCCTGCAGACGCAACTCCACGCGATGGCCGACGCGCAAGCCATGAACGGCGGCAAGCTGATCGGCGCAATGAGCCCCGCCGCCTACGGCCGCATGCAGGACGCGATGCACAAGGACGGCCTCATCAAGCGCACGCTGCCGCCCGAGTCGATGCTGTACCTGAAGCCCGGCTTCATGGAGGCCGTCAACCGCTTCGACCGCAACGCCGTCATCGAGGCCGCCAAGGCCTGCAAGGGGCTGTGACATGAACGCGCTCGTCCAGTTCCCCGCGAGGGGAACGACGCTGCAGGAGGCCACGGGCGCCGTGCCGGCGTTCCGCTTCGAAGGCCTGCACAAGACCTTCCGGTCGAAGGACGGCGCCGACGTGATCGCGCTGCACGACGTGAGCTTCAGCGTCGCGCGCGGCGAGTTCGTCACCGTGGTCGGCCCGAGCGGCTGCGGCAAGAGCACCCTGCTGCGCATCCTGGCGGGCCTGGAGCGCGCGAGCCGCGGCACGGTCGAGCTCGGCGGGCGGCGCCACAGCGGGCCGAGCCGCGATGTCGGGGTGGTGTTCCAGTCGCCCGTGCTGCTGCCGTGGCGCAACATCCTCGACAACGTGCTGGTGCCCGCGCAGATCCAGGGGCGCGACCCCAAGGTCGCGCGCGAACGCGCCCTGCACTACCTGCATCTGGTCGGCCTCGAGGGTTTCGAGACCAAGTACCCCGGCGAGCTCTCCGGCGGCATGCAGCAGCGCGTGGGCATTGCGCGCGCGCTGGTCAACGACCCGATGCTGCTGCTGATGGACGAGCCCTTCGGCGCGCTCGACGCCATGACGCGCGAGACCATGAACGTCGAGCTGCTCAAGCTGCGCGAGCGCACCGGCGCCACGATCATGCTCGTGACGCACAGCATTCCGGAAGCCGTGTTCCTCGGCGACCGCGTGATCGTCATGTCGCCGCGGCCGGGGCGCGTCACGCAGGTGATCGACGTCGACCTGCCCGCCACCCGCACGCTGGATCTCATCAACACCGAGCGGTTCGGCAGCCACGTGCGCGGCATCCGGACCAACCTGAACGCCAGTGGAGGGCTCGACGGATGAACACCGCGAACACAGAGAACATCGACTTCGAGCCGCCCGCGCCGTGGCTGACCCCCATGCGCCGCAAGGCGCTGATCGCGGCCGTCTTCGTCGCCGTGGTCGCCACATGGCAGCTCGCGGTGAGCGCGCTGGGCGTCTCGCACCTGATCTTTCCGGGCCCCGCGGGCGTGGCCCGCTCCATCTACGACGTCTTCCTGTCGGGCGAGGTGTGGCCGCACCTGTGGGTGACGCTCTACGAGATCCTCGCGGGCTTCGCGCTCGGCGCGTTCGCGGGCTTCCTGCTCGGTGCGCTGATCGGCCAGAGCGCACTGCTCGAACTGGTGCTCTACCCGTACGTGGTTGCCTTCCAGACTGTGCCCAAGGTGGCGGTGGCGCCGCTGTTCGTGCTGTGGTTCGGCTTCGACACCACCTCGAAGGTGGTGATCACCGCGACCATCGTTTTCTTTCCGGTGCTCGCCAACACGATCGTCGGGCTTCGCTCGGCGCCCAGCGACCAGATCGACCTGATGCGCGCATTCACGGCCTCCCCTTGGCATGTGTTCCGCATGGTGCGGCTGCCGCATGCGCTGCCCTATGTGTTCGCGGGGCTGGACATCGGCATCGTGCTGGCCGTGATCGGCGCGATCGTGGGCGAGTTCGTGGGTGCGCAGGCGGGCCTGGGCTATCTGATCCTGCAGCGCAACTTCTCGATGGACGCGGCGGGCATGTTCGCGATCCTCATCGTGCTCTCGGCCATCGGCATCGTGCTGCACGGCCTGATGAAGGCGATCGCGCGGCGCGTGGTGTTCTGGGCAGAGGCGTTCACCGACCTGTCTCGCGGCACATGAAGCAACAACCCGACCATTACAAAGGAGCAACGCAATGACCCAAGAAGAACAGAAGCTCGAGGCACCCCGCAGGGCTTCCGCGGAGGAGATGCCGATCCTCGACCTGGGCCCGTGGCTGGCCGGCGGCCCGATCGGACCGGTCGTCGAGCAGTTCAAGGCCGCATGCACCAACACCGGCTTCTTATACGTCAGGAACCACGGCGTGCCGCAGGCCGTGATCGACGCCGTGTTCGACGCCACCCGCCGCTACATGTCGCTGCCGATGGAAGAGCGCCTGAAGGACCGCATCGACGAGCGCTTTCGGCGCGGCTTCATGCCCATGGGCATCACGCAGCACCCGGGCCACAAGCCGGACCTCAAGGAGAGCTACGAACTGGGCATGGACCTGCCGCTGACCGACCCCGACGTGGCGAATGGCCTGCCGCTGCACGGCCCCAACCGCTGGCCCGCGGACAAGCCCTGGCTCGAACCCGCGGCCATGGCGTACTTCAACGCCACCATCGCGCTGGGGCGAAACCTGCTCAAGATCTTCGCCTCGGCCGTCGGCAAGGACGAGGGCTTCTTCCTGCAGTACACCACCAAGCCGATGGTGCAGGCGCGGCTCTTTCACTACCCGCCGCAGGAGTCGTTCACCAACCTGGAGTTGGGCGCCGCCGCGCACACCGACTACGGCATGCTGACCGTGCTGGCGCAGGACCCGATCGGCGGGCTGGAGCTGTGCACGCGCGGTGGCGAGTGGGTGGCCGCGCCGTATGTCGAAGGCACGCTGGTCATCAACCTGGGCGACCTCGTGAAGGTGTGGACCAACGATGTCTACGTGTCCAACCGGCACCGCGTCGCGAACCGCACGGGCCGGGAGCGCTACTCGATTCCCACCTTCTTCAACCTCGACTACGACACGCCCGTGGCGTGCCTGCCCGAGTTCGCGCCCGCCGAGGGCGAGCCCCGGCATGCGCCGATCAAGTCGGGCGACTACCTGGTGCGCCGGTTCGCGGCGGTGCAGAAGTACAAGACGCCCGCGGAGCTGGCCGCCGGTTGACCAGACGGCCGCACGGCGTGCGCCTCACTTGGCGGGCCGACCCCGCGGCTCGGCCAGCTGCTCGGCCGCCTCCAGCGCGGCCGTGAGCTCCGACAGGAACGCAGCCACCGGAATCGGCAGGCTGCGCCCCTTGTGCACGCTCAAGGCCAGGCGCTGTGGCCGGGCCCGCGGATCTTTCAGCGGCACATAGGAGCCGGCCCTCGGGCGCCCGAACGGGTCTTCCAGCGGCGCGGTCGTGAAGGTGAGGCACATGCCTTCGGCTGCCACGTTGCGCATGAGCTCGTAGGAGTTGGTCTCCAGCGCGATGCGGGGGCGGATCTTCGCCTTGGCGAGCATCTCGTCGTACTGCTGCCTGGCCCACAGCGACGAATCGAGCCAGGACAGGCCGTACTCGGCGCAGTCGGAAAGCCGCAGCGACTTGCGGCCTTCGAGCGGATGCCCGGTAGGCACCATCACGTACAGCGGCAGGAGCCGCGAATAGACCACCGACAGGTCCTGGAGCGCGATGTCGCCGAAGGTGAAGCACGCGTCCAGGTCGTCTTCCAGCAACATCTCGCCCAGCGTGGGGCTGCCGCTGACCTTCACGCTGAACGAGATGCCCGGATAGCGCTTGGAGAAGCCGGAGAAGAACTGCGGCATGAAGTCGCGCGTGAGCGATTCGGGCATGCCGAAGTTGACATGGCCCCGCTTGAGGCCCTGCAGCGCCTCGATCTCGGAGTGCAGCCGCCCGGACTCCTTGACGACGTTCTTGTGATAGCGCATCAGGATCTCGCCGGCCGCGGTGAGCTTGACCTTGCCGCGCCCCTGGCGCCGCTCCAGCAAGGGTGCGCCCAGCGAATCCTCGAGCATGGCCAGCTGCCGGCTGATGGCGGAGGCCGCGACATACAGGTTCTCGGACGCCGCCCTGATCGAGCCGACGCGAACGACTTCGGCAAAGTACCGAAGCGAGGTCGTGGAGACAAGACTCAAGAGAACTCCGTGGTCTGGGTGCGAGGCGGAAGGGGCACGGCAATTCTTGCACGCGCCACGCCGGCAATGCCTGCCTGCCGCAGGCCACGGAAGCAGCAGTCAGCGACCCGTGAAGCGCGGCGCCCGCTTCGCAACGAATGCGGCCACGCCTTCGCGCGCATCCGCACTGCCCGCACGTTCGCGCAGGAGCTTCTGCTCCATCGCGAAGTGTTCCTCGATCGGCCGGCCCGGCGCACCGCCGCACAGCGCCTTGATGCCCGCGAACGACGCGCTCGCACCAGCCGCCAGCCGCGCCACCAGCGCTTCGCCCGCCGCTGCGAGTTCCGCATCCGGATAGACCGCATCGACCGCGCCCGACGCCAGGCAGCGCTGGCTGTCGATGGGCTCGCTGAGCATCAGCCATTGCTGCGCCCGCAGCGGCCCCACGCGGCGCGACAGGAAGTACGAGGCGCCCGCATCCGGCGAGAGCCCGATGGCCGCATAGCCCGTGCGCAGCTTCATCGACTCCGCCGCCAGCACGAAGTCGCCGCACAGCGCGAGCCCCACGCCCGCACCGCCTGCCGGGCCATTCACCGCAACCACCAGCGGCGCCGGTCCCTTCACCAGGCGCAGCAACGCGGGATGGAGCCCGTCGAGGATTTCGTTCACAAGCTCGGGCAGCCGCTCGCCGGCCGCCACAAATTCGTCGATGTCGCCGCCCGCGCAGAACGCCTTGCCTACGCCGGTCAACAGGATGGCGCGCGGCTTCTGTTCGAGCACCTCGTCGATGGCGCGGACCAGGGCCCGGGCGCCCGCCGATGTCAGCGCATTCGCGCTCCCGGGCCGCTGCAGCACGATGCGGCCGATGTCGTCGCGGACGCCCCAGGCGATGCCTTCGACGGCGTTCATGTCAGATCCCGGTCAAGCCGCCGGTGCACATCAGCGTCTGGCCGCTCACGTAGTCCGACTCGGGCGCGCACAGCAGGTACACCGCGCCGGCCGCTTCCTCGGGTGTGCCGCCGCGGCCGAGCGGAATCGATTGCTCCATCATCGCGAGCAGCCCTGGGTTGATGCCGACCTTGATCTCGCGGCCTTCGATGTTCGCAGTGGACGCTTCGGTCGTGCTCGCGGTCAGGCGCGTCTGGATGAAGCCGAAAGCCACGCAGTTGACCGTGACGTTCATGCGGCCCCATTCCTTGGCGAGCGTCTGCGTCATGCCGACGATGCCGGCCTTGGCGGTCGAGTAGTTGGCCTGGCCCGCGTTGCCGAAGAGTCCGGCCACCGAGGAGATGTTGACCACCTTGCGCACCACGCGCTGGCCCGCTTCGCCCTCGGCCTTGGAGAGCGCGCGGATCACCGGCTGCGCCGCGCGCAGGATGCGGAACGGCGCCGTGAGGTGCACGTCGATCATCGCGTACCACTGCTCGTCGGTCATCTTCTGCACGACGCTGTCCCAGGTGTAGCCGGCGTTGTTCACGATGATGTCGAGGCCCTTGTATTCGTTCACCGCGGTGCCGATGAAGCGCTCGGCGAAGTCCGGCGCCGACACGCTGCCGGTGCAGGCCACCGCCTGCCCCCCCGCCGCGCGGATGGCCTGCACGGTTTCCTCGGCGGGCTCGGCATCGAGGTCATTGACGACGATGCGCGCGCCTTCCGAAGCGAGCTTGAGCGCGATCGCGCGGCCGATGCCGCGGCCCGAGCCGGTGATGAGGGCGACCTTGCCTTCGAGCTTGAGTGTCATGTTGTTTTTCTTTCGTTGTTTCGTTGGAATGGTGATCAGCGCAGTGCCACCAGCGCTTCGCCGGCAATGCGGGTCTGGCCGTACTGGTTGGCGCTCTGCACCTCGACGCGCACGCAGCGCTCGCCGTTGTGCTCGAGCTTCTCGACCACGCGACCGGTGCAGCGCACCGCATGGCCGATGTGGGTGATGCCCTGGAAGCGCACGTCGAAGCGGCGCAACTGCGACTGCGGCGCCCACTGCGTGACAAGCCGGCCTAGCCAGGCCATGCCCAGCATGCCCTGCGCGAACACGTCGGGCATGCCGGCCTTGCGCGCGAAGTCGGTGTCGATGTGGATCGGGTTGTGGTCGCCCGAGGCGCCCGCGAAGAGCGCGAGCGTGGTGCGGTTGACCGGTGCAAGCTGCAATGCGGGCAGCTCGTCGCCGATCTGGATGTTGTCGTAGGTGGCAGTGGTCATTGCGCGTTCTTCCTTCAGTGGCGGCACACGATCACGGTGCGCAGCTCGGCGACCAGTTCATCGCGCTGGTTGGTGGCGCGCGAGGTCTTCACGACGAATTCGAGCGCGCCGTTCTTCTTGTCGTAGATGTCGCTGATGGTGGAGCGCACCGTCACCGTGTCGCCCACGCAGGCGGGCTTGTGATAGCTGAAGCTCTGCTCGCCGTGCAGCAGCTTCGACAGCGGAATCTGCAGGTCGTCGAGCAGCTGGTTCGAAGCGCCCGAGTCCAGCTCGGCCGCGAACAGGAAGGTGGGCGGCGCGGGCAGGTCTGCGTAGCCCGCATCACGCGCGGCGGCGGCATCGGTGTAGACCGGGTCGGTCTCGCCGATGGCCTTGGCGAAGAACTGCAGCCGCGTGCGCTCGATCGGCAGCACCGAGGCGGGCAGCTCGTGGCCGATCCATTTCTTGTCGATCATGTCTCGCCTTTCCTCAGACGCGTTCGTACAGCGTGACCACGCAGGCGCCGCCCAACCCGAGGTTGTGCTGCAGCGCCATCCGCGCGCCTTCGACCTGGCGCTTGTCTGCGGTGCCGCGCAACTGCTGGACCAGCTCGGTGCATTGCGCAAGGCCGGTTGCCCCGAGCGGATGCCCTTTCGACAGCAGCCCGCCCGACGGATTGGTCACCACCTTGCCACCATAGGTGTTGTCGCCATCGACCACGAACTTCTCCGCGCCGCCAACCGGGCAGAGGCCCAGCGCCTCGTAGCTGATGAGCTCGTTGTGCGCGAAGCAGTCGTGCAGCTCGACCACGTCGATGTCCTGCGGGCCGACACCGGCCGCGTCGTACACCTTCTGCGCGGCCTCCTGCGCCATGCTGAAGCCGACCACCTCGCGCATGTCGCGGCTCTCGAAGGTCACGGGGCGGTCGGTGGTCATGGCCTGCGCCTTGATGCGCACGCTGCGGTCCAGGCCATGGCGTTCGGCGAAGCGCGGCGAGCACACGATGGCTGCAGCCGCGCCGCAGGTGGGCGGGCAGGCCATGAGCCGCGTCATCACGCCGGGCCACATGACGGGCGCGGCCATCACTTCGTCCTCGGTGACGACGGTGCGGAACAGCGCGACCGGGTTGTTCGATGCATGGCGGCTGGCCTTGGCGCGGATCTTCGCGAAGGTGGACATCTGCGTGCCGTACTGCTGCATGTGCGCCAGGCCCGCGCCGCCGAAGTAGCGCAGCGCGAGCGGCACCTGCTCGTTGCCGACCAGCTCGTCGGTGATGGTCTCGAAATTGTCGAAAGGGCTCGGCCGGTCGTTGAACACCGCGCCCAGCGCGCCCGGGCTCATGTGCTCGAAGCCGAGCGCGAGCACGCAGTCGGCGGCGCCGCTGGCCACCGCCTGGCGCGCGAGGAAGAGCGCGGTCGAACCGGTCGAGCAGTTGTTGTTGACGTTCACGACCGGAATACCGGTCATGCCCACTTCGTACAGCGCGCGCTGGCCGGCGGTGGAGTCGCCGTACACATAGCCCACATAGGCCTGCTGGATCAGCTCGTAGCCGATGCCCGCATCCTTGAGCGCGGCGTTCGTCGCGTGCGCGGCCATCTGCGGATAGGGCTGGTTCGCGCCCGGCTTGGTGAAGGGGATCATGCCGACCCCGACCACGTAGACGTCTTGACTCATGAAGGTCTCCTTGATGTTCGGATTGAAAAAATGGTTGGAAAAAATCAGGCCACGCTGCGTTGGCGGTCCTGCCAGAAAGGCTCGCGCAGCTTCGTCTTGAGCACCTTGCCGGCACCCGACAGCGGCAGCGCTTCGACCACGGCCACACTGCGCGGGCACTTGTAGCTGGCGATCAGCGTCTTGCAGTGTGCGATCAATTCCTCGGACTGGATGCCCTGCCCGGGCTTGAGCACCAGCACCGCATGCACGGTCTCGCCCCACTCCTCGCTGGGGATGCCGATGACCGCGCACGCGGCCACCGCGGGGTGCTGGTTGATGGCGTTCTCGACCTCGGCGGAGTACACGTTCTCGCCGCCGCTGATGATCATGTCCTTCATGCGGTCGACCACGAAGATGAAGCCGTCCTCGTCCATGTAGGCGCCGTCGCCGGTGTGCATCCAGCCATCTCGCAGCGCGGCGGCCGTCTGCTCGGGCTTGTTCCAGTAGCCCTGCATCACGTTGGGGCCGCGCACCGTTACTTCGCCCACCGTGCCGCGCGGCACCTCGGTGCCGTCGGCATCGACGATGCGCACTTCCATGCACACGCTGGCACGTCCCGCCGAACGCAGCTTGCCGGTCTTGCGGCCCTCGGCCGTGTGGAAAAAGGCCGGATGCAGCGTGGCGATGGGCGACAGCTCGGTCATGCCGTAGGCCTGCACGAAGTCGACGCCCGGAAAGGCTTCCATGGCGCGATTGAGCACAGCCTCGGAGATTGGCGAGGCGCCGTAGGTGATGTTCTTGAGGGTGCTCAGGTCGCGCGGTTTGCGCATGGCGGGATGGTCGACCAGCATCTGGATCATGGTGGGCACCAGCAGCAGGCTGGTCACGCGGTCGCGCTCGATGGCGTCGAGCACGCCCTCGGGCGTGAACATCGGCAGGATCGCGTGTGTGTTGCCGGCGAACCAGTGCGGCGTGGCCAGGCCCATGTCGGCCAGGTGAAACATCGGCGCCGCATGCAGGTAGCAGCCGCCGGCCGGTGCCAGGCCCTCGGCCTGCGCCGCCAGCGCCGAGCTGCAGATGTTGATGTGGCTGAGCATCACGCCCTTGGGAAAGCCGGTGGTGCCGCCGGTGTAGAAGATGCCGGCCAGGTCTTCGCCGCGGCGCACGGCGTCGGGCACTGGCGAGGCGGCGTCGATCAGCCCCTCGTAGCTGTGCATGCCGGCCGGCACCGGGCCGTCGCCGCAGTAGATGACCTCGCGCAGGCTCTTCGATTGGCCGCGCATCTGCTCGACCACGGCGCGGAAGGTCTCGTCGACCAGCACGATGCTCGATCCCGAGTCTTCCAGCGAGTAGAGGATCTCGGCGGGCGACCAGCGGATGTTGCAGGGGTTGAGCACGCCGCCGCCCCAGGGCACGGCCATCTGGTATTCGAGGTAGCGGTCGGAGTTGAGCGACAGCATGGCGACGCGGTCGCCCGCTTGCATGCCGAGCCCCTGGAGCGCGCCGGCCAGGCGCGCCACACGTTCGGCAAAGTCGCGAAAACTGCGGGCGCGGCCGGCAAAGCGCACCGCGATGGCGTCGGGGCGCTGCTGCACGGCGCGGTGAAGGCCTTGGGTCATGTACATGGGTTTGTCTCCGTCTGGTTCTTGTGCAGTGGCATGGTAGAAATCCCCGCACGGCCCGGCGATTGCAGTTCGCTTCGATCGCATGGCAGAAAACGTCAATCCACCGACACATGCTGCAACCGCCCATCACCATTCCGATCGCCTTCGTGCAGGGCATGCTCTCGGGCGTTTGCGCGCGCGGGGCCGAGGCGGCGGTGTGCATCGACACGGCACTCGAAGATGCGGGCATCGCGCCCTCGCTGTTGCAGGAGGCGGGGGCGCGCGTCACGGGCGAGCAGTACGTGGCCCTCTTCGCGCTGCTGATGCAGCGCATGGACGACGAAGCCCTGGGCTTTCTCACGCGGCGCCTGCGCTGCGGCAGCTTCGCGCTGATGGTGCGTTCCACGCTGGGCGCGCCCACCTTCGAGGTCGCGCTGCGCCGTGTGGCCCACACCTTCAGCCTGCTGCAGGACGACCTGACGCTGGTGCCGCTGCAGGAAGGCGAGCTCGCCGGCTTCGGCATTCGCCTGAACAACCCGCAGGCGATGCACCAGAACTTCCTGCACGAGCTGATGCTGCGGGTGTACTGGCGGCTCTTCGCATGGCTGCATGGTGGCCGGCTGGTGGCACGGCGTTTCGATTTCGGCTTCGAGCTGCCGCCCTATGCCGACGGCTACGCCAAGGTGTTCCCGGGCCCGCTGCAGTTCGGCCAGCCGCTGTCGGCCGTGTGGTTCGACCGCAGCGCGCTCGCCACGCCGGTGCACCGCGACGCGCAGGCGATGCAGGCCTTTCTTGCGGCGTCGCCGGCCAACGTGATCCTGCCCCGGCTCGCCGAGCAGGTCGTGAGCGCGAAGGTGCGCGCGGTGCTGCAGCAGAACCGGCCCGCGTGGGCCGACCTGGCGACCACGGCGGACAGCCTGCACATGTCGGTCAGCACGCTGCAGCGTCACCTGGCGACGGAAGGCACGTCGTTCCAGTCGCTGAAGGACCAGCTGCGGCGCGACCTGGCCATCGTGCGGCTCAACACCAGCACCGTGCCGCTCGCGGCGCTGGCCGAGGAGCTGGGGTTCGCGGACAGCGCGGCCTTCCAGCGGGCCTTCAAGACCTGGACGGGCGGCGCGCCGGGGTCGTACCGGCGGCGTGCCCTGCCCGACGCGCAGCCCGATTGATCGGATCGAGTTTTCAGAAGCTACCGAAACTCCAGCAATCCCGCGCGACAATCCGCGCATGGCCACCGCACCCGACCTCCCTCCCCTCAACCGCCAGTTCGTCGCCCACTTCGGCGAGATGGGCAGCAAGTGGGGCATCAACCGCACCGTGGGGCAGATTTATGCCCTGATCTTCCTGTCGCAGCGCGCGCTCAATGCCGACGAAATCGCCGAACTGCTGGAGTTCTCGCGCTCCAACGTGAGCATGGGCCTGAAGGAGTTGCAGGCCTGGCGGCTGGTGCGGCTGCGGCACCAGGCGGGCGACCGGCGCGAATACTTCGAGGCGCCGTCGGACGTGTGGGAAATCTTTCGTGTACTGGCCGAGGAACGCCGCCGCCGCGAGATCGAACCCACGCTCTCGATGCTGCGCAACGCGCTGCTCGAATCGCCCACGAGCGATGCCGAGCGCCATGCGCAGGAGCGCATGCGCGAGATGCACGACCTGATCGACCGACTGATGAAGTGGTTCGACGATGTACAGCGGCTCGCACCCGAGACCGCGATGCAGCTCATGGGGATGGGCGCGACGGTGACGAAGGTGCTGACGCTGAAAGACCGCATCACGGGCGGTGGTGCGGCGAAGAAGAAAAAGCCTGCGGCTGGTTAGTTCACCATCAGAGCCGCTCCTGCCCCTCTGGCGATTCGGGCAGCTCGAGCTTCTCCCTGCGGATGGCGTCGTCGTCGATGAGTTCGTACCACATCGCATTGAGTACGGCGAAAGCGGCTGCCAGCGGCAGGCCGAGGATCCAGGCGAAGTACCACATGTTCTTGTCCTCCGTGTTCAGTAGGCGTGACCGCTGTCTTCGCGGATGGCTTTTTCGTCGACCTTGCCCCACAGCACGTGGTAGACCCAGGTGGTGTAGGCCACGATGATCGGAATGAAGATGCCCGTGACCACCAGCATGATGAACAGCGTGAGGTGGCTCGAGGACGAATCCCACACCGTGAGGCTCGCGCGCGGGTCGATCGACGAAGGCAGGATGAACGGGAACATCGAGGCGCCCACGCTCAGGATGATGCCGGCGATGCCGAGTGCCGCTGCGAGCAGCGCGAGCACCGGCCGGCGCAACACCAGCCCGAGCAACGCGCCCAGCGCGCCGATGAAGCCGGCAGCGGGCGCGGCCAATGTCCACGGGTGGGCTGCGTAGTTGGCGGTCCACGCGCCCGCATGCAGCTCGACGGTCTTCAGCATCGGGTTCGACGGCCCCACCGCATCGACCACGCTGCTGATGCGGTAGCCGCCGATGCTCGTGGCGAGCAGCACACCGGCCAGCGCATAGAGCGCGATGGTGAGCACCGCGGCCACCATGCCGTACGTGCGCGCCCGCTCGGCCACCGGCCCTTCCGTCTTGAGCAGCAGCCACGCCGCGCCGTGCATCACGAGCATCGCGACCGACACCAGCCCGCAAAGAATGGCGAACGGATTCAGCAGCCCGAAGAAGCCGCCGTCGTAGAAGATGTGCATGTCGGCATTGAAGCGGAACGGCACGCCCTGCAGCACATTGCCCACCGCCACGCCGCAGATCAGCGCGGGCACGAAGCCGCTGAAGAACAGCACCCAGTCCCAGCGCGCGCGCCATTGCGGTGACTCGCGCTTGCTGCGGAACTTGAAGGCCACAGGCCGCAGGATCAGCGCGGTGAGGATCACGAACATCGCGAGATAGAAGCCCGAGAACGACACCGCATAGAGCTGCGGCCAGGCCGCGAAGATCGCGCCGCCGCCCAGGATCAACCACACCTGGTTGCCCTCCCACACCGGGCCCACGCTGTTGATGACGACGCGGCGCTCGATGTCGTTGCGCGCCGCGAACGGCAGCAGCATGCCGCTGCCCAGGTCGAACCCGTCGGTGACCGCGAAGCCGACCAGCAGCACGCCGATCAGCAGCCACCAGATGAAGCGCAGGGTGTCGTAGTCGAGGAGTGTGTGGAGAATCATGCGGCGCTCCCGGTGGTGGAAGAAGCGGTGGGAATGGCGGCAGTGGCGTGCGCCGGCGGAACATGCGAGCGCGCATCGCCCTCGTCGGGCGCGTGCTCGGCTTCAGGTCCCTTGCGGATCGCCTTGAACATCAGCTTCATCTCGATGACCAGCAGCGTGGTGTAGATCGCGATGAAACCCGCGAGCGTGAGCAGGAGCGTCTTCACGCCGAGGTTCGACACGGCCACGGCCGTGGGCAGCACGCCCTCGATCACCCAGGGCTGGCGACCGAACTCCGCCACCAGCCAGCCGGACTCGATGGCGATCCACGGCAGCGGGATCGCGAACACCGCGGCCTTGAGCAGCCAACGGTGCTTGTCGAGCTTGCGGCGCGCCGACAGCACGAAGAAGGTGCCGGTCAGAAGGATCAGCAGCATGCCGATGCCCACCATCACGCGGAACAGCCAGAAGAGCGGCGCCACCTGCGGCACGGTGTCCCACGCGGCCTTGGCGATCTGCTCGTCGGTGGCCTGGCGTGGATCGTCCACATAGCGCTTGAGCAGCAGCGCATAGCCCATGTTGATGCCGTTGTCCTCGAAGTCGCCGCGCACGCCCTGCGTGACCTTGCCGGTGCCGCCGGCCTCGCGGATCTTCTGCAGGGCGTCGTAGGCCTTGAGGCCTTCGCGGATGCGGGCCTCGGCGCGCTTCACGAGCTCGTCGATGCCGGGCATCACCGTGTCGAGCGAGCGCGTGCCGATGAGGCCCATCACGCCGGGGATGTGGATGGCGTAGTGCGTCTCGCGCGATTTCTGGTCGGGAAAGCCGATCACAGTGAAGGCAGCGGGTGCGGGCTGCGTCTCCCACATGGCCTCGATGGCGGCCAGCTTCATCTTCTGGTGCTCGCCCGAGAGGTAGCCGCTTTCGTCTCCAAGCACCGCCACCGACAGCGCGGAGGCCAGTCCGAAGGACGCGGCCACGGTCATCGAGCGCTTGGCCAGTTCGAGGTGACGGCCCTTGAGCACATACCAGGCCGACACGCCGAGCACGAACACCGAGGCGCACACATAGCCCGCCGAGACCGTGTGCACGAACTTGGCCTGCGCCACCGGGTTGGTGAGCACCGCGAGGAAGTCGGTCACCTCCATGCGCATCGTCTGCGGGTTGAAGGCCGCGCCCACGGGGTTCTGCATCCAGCCGTTGGCAATGAGGATCCACAGCGCCGAGAAGTTGGAGCCGATGGCCACGGCCCAGGTGGCGACAAGGTGGCCGACCTTGGAGAGCTTGTCCCAGCCGAAGAAGAACAGACCCACGAAGGTCGCTTCCATGAAGAAGGCCATGAGCCCCTCGATGGCCAGCGGCGCGCCGAAGATGTCGCCGACGTAGTGGCTGTAGTAGCTCCAGTTCATGCCGAACTGGAACTCCATCACCACGCCGGTCGCGACACCCATCGCGAAGTTGATGCCGAAGAGCACGCCCCAGAATTTCGTCATGTCGCGCCAGATCACGCGGCCCGTCATCACGTAGACCGTCTCCATGATGGCCAAGAGGATCGAGAGGCCGAGCGTGAGCGGCACGAAGAGGAAGTGATACAGCGCCGTGACGGCGAACTGCAGGCGCGAGAGCGCAACGATGTCGAGGTCCATGGGGCTTCCTTTGGTTTTTCTCTTCTGTCTTTTTCTGTGGGATCAATCGGGGCGCAGGGTGCGCAGCGCGGTGTCGAAGGCGGCGCTGCCGCGGCGCAGGTCGTCGACGATGCGGCCTTGCTGCATGCACACGAGGCGGTCGGCGAGCGCGGCTTCGCGGCGCAGGTGCGTGGCGATCACGAGCGTGCGGCCGTCGGCGTGTCGGGCGAGGCGTTGCAGCACGTCGTGCGCAACTGCGGCGTCGAGCGCTTCGGTGGGTTCGTCGAGCAGCCAGAGCGGCACGGGGCGCAGCAGCAGGCGGGCCAGTGCGAGGCGGCGCGATTGACCGCCGGAGAGGCCGAGGCCGCCTTCGCCGAGGCGGGTATCGAGGCCTGTCTTGAAGGTACGGATGTCGTCTTCGAGGCCCGCTGCGTGCAGCGCGGACCAGAGTTGCTCGTCGGTGGCCTCGGGGTTGGCGAGCCGGAGGTTGTCGCGCAGGCTGTCCTGGAAGAGTTCGGTGCGCTGGGTCAGGAGGCATGTCGGCCGGGCGCTGACGCTGCCCGACTGCGGGGTGAGTTCTCCTGCGAGCGCGGAGAGCAAGGTGGACTTGCCTGCGCCACTGGGGCCAATCAACGCGACTCGCTCGCCCGGGGCGACGGTCAGCGAGACATCGTTCAGGACGTGGATGGAGCTGCCCGGGTGCGCAAGCGCAACGTGGCTCAGGCGCAATGCGGCGGATGGTTCTTCGTTGCTGGCCGCGAGCTTTTCGTCTTCGATCGTCATGCGGGGCGCGAGACGGCGCACCGCGAGCCAGGTCCGCCCCGCGTCGAGAGCGCCCTGGCGCAAGGCCGCAAAAGGCTCGGTCGCCGTGAGTGCCACGAGCAATGCCAGCGCGGCCGCGGGCGCGCCGATCGCACCCTCGCCCACCAGCACACCCACTGCGAGCAAGACGCCGACGAGGGTCAACGTGCCCGCACTGCCGTAGGCGACACCGGCTGCGGTTTCGAGGCGGTTCAGCGCGAGGTCGGCCTTGGCGAGATGCCGGTCGGCGTTCATGAGCGCTTCGCGCTGCGCGTCGATGCGCCCTGCCATGACGAGATCGGTCTGCCCGGCCACCAGATCGACCACGCGGGCGCGCAACGCCTCGATGGCATGGGCACGCTGCACCGCAGGCCGCCGTGCGCGCCGCGCGACGAAGAGCGAAATGCCCCAGCCGACGGCGACGAGCCAGAGCATCAACGCCACGCCCATGCCGACGTCCATGAAGCCCAGCACCACGCCGGCCAGCAGCGCAGCGCCCAACGCCGCAGCCGCAGGCACAAGCAGACGCAGGTACAGCGATTCGAGCGCGTCGATATCGGCCGTGAGGCGGAACAGCAGGCGCGCCGGGCGCATCAGCAACGCGCGCGCCGCTTCGGGGCGCGCCCAGCCGCGAAACAGCCGAACACGCAGCGAGGCGAGCACGGCGAAGGTCGCATCGTGCGTGACGAGCCGCTCGCCATAACGTGATGCGGTACGGCCGAGCGCCAGCAGGCGGATGCCGGCCGAGGGCGCGAACACGTCGAAGGTGAATGCGGTCGCCGCGTGCAGGCCGGCCAGCGCGGTCGCGGTGATGAACCAGCCTGAGAGGCCCAGCAGCGCCATGCCCGCGAGCACCGTGACGGCAGCGAGCAGGCCGCCCCAGAGCAAGGGGCGCGGCTGTGATGCGAGGAAAGGGCGCAGCACGAGGCGCAGGTCGCGCCAGTTGTTCGCGGAGGGGGTCATGCCGCGCGCTCCATCGCTTCTGCGTCGAGGCTGATCACCCGGTGCATGCGCGCCGCCAGCACGGGATCGTGCGTCGCGACGATCAGCGTCTTGCCCTTGGCCAGCGTGACCAGTGCGTCGGCCACGCGCTCGGCGGTTTCCGTGTCGAGGTGCGCGGTGGGCTCGTCGACCAGCAACAGGTCGGCATGCGCGTGGACGGCGATGCGTGCCAGCGCGAGCCGCACCGCTTCCCCGCCCGACAGGCCGCTGCCGCCCTCGCCCAGCGCCACGGTGGGATGGGCCTGTGCCACGGTGTCGAGCGATGCGAAGCGCATGGCAGTCATGACCTGTGGCGTGTCGATGTCTGCGTGGCCGAGCGCCACGTTGGCCTCGATCGAGGCGGCGAACACGTGCGGCTTCTGGCCCATCCATGCCATGCGCTGCCGAAGGGCACTCACGGTGCGGTCGGACAGCGGCACGCCGCCGATGGAGATTTCTCCGCCGGTCGCAGACAGCAGTCCGGCGAGGAGCGACAGCAAGGCCGTCTTGCCCGAGCCACTCGCGCCGGTGATCGCGACGTGCTCACCGGCCGCGACGCGAAGGTCGTAGCCGTCGAACAGTGCTTGCTCGCCGGGCCAGGCAAAGCGCAGGCCGTGGATCGCGACGACGGGCGCGGCGCCAGTGGCTCCGGTTGCCGTGCGCACCGGTGTATTCGCGCCGGGCAGCGGCAACTCGCTGCGCTGAAGCTGTTCGAGCGACTGCAGTGCCGCCTCGCCCGCCGCGCGGTCGTGCCAGACAGCCGAGAGCTCCCGCAGCGGCTCGAAGAAAGCCGGCGCGAGCAACAGCACGAACAGGCCTTCACCGAGGCTCAACTGCCGGCCCCAGGCGCCGAAGCCCAGCGTGCCCAGCAGGTGGAAGCCCACGTACGCCGCCACCATTGCGACGCCGAGCGCCGAGAACAACTCCAGCAATGCCGACGAGAGGAATGCGATGCGGAGCACCGCCATGGTCCGCTGGCGCAGCGATTGCGCAGCCTCGCCCAGACGCACCGCGGTCGCATCCACCGCACCGAGCGCGCGCAGCGTGGCCAGGCCCCGCAGGCGGTCGAGCAGGAAGGCATTCATGCCGCCCATCTCGACCATCTGCGCCTCGCTCGCCGCCTTGGCGCGCCAGCCGACGATGGCCATGAAAAGCGGGATCAGCGGGGCTGCGACCAGGAGCACCAGCGCAGCGATCCAGGAAAGGCTCGCCACCACGAGAACGATGAGAACGGGCACCACCATCACGCGCCAGCGCGCCGGCTGGTAGCGCACGAGGTACGGCACCAGCGCCTCGGCCTGCTCTGCGAGGATGCTGGCCGCTTGGCCGGAAGCGGCGCGGCTGCGGTCAAGTGGCGATCCGCTCGCGAGTGCTGCAGCTGCCTGCGCACGCAGCGCCGTCAGCTGTGCTCTTGCTCGGGTGAAGGTCCGGCGCGCGCCCCAGGCCTCGCAAACCGCGCGCAGCAATCCGAGCAACAGGATGCCGAGCGCCGGAAGCTGCACCGCCGCCAGGCCCTGTCCCGCGGCGAGCCCCTGCACCGCGATCGCGAGCAACGCCGCCTGCGGAATCCAGAACAGCGCGGCAGCGCCCTGCACCACGCTGCCGACGTCAGGCGACGCAAATGCCTGCAACGGCGTTCGTGAGGGGGGCGAGTGCTGGGTCATTCCTTAGTTTTGCGTATTTTCAGTATTTACTGAAATTTCCACAATCATACCGAAGACGGAAGCAACTGACGAGCCGCAGCCTGCACGCTACGGAGCCCGAGCGCAACCCATTCGAAGGAAGAAATCAGCGATGGCGTCCCGTGACGTCGTCGACGGGCGCCTTGCGCGTTGGCGCGCTTTAGTGCGAAACGACTATCCCGCTGACCAGCAGCGCCGCGAACAGCGTGAACACGCCGCGCCACGATGCCGGTCGCGCCTCCACCCAGCGGTACAGCAGCGCCGCCGCAGCAACCGAAAGGCCGAAGGTCACCACCATGCCCAGCAGGTCGACCCACGGCCCGTGCGGCGCGAGGTTTGCGACGAGCGCATTCATCGCCAGGAGCACCGGAAAGTGAATCAGGAAGAGCGAATACGACATGCGCCCCAGGCGCTGTAGCGGCACCGCCGCTGCCGGCCACTTGGCGGGCGATAGCCAATGCCAATGCTGTGCGAGCGCGATCAGCAGCGCCGTCACCAGCGCCGTCGCGATGCGGCTGCGCCATTCGATGGCCAGCGCCCCCGCCCCGACCAGCATCAGCAGCGCCACCGCGCCCTGCCAGGTGCTGGCCCGCGTGGCGCGGCCGATCCAGAACACCAGCATGCCGAGCCCGTAGGCGCCGAAGAAATACAGCGCGGTGTCGTCCAGGGCGGCGTTGCGATTGAAGAGCACCAGCGAGGTCACAGCCAGCGCGAGCACCAGCAGCACGGGCATCCACCGCGACGACGGATTCACGACGGCCGGTGCGGATGAGCTCAACATGGCCGGAAGGCCGACGAGCATCAGCGCGAGCGCGAAGAGCTGGAAGTCGATGGCCACATACCAGACGCCGGTGGACAGCGACTCGTAGCCCAGCAGGTCCTGCAGCAGCAGCCCATGCGCGAACAACTGTCCGATGCTCGGCGACGCCGGCACCACGTCTTCATCGAGCCACGGCCGCACCAGCGCAGCCACGAGCACGCAGACAGTGAGTGCAGCCAGGTACGGCATCACCAGCCGTCCATAACGCTGCAGGATGCGCGCGATGGGCCGATCGACGCGCAACGGGCCGTCCGGCGCAAGGCTCGCTGCCGCGAGAAACCCCGCGATCACGAGGAACACCTGCACCGCGAGCCGGCCGTCGTCCGCCAGCCAGCCGAAGAAATCGGGCGCGAGTCCGTAGGCGCCTGCGGGCATCGGCCCGTAGCGCGACAGGTGATGCCCGACGATCACCGCGCACGCAATGCCCTTTGCCACATCGAGCAACGGCATGCGCCCCGGTGAAGAGGGCGCCGTGGCGGAAGCCATGTTCAGGCTCCGCTCAAAGCGCCAGACGCTGCCTTGCTTCCTGGTATTCGCGCTTGAGCTTTTCGATGAAGGCCGCGGCGCTGGCCACTTCGGTCACGGCGCCGATGCCCTGGCCCGAGCCCCAGATGTCTTTCCAGGCCTTGGCCTTGCTGCCCTCGCCGCCGCCGAAATTCATGGTCTTCACGTCGCCTTCGGGCAGGTTGGCCGGATCCATGCCGGCCTTGACGATGCTCGGCGCAAGGTAGTTGCCGTGCACGCCGGTGAAGAGGCTGGAGTAGACGATGTCGTCCGAGTTGCCATCGACGATGGCCTGCTTGTAGTCGTCGCTCGCGCGCGCTTCTTCGGTGGCGATGAAGGCGGTGCCGATGTAGGCGAAGTCGGCGCCCATGGCCTGCGCCGCGAGCACCGCGCCACCGGTGGCGATGGAGCCCGACAGCGCGATCGGGCCGTCGAACCACTGGCGGATTTCCTGCACCAGCGCGAACGGACTCTTCACACCCGCATGGCCGCCCGCACCGGCCGCCACGGCGATGATGCCGTCGGCGCCCTTCTCGATCGCCTTTTGCGCGAACTTGTTGTTGATGATGTCGTGCAGCGTCACGCCACCATAGCTGTGCACCGCGTCGTTCACGTCGGTGCGCGCGCCCAGCGAGGTGATGACGATCGGCACCTTGTACTTCACGACCATCTCCATGTCGTGGTCGAGGCGGTCGTTGCTCTTGTGCACGATCTGGTTGATGGCGAACGGCGCGGCGGGCTTGTCGGGATTGGCCTTGTTGTAGGCCGCGAGCTCTTCGGTGATCTCGATCAGCCACTCTTCCAATTGCGCCGCAGGACGCGCGTTGAGCGCGGGCATCGAGCCAACCACGCCGGCCTTGCATTGCGCGATCACGAGCTTGGGGTTGCTGATGATGAACAGCGGCGAGCCGATGATCGGCAGCGGCAGGTTCGCGAGGACGGGGGGCAGCTTGGACATGTTGTCTCCGGGAATGGATTCGGTTTTATAAGAGAAGGAGGCCCGTGCCGCCGGTCAGATGGGCGACACGGAACGTGACTCAGAACGCGTCGAGCGCCAGCGCCGTGACGCTCTCGGCGCCGTCCACGATGCTGTCGCGGATGCCCGGCGCCTTGTTCAGGATGTGCTCGGCATAGAAGCGCGCGGTGGCGATCTTGGCGAGCATGAAGTCGGTGTCGAAGCTGCGCGAGGCGAGGTCTTCTGCAATGATCAGCGAGCGTGCCAGCTGCCAGCCAGCCACGAGGTTGCCCGCGAGCATGAGGTACGGCACGCTGCCCGAGAACACCGCGTTGGGCGAGGCCTTGGTCTGTCCTGCGACGAAATCGACGACTTCGATGAAGGCTTCGCGCGCGGCCTTCAGGCGCTTGCGCACGGACGCGGCTGCGGCGCTGTCGCTCTTGGCGAGTTCGGCCTCGGTCTTCTCGATTTGCGCGGCGATGGCCTTGGCGGTCTGGCCGCCATCACGTGCGGTCTTGCGGCCCACGAGGTCGTTGGCCTGGATCGCGGTGGTGCCTTCGTAGATAGTGAGGATCTTGGCGTCGCGGTAGTACTGCGCGGCGCCCGTCTCCTCGATGAAGCCCATGCCGCCGTGCACCTGCACACCGAGCGAAGTCACTTCGAGGCTCATCTCGGTGCTGTAGCCCTTGACCAGCGGCACCATGAATTCGTAGAAGGCCTGGTTCTGCTTGCGCGCGTCGGCATCGGGGTGGTGGTGCGCGGCGTCGTAGGCGGCGGCGGCCACCGAGGCCATCGCACGGCAGCCTTCGGTGTAGGCGCGCATCGTCATCAGCATGCGCTTGACGTCAGGGTGGTGAATGATCGGCGCGCTCGCGTTGATCGAGCCATCGACCGGACGGCTCTGCACGCGGTCTTTCGCGTAGGCCACGGCGTGCTGGTAGGCACGCTCCGCGATCGCAATGCCCTGCATGCCCACGGCGTAGCGGGCCGAGTTCATCATGATGAACATGTACTCGAGGCCGCGGTTCTCCTGGCCGACGAGGTAGCCGACGGCACCGCCATGGTCGCCGTACTGCAGCACGGCGGTCGGCGAGGCCTTGATGCCCATCTTGTGCTCGATGCTCACGCAGTGAACGTCGTTGCGCTCGCCGAGCGCGCCGTCCTTGCCGACCATGAACTTGGGCACCACGAACAGGCTGATGCCCTTCACGCCTTCGGGCGCGCCGGTCACACGGGCCAGCACGAGGTGCACGATGTTCTCGGCCATGTCGTGCTCACCATAGGTGATGAAGATCTTGGTGCCGAACACCTTGTAGGTGCCATCGGGCTGCGGTTCGGCACGGCTGCGCACCATGGCCAGGTCGCTGCCGGCTTGCGGCTCGGTGAGGTTCATCGTGCCGGTCCACTGGCCGCTCACGAGCTTCTCGAGGTACACGGCCTTGAGCTCGTCGGAGCCGGCCGTAAGCAGTGCCTCGATGGCGCCGTCGCTCAGGAGCGGGCACAGCGCAAAGCTCATGTTGGCCGAGTTGAGCATCTCGCCGCAGGCCGCGCCGATGGTCTTGGGCAGGCCCTGTCCACCGAAGTCCGCCGGATGCTGAAGACCTTGCCAGCCACCCGAGACGTACTGCGCGAAGGCGTCCTTGAAGCCCGGCGTGGTGGTGACTTCACCGCCCTTGAACGACGAAGGATTGCGGTCGCCTTCGATGTTCAGCGGCGCGACCACGTCCTGGTTGAAGCGCGCGCATTCCTCGAGCACGGCCTGCGCAGTTTCGAGGCCGGCGTCTTCGAAGCCCGGCAGCTTGGCGATCTCGCCGATGTTGGCCAGGTGCTCGATGTCGAACAGCATGTCCTTGAGGGGGGCGGTGTAGCTCATGTCTCTTGTCTCCAGATACAGCGGATACGAAAAGGGCATCGCGAACGATGCCCTCCGGCTCAATGCAGCGATGCGATCAGAGCGCCTTCACCAGCTCGGGCACGGCCACGAACAGGTCGGCCACAAGGCCGTAGTCAGCCACCGAGAAGATCGGGGCCTCTTCGTCCTTGTTGATCGCCACGATCACCTTGGAGTCCTTCATGCCGGCCAGATGCTGGATCGCACCCGAGATGCCCGCTGCGATGTACAGCTGCGGCGCCACGATCTTGCCGGTCTGGCCCACTTGCCAGTCGTTCGGTGCGTAGCCCGCATCGACGGCGGCGCGGCTGGCGCCCAGGCCCGCGTTGAGCTTGTCGGCCAGCGGGGCCATCACTTCGGTGAACTTCTCGGCGCTGCCCAAGGCGCGGCCACCCGAGACGATGATCTTGGCGGCCGTCAGTTCGGGGCGTTCGCTCTTGGTGACTTCGCGGCCGACGAAGCTGCTCTTGCCGCTGTCTGCGACGCCTTCGGCGGTTTCGACCGTTGCGCTGCCACCCGTTGCCGCTGCGGCGTCGAAGCCGGTCGTGCGCACCGTGATCACCTTGGTGGCGTCGCTGCTCTGCACGGTGGCGATCGCGTTGCCGGCGTAGATTGGGCGCTCGAAGATGTCCGGGCTGTCCACCTTGGTGATGTCGCTGATCTGCGCCACATCGAGCTTGGCGGCCACGCGCGGGGCGACGTTCTTGCCGTTGGCGGTCGAGGGGAACAGGATGTGGCTGTAGTTGGCCGCGATCGCGAGGACTTGAGCAGCCACGTTTTCAGCGAGGTTCTCAGCCAGGCTGGGGCTGTCGGCGGCGATGACCTTGGTCACGCCTGCGATCTGGGCAGCAGCCTTCGCGGCTTCAGCGGCATTGGCACCCGCCACCAGCACATGAACTTCACCGCCGCAAGCGAGGGCTGCGGTCACGGTGTTGAGGGTGGCCGGCTTGATGCTGGCGTGGTCGTGTTCGGCAATAACAAGTGCGGTCATGTTCAGATCACCTTCGCTTCGTTCTTCAGTTTGTCCACCAGCGTCGCCACATCAGGCACCTTGATGCCTGCGCCGCGCTTGGGCGGCTCGCTGACCTTCAGGGTCTTCAGGCGAGGCTTCACATCGACGCCCAGGTCCTCGGGCTTGAAGACATCCAGCTGCTTCTTCTTGGCCTTCATGATGTTGGGCAAGGTGACGTAGCGCGGCTCGTTCAGGCGCAGGTCGGTCGTGATGACGGCCGGCAGGCTCAGGGAGATGGTTTCCAGGCCGCCATCAACTTCACGGGTGACCGTGGCCTTGTCGCCAGCCACTTCGACCTTGGAGGCGAAGGTGGCCTGGGGCAGGTTGGCCAGGGCCGCCAGCATCTGACCCGTTTGATTGGCGTCGTCATCGATGGCTTGCTTGCCGAGGATGATGAGCTGGGGCTGTTCCTTGTCGACCAGCGCCTTCAGCAGCTTGGCGACAGCCAGCGGCTGCAGCTCTTCGGTGGTCTCGACCAGGATACCGCGGTCCGCACCGATGGCCATGGCGGTGCGCAGGGTTTCCTGGCATTTCGCATCACCGCAGGAGACGGCGATCACTTCAGTGACAACGCCCTTCTCTTTCAGACGCACAGCTTCTTCGACAGCGATCTCGTCGAAGGGATTCATGCTCATCTTGACGTTGGCAATGTCCACCCCGGTGCCGTCGCTCTTGACGCGCACCTTCACGTTGTAATCGACGACCCGTTTGACAGGTACAAGAACCTTCATTGACTTGACTCCATTGGATTGCAAAAAGGGGGCTTCGAGGGCAACCGGTCATTCTAGGGTTTGACCTTTGCACCCTCTGCGTTCGTTTCTATGGGTATCGGGGGCGACGAAAAAGAACGGTCGTGCTTTTTCGTGATTATAAGACAGCATCGGGTGCCCACCCGCAGCCGCTACCTCTTGTCGCCGCTCGCCCGCAAACGATGCGCGGCCTGCTTGGCGCGATTGCCGCAGACGGCCATGCTGCACCACCGGCGGATATGGCCGCGCGTCGTATCGAGAAACATCAACGTGCAGGTCGGGCCTTCGCAGGCCTTGACCTGCAGGAAATTCGCGGTGGCCAGCAGCTCGGCCATGGCTTTTGCGACCGGCAACAGAAGCGCTTCGGGCGAACGCCAGCGCCGGTGGCGCACCCAGGTCAGCTCGGAGGGTTCATCCGCGCCGGACGAGTCCCTGGCACGCACTTCGACCTGATCGAACTCCTCGTCCCGGGCCAGCAGCCGGTTCAACGGGTCCAGGTCCTTCAGGGCGTTGCGCGTGAGCCGCGCCCCTTTGTGGGCCTGCACGAATCCCCTGAACCATTCGCGCAAGGCGCGCGCCTGCGCGGCCACGGCGTCCAGCTCACCCGGGCCGGCACCTTCGCACACGCCCTTCAGTTCTTCGGGACTGACCAATCCGGCTTCCTGGAGCCAGTTCACGAAGTCTTCCCCGGATTCCAGCCACTCCACCTGGGCGTCCACGGGAAAGCCGACGGAGTTCAAGAAATCGAGTGCCAGTGAATCCGCCAGGAACATGGCCGGAGGCCGCTTCTCCTTCATCAACTCTCCTTGGTACTGCGTGTTCGCAGTGATCCGCGACGTTCGCGGAGGCCTCCTGCAAGGGAGGCGATTTTATTCGGCCCTTTGCGACGGCAGCGCTTGCAGCGCAGGCCACGCCCATGCAGAATAACCATTCTAATCAACTTAGACAAGTTACCTACAACACACATCAGACAGCAAACAGCCTGTCTTGAAACACGCAAAGGAATGGAACATGGCCAATCAAACGACAGTGGTACTGGTGCACGGCGCCTGGGCAGACGGATCGAGTTGGGCCCAGGTGATCGAATCCCTGGCGCATGCGGGAATCAAGTCGATCGCGGCGCCGCTGCCTCTGACCACCCTGGAAGACGATGTGAAATCGCTCACCCGAAGCCTTGCGCGCATCGACGGCCAGGTGCTCCTGGTCGCGCACGCCTACGGCGGCGCAGTGATCGGCGCGATCGAGAGCAACAAGGTCGCGGGGCTGGTCTACATCGCCGCGCTGGCACCCGATGAAGGCGAGACGGTGGCAGACGTCTTCTATCGCGCGCCACCGCATGCCCTCGCGCCCAAGCTCGCACCGGATGCCGACGGATGGATCTGGCTGCCCGAGGATGCCTTCGCCTCGGCGTTTGCGCAGAACGCCTCGGTGCAGCACCTGCAGGTGCTGGCCGCGGTCCAGCGCCCCATCGCCCCGCCCTGCATCACCGTCCCTGTGGGCCGCCCGCTCTGGAAATCGAAGTCAAGCTGGTACCTGATTGCAGAGGACGATCGGATGATTCCGAAAGACACCCAGGTCTTCATGGCCAACCGGATGGGCGCGACCCAACGGCTCGCCGCCGTCGACCACACCCCGAGCGTGTCGGCGCCGGACGAAGTGACCGTCGTGATCGTCGAAGCGCTTCGATCTCTCTAGATCGACTTCACCTCGCCACCGTCCATGCGAAGGACGGTGCCGGTCATCCAGCGCGCGGGAGGCGAGACGACGAAGGCGATGAGCTCGGCGATCTCTTCCGGCTCGCCGAATCGGGCGATCCCCGCCTGCGCCAGGAAGAGCTTCTTCGCATCGTCCACGCTGACGTTGCGTGCAGCGGCCGCCTTCTCGATCATGGCCATGCGGCGGCCGGTCATGATCGCGCCGGGCGACACGCTGTTGACCTGCACGCCATCCGCAATCCCCCGATCGGCGAACGCCTTGGCCAGCGCTTCGATGGCGGCGTTGATCGCGCCCACTGCCGCGGCACCTGCCTTGGGCGTCTCGGCGGCGTTGCCGGAGATGAAGACGACCGATCCGCCGGCAGCCTTGAGGGCCTCCCATGCGCGCAACGTCAGCCGCCTTGCGCCGTGGAATTTCAATGCCATGGCGCCATCCCACTGCTCGTCCTTCATCTCGAAGACGTCCAGGCCGGGAACGGCACCTGCGACATTCACCAGTGCATCGATTCGCCCGAATGCTTCGAGCGTGCGTTCGATTACCGTGTCCGCACTCTTCGCATGGCCCAGGTCGCCTTCGACGACCAGTGCCTGTGCGCCAGCCGACTTCACCGCGGCCGCCACATCGTCGAGCCGCTCACCGCTTCTCGCGGCAAGCACGACGCTGGAGAAATCGCTTGCCAGCCGCAGCGCCGTGGCCCTGCCAATGCCTGAGCTCGCGCCCGTAACTATCGCGACAGATTTCGTCATCTTCATTCACTCAAGAGTTCGGTTGTTCAAAGAAAGAAAGTGGTGCGGCTAGACCGACTTGACTTCGCCGCCATCCATGCGCACCGCCGTGCCGGTCATCCACTTGGCCGCTGGAGAAACAAGGAACGCGATGAGGTTCGCAATCTCTTCCGGCTCGCCGTACCGCGCGATGCCCGCCTCTTTCGGAAACTTCGCAAACGCTTCCTCGACGGTCATGTCGTGTGCAGGCGCCCAGTGCTCCAGGTACGAGCGCCGCCGCCCGGTCATCACCGGTCCGGGAAGGACACTGTTGACGGTCACACCGTCGCGAATCCCGAGATCGGCAAATGCCTTCGCCAGGGCCACGATCGCCGCATTCACCGTGCCGACGGCCGCGTAGGACGCCTTCGGAAACTGGGCCGAGTTGCCCGACGTGAGGATCACCGAGCCCTTGCTCGCCTTCAGGTGCTCCCAAGCCTTGACCGTCAGGCGGCGCGCGCCGTGCAGCTTCAGGCTCATGCCGTCGTCCCATTGCGCATCCGTCATGTCGAGCAGGTCGACCTGCGGCACAGCGCCTGCGATGTTCACGACGGCGTCGATGCGGCCAAACGCTTCGACCGTTCGCGCGACGACCTCTTCCGCGGTCGCCGGGATGCTCAGGTCCGCAGGAAGCACGAGGCTCTGCGCACCCGCCGCCTTCGCCTTTGCGGCGGTGGCATGAAGCTTCTCTTCATTCCTGGCGACCAGCACCAGCCGGCCGAAGTCACGCGCCAGGCGAACCACTGTTGCCTCGCCGATCCCCTGGCTGGCGCCAGACACGATGGCTACTGAATTCTTCATCTCGTTTCCCCGGCCATGCGATGCGGACTTCAAGCCAGGAAATCACGAATCACCGCGGCGATCTGCGTGGCATGCGTTTCCAGCGCGAAGTGCCCCGTGTCGAAGAGCACGACCTGCGCATCCGGCACGTCCTTCCTGAACGCTTCGGCACCGGCCGGAAGGAAGAACGGATCGTTCGTCCCCCACACGGCCAGCACGCGCGGACGGTGCGTGCGCAGGTACTTCTGGAAAGCCGGATAGAGCTGCACGTTGCTCTGGTAGTTGCCGAAGAGGTCCAGCTGGATCTCGGCCGAGCCCGGCCGTGCCAGGTAGAAGGTGTCGAGCGTGTACCCGTCCGGGGAGATCGCCGACTCGTCCGACACGCCGTGCGTGTACTGCCATTTCGTCGTCTCCGGTGACAGGAACGCGCGCAGCGCATCGCGGTTGGCCTGCGAGGCGTCGTTCCAGTACGCACGGATGGGATTCCACCCGTCGCTCAGGCCCTCTTCGTACGCATTGCCGTTCTGCGAAATGATCGCGGTCACCCGCTCAGGGTGCCGCAATGCCAGCCGGAAACCGACGGGCGCGCCGTAGTCGAACACGTAGACCGAGAACCGGTCGAGCTCCAGCTTTTCGGTGAATCCTTCGATCACCTCGGCCAGATGGTCGAAGGTATAGGTGAACGCTTCACGCGGCGGCATCGCGGATTGGCCAAAGCCCGGCAGGTCGGGCGCCACCACGTGAAAACGATCCGCCAGCAACGGGATCAGGTCACGAAACATGTGGCTCGAGCTGGGAAACCCGTGCAACAACAGCAAGGTCGGACAGCTGCGGTCGCCAGCCTCCCGGTAGAACACATTCACACCATCGATGTCGATGGATCGGTTGGCGACAACGCTCATGACTGACTCCTGGATAAGTAACCTATCAAATTAATTTAACAAGGTTACTTCTCGATGAAGTAACTTGTCAAATCAATTTGATCGGTTACTCGGGGCGAGCGTCGACGCGAGGCGCTGCCGAGCGAGGCTCGGGCGTCGTTCGTGGAAATCAGGCAGTTGGGGAGCGTCGCGGCCCTGATGGCGGGCGGCGAGATTCGGCTCTGGAATGCGGAAGCGGCCTGCAGCAGGCGGCCCCGTGAAAGGCATGCCGCGACGGGTGCCCTGTCAGGGCGACCCATCGCTCACTCAGCGATCATTTTTTCTCGGGCTCTGCCGCGGCAGGCAGCGATTCCACCCGCACCACCCGCTGCGGGTAGGGAATGTCGATGCCCGCGCCGCGCAGTCCTTCGAGGATCGCGATGTTGATGGCCGAGCGCAGGTTGTCCTTGCCCTTGTCCGGATCGGCCACCCAGAAGTGCAGGCTGAACTCCAGGCCGTCGGGCGCGAAGTTCACGAGATAGGCCACCGGCTCCGGGTCGGTCATCACGCGCGCCTGCGACTTCGCCGCCGTGCACAGGATGGCCTGCACTTGCGCCACGTCGCTCTCGTAGCCCACCACGATGTTGGTCGTGATGTTGAACTTGCGGTCGGCCAGCGAGAGGTTTTCCACCCGGCTGGTGATCAGCGATTCGTTCGGCACGATGGCCTCGCGCCCGTTGCCCGCGCGGATGAGCGTGTAGCGCGTCTTGATGTCGGTGATGCGGCCTTCGAAGGTGTCGACCTTCACGTTGTCTCCGATGCGGATCGAGCGCTCCAGCAGGATCACGAAGCCGCTCACATAGTTGGCCGCCAGCTTCTGCAGGCCGAAGCCCAGGCCCACCCCAAGCGCGCCGCCCAACACCGAGAGCGCAGTGAGGTCCACCCCCACCGCCGACAGCGCGAACAGCAAGCCGATCAGCAGCAGGAAGGCACGCACCGCGTTCGACGCCACCTTGCGCATCGAGAGGTCGGTAACGGCCTCGCGCAGGATGCGCTTCTCGATGGTCGAGGCGATCCACAGCGCAATCACCAGCACCAGCCCGGCCGACAGCACGCCTTGGAAGATCGTCTGCACGCTCACGCGCGTCTTGCCGAAGGCCAGCGTGATGTTGTCCAGTTCGGCCAGCACGGGTGGCAGCAGCCCGACGATCCAGAGCACGGCCGCGATCCAGGCTAGCCACGAGATCGTGCGCTCGATCAGCCGCACCAGGTTGGAGGTGGGAAACACCGCCCTGAGCACCCGCGCGAAGAGACGGATGACCGCCAGTGACAGGAACACCGACACCGCGATGCGCAGCACCAGCACCGTCTGGAAATCGATCACCACGCGCCGCGCGAGATCGGTGAACACCAGCGACAGCAGCGGGAACAACAGGCCGTCGAAAGTGCTTTCGCCGAACCAGATGGAGTCCTTGGGCTGGTCGCGCCCGAACCATTTGCAGATGGCCCAGGCCAGGGCCACGCAGGCCACCAGCACGCTCAGTTCGATGCCGATGCCGGTCGCATCGACCAGTTTCAGGCGTTGGGTGAAGTCGTTGAAATTCATCGATGAAAAAACACGGCGCCAACCGCGCCGATTGCGTTACAGGTCCGCGAGAACGCGGATGTGCGCTTCGACGCTGCGCGCCAGCGCATCGAGGTTGTAGCCGCCCTCGAGCATCGAGACGATGCGGCCGCGCGCATGGCGTTTGGCGACGTCGTGGATGCGGCTGGTGATCCAGGCGAAGTCGTTCTCGGTGAGGCCGAGCTGGCCCAGGTCGTCTTCGCGGTGGGCGTCGAACCCGGCGCTGATGAACACCATCTGCGGGCGGAACTCTTCGAGCCGCGGCATCCAGGCGGCTTCGATGAGTTCGCGCACGTCCATGCCGCGGGTGTAGGCCGGAATCGGCAGGTTCAGCATGTTCGGCGCCGGATGCTCGGTGCCGCTGTACGGGTAGAACGGGTGCTGGAAGAAGCCGACCATCAGCACGCGCGGATCGTTCGAGAGGATGTTCTCGGTGCCGTTGCCGTGGTGCACGTCGAAGTCGACGATGGCCACCCGGTCGAAGCCATGCACTTCCAGCGCATGCCGCGCCGCAATGGCGACGTTGTTGAAGAAGCAGAAGCCCATCGCCCGCTCGCGGCAGGCGTGGTGGCCCGGCGGGCGCACCGAGCAGAAGGCGTTCTCTATGTCGCCGGCGATCACCGCATCGGTCGCGGCGATGGCCGCGCCGGCGCCGCGACGTGCGGCCAGCAGCGTGAAACGGTTCAGGGAGGTGTCGGGGTCGAGCTGCGCGTGGTCGGGGCCGCCGGCCGGCTCGTCGGCCACCAGGCGCATATGGAGCTCTTCGAGAAGCTCGACGTGCTCCACGCTGTGGGCCCGGGTGAGTTGCTCCAGCGTGGCCAGCGGCACGTCGCAGTGCTCCAATGCGTCGCTGACACCGGTGAGGAGCAGCCGGTCTTCGATAGCATCCAGTCGCTCGGGGCACTCGGGATGACCCCGGCCCATGTCGTGCTTCCAGAAGTCGCGGTGTGTGAAGTAGCCTGTCTTGCCCATGTCTCTTGTCGCGTCTAGACCTCACGCGGCATGGGGCCGCAAGGTCTTACGGTATCGTTTGCATATGGATACAAATATGGACGTTGCTGCGAAGCTTGCCACTTTGCTGAGTCAGCTTAACACGGTGATCGTCGGCAAAGAGGCGCAGGTGCGCGACTGCGTGGCCTGCCTGCTCGCCGGGGGACACCTGCTGATCGAGGATGTACCGGGGGTCGGCAAGACCACCCTCGCCCACGCGCTTTCTCACACATTCGGCTTGCAGTTTTCGCGGGTCCAGTTCACTGCGGACCTGATGCCTGGCGATCTTTCGGGGGTGGCGATCTACGACCGGGGCCAGCAGGCCTTCGTGTTCCATCCCGGGCCGATCTTTGCGCAGGTGCTGCTGGCCGACGAAATCAACCGCGCAAGCCCCAAGACCCAGAGCGCGCTCCTCGAGGCGATGGAAGAAAAGCAGGTCACCATCGAAGGCGAGACTCGCCCGCTGCCCACGCCTTTCTTCGTCATCGCCACGCAGAACCCGCAGGACCAGTTGGGCACCTTCGCACTGCCCGAGTCGCAGCTGGATCGCTTCCTGATGCGCATCTCGCTCGGCTACCCCGACCGCGCCGCCGAGCGCCTGCTGCTCTCGGGCGTCGACCGGCGCGAGATGCTCGCGAGTCTGCCTGCGATGCTGACCGCCGGCGAGCTCACCGCGATCCAGCAGCGCGTGCAGCAGGTGCATGCCTCCGAGCCGCTGCTCAACTATGTGCAGGACCTGATCGCCGCCACGCGCTCGGGCCGCTGGTTCCTGCAGGGCCTGTCGCCGCGTGCCGGCATCGCGGTGCTGCGCGCCGCCAAGGCGCAGGCGCTCCTGGCCAACCGCAATTACGTCGCGCCGGACGATGTGCAGTCCGTGCTGCCGCAGACGATCGCGCACCGGCTCACGCCCGTGGGCGATGCGGGCCGGGGCGCCGTCGAACAGGTGCGCGCGATGATCGCGGCGGTCCCGCTGCCGTGAATCCTGTCGGCGCCCTGCGCGCGCGCATCGACGGCTGGTTCCTGTCCCGGCGACCGCCGTCGGACACGCTGGAGCTCACGCAACGCAACGTCTACATCGTGCCCACGCGCGCCGGCTGGACGCTGGCGGCCACGCTGCTGGTGCTTCTGGTCGCGTCGATCAATTACCAGCTCAACCTCGGCTACCTGCTGACCTTTCTGCTGGCCGGCAGCGTCGCGGTGGGCATGCATGTGTGCCATGCCACGCTGCGGGGCCTCGCGATGCGCATGATGCCGCCCGAGGCGCACTACGCCGGGGCCGCGGCCGTCTTCCGGGTGGTGCTGCACAACGAGCGGCGCAGCGTGCGCTACGGCATCGGGATGGCGGTGCGCGGCAGCGGGCAATGGGCCTGGACCGATGTGCCGGCCGAGGGCACGTCGACGGTCGAGATCGCTTTTCTGCCCGAGCGGCGGGGGCTGCATCCGGTGCCGCCGCTGACCGCGGAGACGCGCTTTCCGCTCGGGACGTTCCGTGTGTGGACGGTCTGGCGCCCTGCGGCGCAGATGCTGGTGTATCCGGCGCCCGAGGCGCATCCGCCGCCGTTGCCGCCCGGCGAGCCGCTGTCGGGGCCGGCGGCCATCTCGGCTGCGCAGCGGGCGCATGGCGCCGGTGAGTACGACGGTGTGCGTGCGTACCGGCGTGGGGATCCGCTCAAGCTGGTGGTCTGGAAGAAGGCTGCGCGTGCGCAGGCGGCTGGGTCGGAAGACCTCGTCAGCCGCGACACGCAGCACACGCAGCGCGAGGAGCTGTGGCTCGATGCGCAGGCGGCCGGGCTTGCCGACACCGAGGCCCGGCTGTCTCGGCTCTGTGCCTGGGTGTTGATGGCGGACCGGCTGGGAGTGGATTACGGCGTCCGTGTTGCGGGCCGGGTGATGAAGCCCTCGCAGGGGGAGGCTCATCGGCGGGCCTGCCTGGAGGCGTTGGCTTTATGTTGAGGGTTGATGGGTTTTCTTTCCGAGGCCGGGTCTCGCCCCGGCGGGCGAGCTACTTTCTTTTGCTTCGCCAAAAGAAAGTAGCCAAAGAAAAGGCGACCCTGCTGTCTGCGTCCCTCCGCTTCGCTGCGGGCAACCTGCGGTGCTCGACTACGGCGGGGGTCCGCAGAACTCGCTTCGCTCAAACAGCTGCGGCCCTGATCCCGCCTACGTCTGCGCTCCTCGGCGCAGCCAGAAGGGCTTGGAGACAAGACACGCCTTCGCTGCGCTCGGCACACGAGACCAATACCAATAGCCAATTCAAGGCGGACACGCTACGCGTGTCCGCCCTTCGGGCCGAGCGAAGCAATGGCCCGCATGGTTTCCACTCCCTCTGGCTGCGCCGAGGAGCGCAGCGTTTTGCGGATCAGGGCTCGCAGCTGTTTGAGCGAAGCGAGTTCTGCGAGACCCCGCAAAACGCGAGCACCGCAGGTTGCCCCGTAGCGCAGCGCAGGGGTCGCAGACAGCGGGGTCGCCTTTTCTTTGCTTACTTTCTTTTGGCGAAGCAAAAGAAAGTGAGTCGCCCGCCGGGGCGAGACCCGGCCTCCGCCCCCCGCAAGGGGCCCGCCCCATGAACAAGCTCATCCAAAAGCTCTCCGCTCTCCCAAGAGACGCCCGGGACACCCTCTTCCTGCTGACAGTCATCGCCCTGATAGTGCTGCCGCAAGTAGAAAACCTCCCCTGGTGGTGCACAGCCCTGACGGCGCTGGTGCTGCTGTGGCGCGGCTCACTGGCCATAGAAGCCCGCCCCCTCCCCAGCCGCTGGTGGCGCATCGCCCTGCTCGCACTGGCGTTGGCAGGCACCTACGCCACTCATCGCACCCTCCTCGGCCGCGACGCAGGCGTCACGCTCATCGTCATCCTGCTGGCCCTCAAGACCCTCGAGTTGCGTGCCCGAAGAGACGCCTTCGTCGTCTTCTTCCTGGGCTTCTTCGCGATGCTCACGAACTTCTTCTATTCGCAGTCGCTGCTGACGGCCTTCACGATGCTGCTCGCGCTGCTGGGCCTGCTCACGGCGCTGGTCAACGCGCACATGCCCGTGGGCAAGCCTTCGCTGATGCAGGCCGCCCGCACGGCCGGATGGATGGCACTGGCCGGCGCGCCGATCATGCTCGCGCTGTTCCTCCTCTTCCCGCGCTTCGCGCCGCTGTGGGGCACGCCGAGCGATGCGATGGCCGGGCGCATGGGCCTGTCGAACACGATGCGCGTCGGCGTCATCGCCGAGCTGGCACTGGACGACAGCATTGCCGCCCGCATCAAGTTCGACGACAACCGCACGCCGCCGCAGAGCCAGCTCTACTTCCGCGGCCCGGTGCTCGGCCAGTTCGACGGCCGCGAGTGGACGGCGCTGCCGGCACGGGCACGCGGCGGGCAAGGACTCGCGAACCTCCGTGTGACGGGCGAGCCCGTGCGCTACGAGGTCACGCTCGAGCCCAGCAACCGCCCCTGGCTGCTGACGCTCGACGCGGCTCAGAAGGCGCCCGAAGCCCCCGGCCTCGAAGTCATGGGCACGCCCGACCTGCAGTGGCTCTCGAACCGCCCCGTCACCGACCTGCTGCGCTATCGCGCGGAGAGCTACCCGCGATTCCAGAGCGGTCCGGTGCGCCGCGCCGGCGGGCAGTTGCAGGCCTACCTGGCTCTGCCACCCGGCACGAACCCGCGCACCGCCGCGCTCGCCGCGGAGATGCGCAACGAACCGGCCCTGGCCGGCGCCGCCACGCCCACCCTCGTCCAGGCCGCGCTGCAGCGGCTTCGCACCGGCGGCTACACCTACACGCTGGAGCCCGGCGTCTACGGCAACGACACGGCCGACGAATTCTGGTTCGACCGCAAGGAAGGCTTCTGCGAGCACATCGCCTCGGCCTTCGTGGTGCTGATGCGCAACCTGGGCATTCCCTCGCGCATCGTGACGGGCTACCAGGGCGGCGAACTCAACAGCATCGACAACTACTGGATCGTGCGCCAGCGCGACGCGCACGCCTGGGCCGAAGTCTGGCAAGAAGGCGCAGGCTGGGTGCGCGTGGACCCGACGGCCTCGGTCGCTCCCGGCCGCATCGGCCAGTTGCAGCGGCTCATGCCACAGCCGGGCCTCTTCGCGGGCGCCATCGGTGCGATGAGCCCGACGCTGGTGCAGAACCTGCGCGCCGCTTGGGAGGCGGTGAACAACGGCTGGAACCAGTGGGTGCTCAGCTACACCCAGAGCCGCCAGCTCAACCTGCTGAAGAACCTCGGCTTCGACGCGCCGAGCCTCGAAGACCTCGCCTACGTGCTGCTCTACCTGGTCATCGCCGCGAGCCTCGCCGGCGCAGGCTGGACGCTGTGGGAACGCAGCCGGCACGACCCCTGGCTGCGCCTCCTCGGCCAGGCCCGCGCGCGCCTGTTGAAAGCCGGCCTCGCGGTGCCCGAGACCGCCCCGCCGCGCCAGATGGCGGCACAGGCCGACGCGCGCTTCGGCGCCGCCGCCCAACCGGTTCACGACTGGCTGCTCAAGCTCGAGGCCCAGCGCTATGCAGAGGCTGCGCCCGAAACGCTCGCGGCCCTGCGCGCGGAGTTCCGGCGCCTCGCGTGGCCGGTCGCAAATCCGCGCGGCTGAAACCACATGTGTCCCGCCGGCAGCCCCGCGCGGGCGGGCGGCACAATCGGCCGATGCGATTTTTTCTTCCCACGCCCTCTCGCTCCACCGCCGCCGTCATTCTTCTCGCTGCCTGCTGCGCCTGGTCCACGGGGGCTTCGGCCCAGAAATCCGCCAACGGCCGCAACGCTGCGGCGAGCCCGGTTCGCGGCAGCATCCCCTACGCCACGCGCGACGACGCGATGCAATTCGCCGACGACGTGGCCGCACGCCGCGGCCTCGACCGCGATTGGGTGCGCGCCACCATCGGGAGCGCCCGCTTCCTGCCCAATGTGCCGCGGCTGATGCTGCCGGGCCCGGTGGGCACGGTGAAGAACTGGCAGACCTATCGCAGCCGCTTCATCGACCCGGTGCGCATCGCGGCCGGCGTGCGCTTCTGGCGCGACAACGCGGCCACGCTGGCACGCGCCGAGCAGGTGTACGGCGTGCCGCCCGAAATCGTCGTCGGCATCATCGGCGTGGAAACCATCTACGGCCGCAACATGGGCAACTTCCGGGTGATCGATGCGCTGGCCACGCTGTCGTTCGACTTCCCGCAGGGCCATCCACGCGCGGCCGAACGCGAAGCCTTCTTTCGCGGCGAACTCGAGAGCTTTCTGAGCACCGAGAGCCGCACTGCCGAAGATCCGCTCGTTCCCCTCGGCAGCTACGCCGGCGCCATGGGCATGCCGCAGTTCATGCCCAGCAGCATCGCCAAGTACGCGGTCGACTTCGACGGCGACAGCCGCATCGACCTCGTCAACAACCCTGCCGATGTGATCGGCTCGGTCGCGAGCTATTTCAAGGCCTTCGGCTGGCAGCCCGGCATGCCGGCGATCTACCCGGTGCACTTCGAGGAAGCGCGGCTGAAGAAGGCCCTGCTGCTCGCACCCGACATCCTCCCGAGCTTCAGCGCCGACAGCTTCGTGGCCGCCGGTGCGGTGCCCGAAGGCGAAGGCATCCGCCACAAGGGCCTGCTCGCGCTCGTCGAGCTGCAGAACGGCGCCGACGCACCGCCGACCTATGTGGCCGGCACGCGCAACTTCTATGTGATCACGCGCTACAACTGGAGCAGCTACTACGCGATGTCGGTGCTCGACCTCGGCCAGGAGGTCAAGGCCGCCATGGAGCAATAGCGCCATGACGCCCGAGGCGCTGCTTGCGAACTGGACCGAGACCTGGCGCGCCCTGGGCATCGAAGCACCCGACCTCGCCCTGTGCGCCGAGCTGCAGCGCCGCTACGGCGAGCCGCAACGCCACTACCACACGATGCAGCACCTGGGCGAATGCCTTGCCTGGTTCGAGCGCGAGAAGGCGCTGGCCGAACGCCCGGGCGAAGTGGCGCTCGCACTCTGGTTCCACGACGCCATCTACGACGTGCATGCGCACGACAACGAAGCACGCAGCGCCGACTGGGCGCGCGAGGCCGTGCGGACCGCGGGCGCGAGCGAAGAAGAAGCCGAACGTATTCATGCGCTCGTGATCGCCACGCGCCATGACGCGGTGCCCGAAGGCCGCGACGCCGAGCTGCTGATCGACATCGACCTCTCCATCCTCGGTGCCGAGCCGGCGCGCTTTGCCGAGTACGAGCGCCAGATCCACGCCGAATACGCCTTCGTGCCCGCCGAGGTGCGCATGCCTCGTCGGCGCGCCATCCTGCAGCGCTTCCTGGACCGCGAGGCGATCTACGCCACGCCGCGGATGCACGCGCTGCTCGAGGCCCGCGCGCGCACCAATCTGCAGCATTCCATCGCCGCAAGCTGAGCCCCGGAGCGGGGCATTGCCGAGCCATCGGCCCGGCCGCCAGTTTGTTGCGTTGCCAACGCTGTGTTGCGTGCGGGAAATCACACGCCGCATGGCGAAACCGCGCCCCTACACTGCGGCCGTCACGCACAAGCCACCTCGGAAAACGCACCCGCTGCGCACACGAACACCCCAAGACACTGCCGATGAGAAGCAGCCAGAACTGAGGAGATACAGCATGCCGACGACCTGTTCGCCCACCCGTCGCGATGCGACGCGCGTACCGCCGCTCATAGCGCCCCTCGTGCTTCGCAGCCGGGCCGCGTAGCGCGCTTCCACCCCCGCCATCCACGCGAAAGGCTCCCGCCATTCGCGGTGTACACGCACGCCCTTTTTTTCTTCTCTCTCCCATTCACCGCACACCAGGAAAAGGAGTCGATCCATGGACCTTTGACGCACACCGATCGCGCCACCCGATGAAGCGGTAGCCCCCTTCCCCTTTTCACCTCTCTCTGTCACTGCCGCCAGCGGCCGGTGTGGGTCTTCTTTTGCCCGCCGCCTTCGGCCACCGCCTCCCACAACCAATCCCAACCAAGGAGACATCCCCTGTGAACACCCGATTGACCCAACTCGCCACCGCCGTCCTTCTGCTGGCCGGCCTCTACGGCAACGCCAATGCCCAGGACGCGCAAACCGACGAGCCCCCGCAGGCCGAAGCCAAGGACCCCACCAAGGAGTTCGTCAAGAAGATCAACGACGCCACCGGCCTGGAGTTCTGGGGCTACGGCCGCGGCGGCTTCTACAGCACCGGCAAAGGCAATCTCAAGGGCGGCTATTCCCTCGGCGGCGACCTGCAGAAGTACCGCCTGGGCAACGAAGGCGACAACTACCTGGAGTTCGGCATCGGCAAGAAGTTCGACCTGGGCGATGGCATCAAGTGGGGCGTGTTCTACATGCCCACCATCTACAACGGCAAGAGCGGCACCGCACAGGCCTACTTCTCCCTGACCGGCATCTTCGGCAACGCCGCAACCCTGTGGGCCGGCCAGCGCTACCACCGCATCCAGGACGTGCACATCGTGGACAAGTGGGTGGTGGAGGATGGCGACAACTACGGCGCGGGCATCGACGACATCCCGCTGTGGGGCGTCGGCCGGCTGAACGTGGCCCTGCACACGGCCGACTCGGTGGACAACAAGAGCGGCAACCCCAACAACGCCAAGCGCATCAACGTGCAGTGGCGCGACATCCCCACCAACCCGGGCGGCAAGCTCACGGTGACGGGCGGGCTGATCTCGGGCGACTTCGCCAAGGGGCGCGACGGCGGAGCCCTGGGGCTCATGCACATCCAGAAGAACTTCCTGGTTCAAGGCCTGAACAACATCTTCATTGCGCAGGCCTCGAGCGGCCACGCCTCGCTCAGCGGCAAGTTCTACAACCTGGACAACAGCACCACGACCACGGGCCTGTTGCTGCCGCCGGGCTTCGGACTGGAGAACACACTGCTCTTCGCGCCGCTGGTGGAGCGCACGGTGATCACGCCACAGGCGGGCGCCAAGCAGCGGCGCATCCTGGATTCGATGGACTTCCAGTTCGGGCGCTTCGGCGGCCAGGGCCTGATCGGCTACCAGATCACGCGCCCGGACAACGGCCCGGAGACCAAGGACTTCTCGCTGGGCGGGCGCCTTTCCTACGGCATTGCCAAATACACCAAGCTCCTGGCCGAGCTCTCGACCACGCGCCGCAGCACCGACGACCAGCCCCGCCAGACGCTGAACAAGGGCACGATCGCGGTGGCCTTCTCGCCCAACACCGATTTCTGGACGCGGCCGGAATTTCGGATCTACGCCACGCGTGCAAGCTGGAACAAGGCGGCGGGCGATGCCAACGTCACCAGCTTCGGAGCGAACGGACGCAGGAACGCCACGACCTTCGGCATCCAGATGGAAGCATGGTGGGAGTGACGCTCCACCGTTGACCTGCCGCGCGAGTAGCGCTCAGAAGGTGTGCACCTTCTCAGGCCGGCACCAGCCGCCACCACTCAGTGCGCGGCAGTTCTTCGTTGCGCTCCTCCTCGACGATGCCGAACAGCAGGCCTTCGCGGGGAGCGCCGAGCTTCGCCAGTTGCAGCAGGCGCTCGGGATCGCGGCAGAGCATGAAGCTCGCGTCGCCCTGCCATTCGAGGCAGCGGCCGACCTCGGCGAGCATCAGCGCCGGTTGGCTCTGCATGAAGGTGAACGGCATCGGCAGGCCGGCATCGAGTTGCTCCAGCCCCGTGTAGGTGGCGCCCCATGCGCCGCGCCTGCTGGCCACGCGCAGGCGCGCGCCCTGCGGCAGCGCGGCTTCGTCCGCCGCATCGAGGCAGCGGCGTGCGCCGTACATCGCCAGTTCGGTCCACAGGCCGACGCGGCGCGGCCGGCGGCCGAGGCGGCGTGCCAGTTCGTCGCGCCAGTCCGCGGGCGGTGGATGAACGACGAAATGGGCGACAGTGCGCCAGACGGTCTCGATCCCCGCGTTCATGGCGAAATCCCTAGGCAAGGCGTTCATTGATGCACCCTTGGCGCTGCGCGCCCTCCCGCCAGGCGGGAGCGAGCTTGCTTGGGGCGGCCCGGCGCAGCGCTCATGCGTGGCAATCTCTCAGCAGCAGCGAGGCATGTCCGCCGCCGAAGCCGACGACGTTGAGCAGGATGTTGCGCAGCTTCGCGGGCGGCTCGGCGCTCAGCTCGATGCCCAGCGTGTCGTCCAGCGGATAGTCGGTCGATGGCCAGGCGCCGCCCTCGATGCAGCCGACCAGGAGGGCCAGCTCGGCGGCACCCGCCGCGCCGAGCGTGTGGCCGAGCGACGACTTGAGCGACACCAGCGGCGGCAGCCGGTCGAACACCTGCTTGAGCGCCTCCACCTCGATGGCGTCGTTGACGGGACTGCCCGCGGCCTGCACCTTGATGAGGTCGATGTCCTCGGGCCGCAGCCCGCTCTGCGCGAGCGCGGTCTGGCACATGGCGCGCACGGCGCTGGCCTCGGTGCCCGACGGATTGCGCCCGTCGACCACGTTCGCGCCGCCCGTGATGCGCCAGCGCGTCGGCCGCGCACCCAGGCGCAGCGCCGCCACGGCCTCGCCCAGCACCAGCCCCCTGCGCTCCGCGCCGAAGGGCTGGGCGTTGCCCGGTGCGAGCAGCTGCATCGCGCGGAAGCCGGCCGCGGTGAAGCGGTTGTCCAGCTCTGCGCCGAGCACCAGCGCCTCGTCTGTGCCGCCGCCGCGGATCAGGTCGGCAGCCGCCAGCACGGCGTTGAGCGCCGAGGTGCAGGCCGTGGAAATGGTGAAGACCGGGCCCCGCCAGTCGAGCGCCTCGGAGACGATGGTGGCGAAGTCCTGCAGGTCGCCGCCGAGCCGCAAGTCCGGCTTCTCGTACTCCATGTAGCCGATGTCGAGCGAGGACGACGCGACGAAAAGCGGCGCGGTGCGAACGCCCCACTCGCCGGTCTGCGCGACCACGTTGCGCACGGTGCGCCGCACGCGCTCGAGCCAGTTGCCCTCTTGCGGCGGCAGCTTGTAGACCGGCCAGCCGTTCCCCTTGGCGATGCTCACCGGCGTCGGTGGCACACCGCCACGCCGCAATGCGTCGAGCGCGCCGGGCATGTCGTTGCCGAGCACGCAGGCAAGACCGGTAGAAGCCAGGTAGACGCCGCCGCTCATGCTTTTCCGACCTGCGCAAGGTGTTCCGCAAGATGAGCAATGGAAGTCAGCGCGCGGCGCGTCTCCTTGCTGTCGGGCATGCGCACGCCGAAGCGCTGCTGGATGGTCATCGACACCTGCAGCGCATCGAGCGAGTCGAGGTCCAACCGCGCCTCGGGGCCGAACAGCGGCTCGTCGTCGCCGAGGCCGCCGGGGGGAGCCTCTCTCTCGACGGCTTCGAGCACCATCGTCTTGAGGCTGGCGATGAATTCAGGGGTAACGCTACTCACGGGGTACTCACGATGTGCGCCTGCGAAACAGAAAGACTGCGAGAAGAAACATGGCCGCCGCAAACGCGACCAGCCGACCGACCTGCGGCAATGCATCGACCACGCCGCCGCCGCGCAACAGCACGGTCAGCAGCGCCTCGAGGCCCCAGTTCATCGGCGAGACCTCGACCAGCCGCTGCATGAAGCCCGGCATGACGAACTTGGGCACCATGATGCCGCCTGCAGCCGCCATCAGCACGTTGACCATCGGTCCGAGCGTAGCCGCTTGCGCGTGAGTTCGCACGAGGCATGCCAGCGCAAGCGACAGGCTCACTGCGGCAAGGCTCACCGCCGCGAGCGACAGCAGCAAGGCGCCCCAGTGGATGCCCGCGAGCGAGAGCGCATCGCCGCCGATCAGCGGCATGAACCAGATGCCGGCTGCAAGCATCAACAGCGCCTGCAGCGCGTTCACGCCGAGGTACGGCAAGGCCTTGGAGGCCAACAGCATCGTGCGCGAGACACCCAGGCTCTGCAGCCGGCCGAGCGCGCCCGAGCCGCGCTCCTGCACGAACAGGCTGGAGAGCGAGGCCACCACGAAGAACATGCCGAAGACCAGCCAGGCCGGCACGTTCTGCTGCACCGAGGTGGGCCGCGGGCCGGCGGTGGAGAAGCGCTCGGCCTGCACCATCGCCTGGATGGAGGCATCGGGCGCGGGGCTGGCGGTACCGGGCACGGCCAGCGCGAGGCGCGCCTTCAACTCGCCCGATGCGCCGATGAGTTCCGCGCGCAGCGCATTGAAGAGATTGGCGTCGATGCCCGGTTCGGTCAGCAGCCGGATGTGCGCCCTGGTCGAGAGCGCGGCCGATTCCAGTTCTTCCGAGAGGCCCGGCTCCAGCACGATCACGTACTTGAGCGATCCGTTGCGCAGGCGATCCTGCCAGTCCTTGCCGAGCGGCTGCGGCGCGCCATGGCTGCGCTGCCAGATCTGCAGCAGCCAGTTGGCGGGCGTCGCGGTATCGCGCGCGTCCACGGCGTAACTCAGCTCGGCGAGCGGCGGGCGGTAGATGTCCTTGAGCGTGAGCGACATCAGCACGATGAAGACCATCGGCATCAGGAACAACACCGCCAGCCCGTGCATGTCGCGCACGAGGGCGAGCAGTTCCTTCTTGATGAGCGCGGGAAGCATCGGGTTCGGTCGTTCAATCTCGCAGCGAGCGGTGGGTCAGTGCCATGAAGAGTTGCTCCAGGTCGTGGCGGCCGAACTCGGCGTGGCGCACCTCGATGCCCAAGGCTTCGAGTGCCGCCAGCACCGGGCCGGGGCCGCTGCCGGGGTTCAGGTGGATGCGCCACTGCGCCGCCCCCTGCTCCACCGTGCCGAAGCGCGAGAGCATCTCCGCGTCGAGCCCGTCGGCCGCGAGCGTGAGGAGCATCGCACTCCTGGACAGCAGATCGTCGAGAGACCCTTCACGCAGTACGCGGCCGTGGTCGAGGATGGCGACACGGTCGGCAATGGCCTCGATCTCTTCCATGTAGTGCGAGGCATAGATCACCGCCGCACCCGCTTGCGCGAGGCTCTTGATGGCGTCGAGGATGAACGCGCGCGACTGCGGATCGACGCCGACAGTGGGCTCGTCGAACAGCATGAGCTCGGGCTCGGGCAGCAAGGCGATCGCGAGGTTCAGCCGGCGCTTGAGGCCGCCCGAGAGCCGGTCGGCACGCACGCCCGCGAACGACTCGAGCTGCGAGAAGTGCATGCAGGCGTCGATGCGCTCTCTCTTGCGCGCGCCCGAGAGCCGGCTCGCTGCGGCAAAGCATGCGAGGTTCTCGGCCACCGTGAGCATCGAATAGAACGCCTGGTCCTGCGGCGCGACCGCGATGCGCGTGGGCGTTTTCGCGCGCACCTCTTTGAGCGGCTGGCCGTCGATGCGGATCTCGCCCGACTGCACCGCGAGCGCACCCGAGAGGTGCGAGATCAGCGTGGTCTTGCCCGCGCCGTTCGGACCGAGCAGTCCCAGCACGCAACCCCGCGGCACGGCGAGCGAGACATCGGCCAGCGCGGGGGCCGTGGCGTGCGGGTAGCGGTGTCCGAGATTCTTCAGCTCAAGCATTGTTCAGGCGACGGCAGCCTTCAGATCGCGAAAGAAGTTTTCCTCCTGCTGCGCCTGTTCGCGCAGCTTGCCCGCCAGTGCAACCGGATCGACGGGCTCGCGCCCCTTCACCATGCGCGCCGCCTTGAGCGCGAAGGCGCGCCAGCCGTCGCCGATGGCGATGAGCCGCTCCGACATCTGCGTGAGCTGCGGCTTGCCGAGCAGCTGCGCGGCCTCCTGCAGGAAGCCCGCGTAGATGAAGCGGAAGCCCGCCCCGCCGGTGCCGATTTCCTCCTGCATGCGCACCAGGTGGCCAATGAAATCGACGCTGCGCGGATCGGTGGCCGACAGCCGCTGCATCCGGTTGGCGAGCGTGCGCATGCCGCGCACGCCGACGATGGGAATGGGCGCGAGCATGTTGCGCACCGTCTTGCGGATGGCCTTGGTCACCGAGGCGGCGTCGACCGCCTTGCGATCGATGGCCTGCGGGTAGTACATGAGCCCCTTGGGCGCGAGCACGCCCTTGGCGAAGCGCGCACGCGAGAGATCGGCGCTCGCGCAGCGCACGGGCTCCTCGAACACCGGGTCGCTGATCAGGTAGTCGTCGCCGTCCTTGCCGTAGACCAGCAGGTTGTGCGCGTTGAAGTGAAAGCGCATGTTCGGTGGAAAGTACGGCAGCCAGTACACCGAGGTCTGCAGGCCCACCAGCCGGCCATCGGCCAGCAGTGCATCGAGGCGCTGTTGCCCTGCCTCGGGACTGCGGAAAGTCTCGAAACTGAAGCGCGCGGCCATCGGTGCCAGGAGGCCCTTGATGATGGCCTTGGGCGGCATGCGGTACGAGATCAGCGGCAGGCCCGACAGCTTGATGAACGGCAGGTAGGCGAAGGACAACGCCGACGACAACCCCAGCGCCATGCTCTCGGTCATCGGCGCGCCGTGGTGGCGCATCAGGCTGGAGATGACGCCGCTTTCGCAGTGCGCCGCCTGTTGGTGTTGGAAGTTCACGGCAGGCCTTGCAAGGTGGAAATCGGAAGGCCCAGCGCCTCGGCATAGCGCGCAAGCTGCGCCTGGGAGAGCGACGAGAAATGCCGGGGCTGCAGGTGGCGCCGCACGCGCCATTGCCAGAAGCCGCTGGTCTGGGAGAGCAGCGCCACGTCCATGCGGCGCTCGTACATCCAGTATTCGAGCGGCGATGCAAGGCCGGCCTTCGCCCGCTCCTTCGCTTCTTTCGCCTGCTCGACCAGCACGTCGACCGCGTGGCTGGTGACGATCTCTTCCGCCTCCCAGCCGCGCGAGGTGGTGGTGACGACGCGGCCCTGCGCGTCGCGCGCGTACATCAGCTTGGAATGGCCGTCGAGGGTCGCGTTGCCCTCTTGCGGAACTGCGTCGAGGTCCATGTCAGGCCTCCCGCCGGGCCGCCCCAAGGGAGGCCTGCGCCCCCTCGGGGGGCAGCGATACGCGAAGCGATGAGCGTGGGGGTTTCATACGGCCTCCATATGGATGAAGCCGCTGGAGAAGCGGCCGCTTTCGGGCACGAACATCAGGAGCTTCTGGCCGGGCTGGATGCGTCCGGAACGGAACAGCTCGTCGAGCATGATGTACGGCGATGCCGACCCGGTGTTGCCCTTGCGCGCGAGGTTGCTGAACCAGCGCTCGCGCGGAATCGAAAAGCCCATGGCATCGAGGCAGCGGCTCACCGGCTCGACGAAATAGTTCGACGACAGGTGCGGCAGGAACCAGTCGATGTCCGCCGCCTTGAGCCCGCGCTTCTCGATGACGGCGGCGAGCGGTTCGGCCAGCGTGGCGCGCACGATGTTGTCGTTGAGCAGGCGCACGTCCTGCTTGACGGCGAAGGTCGAGTCGCGGTGCCAGTCGGCAGGCGCGGTGCGGGCCCAGCCGTCGAGGCCGCCTTCGGCGTTCTTGTCGGCGCCCGCATACATGCACACCGGCAGCTCGTGCGCGGCCGACGACAGGTCGATCCAGTCGATGCGCAGCGACAGCGGCCCGCGCGGCTCGCGCTCCAGCAGCACCGCGCCTGCGCCGTCGGACAGCATCCAGCGCAGGAAGTCCTTTTCGAAGGCCAGCTCGGGCCGTTCTTCGAGCGCTTCGAGCTTGTGCTCGAGCTCGGCCTCGAAACGGGAGCCGCGCATCACCGCGGATGCGAGCTCCGAGCCCGTGGCCACCGCGCGGCGCGCATCGCCCGCGCGCACCGAGAGCCAGGCGTGCTTGAGCGCCGCGGTGCCCGCGAGGCAGATGCCCGCGCAGGCCACCACTTCGAGCCGCGGCCAGCCGAGTTCGCCATGCACCATCACCGCATGGTTGGGCATGAGCTGGTCGGGGAGCGAGGTGCCGGTGGCGAGACAGTCGACCGGGCCGATGTCGTCGCCCAGCCCGCGGATGGCCGAGGCGGTGAGCTGCGCGTTGGTCATGGCCAGTTGGCCGGTGGCACGATCGATGGCGTAGTGGCGCGACTGGATGCCGTTGCTGCGAAGAATCAAGCGCCGCGCACGCGACGCCTTGCCGGCGATGCGGCCGAGGACTTCTTCGATGTCTTCATTGCTGACCGGGGAAAAGGGCAGGAAGGCGGCGGTGCGGGTCAGGAAGACATCAGTCGTCATAGAGGTGGGAGCGGTCCGTGGCAGAGCCCGACGGGCACTCGAATTGGGCTGTCATTTTAGTCAGCCACCCCTTGAACAAAGGTCGCAGAAGCGCCTGCAGCGTCAAGCTCACGGGCACGACCGTGACAATGAGCGCAAGCAGGAACACCACATAGAGCAGCAGCAACGGCTTGCGCGGCCAGGCACCGGGCCCGCCGGCCGCCATGATGAGCTTGCCCCAGAGGAAGAAGCTGCGGGTGCCGGCCTTCTCGCTGATGAGAAGGCGCGCATTGGCCTGCACCGCGCCCAGGCCCGCCAGCAGCGGCCCGGTGCCGCGCTCCAGGTCGCCATGCAGCGCATCGCGCAGCGCACGGCCGAAACGGGCCGTGCTACGAATTTGCGTAGCACTGAGTCCCGCATCGGGCATCCCCCAGAAGCCGCGCTTGCGGCCCCAGATGAGCCACGCCGGCGTGGTGAAAAAGGTGGCGAGCGTCGGGCCGGGATCGGTCAGCACCACGTTGTCGATGAGGCGCGCGCCCACGTCGTCCAGCATGCCCTTGAGCTTTTCATGGGCCAGCAGCCACATGTTGCGGCAAGCGATGACCGTGACCACCGGCTTGCCCTTGAGCAGGCGCCCGGCCAGCGGGTGCTTGAGGAATGCGGTGACCGGCTGCGAAGGCGCGAGAAACCATACCTGGTACGGCAGGATGACGAGGTCGAAATCCTCGTCGCCCGTGAGCGAGAGCGGCGCCAGCGGCGGCGGCTTCAGGTGCGCCGACTCCGGGAAGGCGTCGAAGAAGGTGATGAAGGGCCAGGGGAACGGAAACGGCGCCAGCGGGCGCAGCGTTTCCTCGTGCACCTCGATGGACGGATCGGCCCGCAAGGGCGCGACGATCTGCTCGGCAACGCTGTCGAGCTGTCCGGACTGCGAGTAATGAATCACCAGCACCCGCTTGGGGCGTGCGACCGGGTCGGCGGAACGGGGAAAGCTGGTAGTCACTGGGTGGGCTGTTTCGAGGGCCGTCGAATGTAAATCAATCATTAACAAAACGCATCTGCCATTGGTCATGCCGTCGTGCCGATCCCACGAACATGCGACGCCCGAACGAAAAAGGGGCCGCACCCTCCGGCGCGGCCCCTTTTCACTGTGCCAACTGACAGTTCGAACTGCGGCGCGCTCAGCGCACCTTGCCTTCCTTCCAGGCACCCAGCAGCTTGTTGTAGTCGATGGTCTCGCCCTTGGGCTTTTCGTTGGCCAGCTTCTTCCACGGGGCGTGGTCGTCGCTCAGGTACTTGGCCGGATCACCCTTGGGGTTGAGCTTGGGCGCGCAATGGGCCATGCCGGCGCGTTCCAGGCGCGCCATCACGTTGTCCATCTCGTCGGCCAGGTTGTCCATCGCCTTCTGCGGGGTCTTCTCGCCCGTCACGGCCTCGGCCACGTTCTTCCACCAGAGCTGCGCGAGCTTCGGATAGTCAGGCACGTTGGTGCCGGTCGGGGTCCATGCCACGCGCGCGGGGCTGCGGTAGAACTCGATCAGGCCGCCGTACTTGTTGGCGTTCTGCGTGAAGTAGTCCGAGCGGATGTCGCTGTCGCGGATGAAGGTCAGGCCGGTGATCGACTTCTTGAGCGAGGTCGTCTTGGCGGTGATGAACTGCGCATAGAGCCAGGCGGCGGCCGTCTTGTTGGCGTCATGGCCCTTGAAGAAGGTCCACGAGCCCACGTCCTGGTAGCCGTTCTGCATGCCCTGCTTCCAGTACGGGCCGTTCGGGCCGGGGGCCATGCGCCACTTCGGCGAGCCGTCGTCGTTCACGACCGGCAGGCCCTTCTTGGTCATGTCGGCGGTGAAGGCCGTGTACCAGAAGATCTGCTGGGCGATCTGGCCCTGCGCGGGCACCGGGCCGGATTCGCCGAAGGTCATGCCCATGGCTTCCTTGGGCGCGTACTTCTTCATCCAGTCGATGTACTTGGTGAGCGCGTACACGGCGGCCGGCGAGTTGGTGGCGCCACCGCGCGAGACCGAGGCGCCCGTGGGCGTGCACTTGTCGGCAGCCACGCGAATGCCCCACTCGTCGATCGGCATGCCGTTCGGGATGCCCTTGTCGGCCGCGCCGGCCATCGAGAGCCACGCATCGGTGAAGCGCCAGCCGAGCGACGGGTCCTTCTTGCCGTAGTCCATGTGGCCGTAGATCGGCTTGCCGTCGATGGTCTTCACGTCGACGCTGAAGAACTCGGCGATGTCCTCGTAGGCGCTCCAGTTGAGCGGCACGCCCAGGTTGTAGCCGTACTTGGCCTTGAACTTGTCCTGCAGGTCCTTGCGCGCGAACAGGTCGGCGCGGAACCAGTACAGGTTGGCGAACTGCTGGTCGGGCAGCTGGTAGAGCTGGCCGTCGGGCGCGGTGGTGAAGCTGGTGCCGATGAAGTCCTTGAGGTCGAGGCCGGGGTTGGTGAACTCCTTGCCCGCGCCGCCCATGTACTCGGTCAGCGACATGATCTTGCCGTAGCGGTAGTGCGTGCCGATCAGGTCGGAGTCGGACACCCAGCCGTCGTAGATCGACTTGCCCGACTGCATCGAGGTCTGCAGCTTCTCGACCACGTCGCCTTCCTGGATCAGGTCGTGCTTGACCTTGATGCCGGTGATTTCCTCGAAGGCCTTGGCCAGCGTCTTCGATTCGTACTCATGGGTGGTCAGCGTTTCGGAAACGACCGACACCTCCTTCACACCCTTGGCCTGCAGCTTCTTGGCGGCGTCGATGAACCACTTCATCTCCTCCATCTGCTTGTCCTTGGACAGGGTCGACGGCTGGAATTCGCTGTCGATCCATTTCTTCGCCTCGGCCTCGCCGGCCGACGCAGCGCCGTGCGCGGCGAACATCGCCGCTGCCAGTGCCAATGCCGTGTAGCGCATCTTCATGAATGTGTCTCCTCGGTTGTGCTTCCCCGGTTTTTTCCATCGCGGCTCCGGGGAGGCGGAGAGCCGGACGCGTCTCGAAAAATCGTTGGCTTCAGCCTTTGCGCATCACCAGCGCCAGCACGAGCATCGACAGCACGAAGCTGATCCAGATCGAGGGCTCGGCCTCCAGGCTCAGCCATTCCTGGAACTTGCCGGCCAGGCCGATGAAGATCAGGTTCACGTAGGCCGCGGACAAGAGGCCGATGAAGAGCCTGTCGCCGCGCGTGGTGGCGATCGGCAGCCAGCCGCGGCGCATCGTGGTGGGCGACTTGAACTCCCACACCGTCATGCCGACCAGCATGAGCGCGATGCAGATGAAGAACACGGCCACCGGGGTGGTCCAGACCATCCAGTCGAACATCTTTGGCCCTCCTTAAACGCGACCCATCGCGAAACCCTTCGCGATGTAGTGACGGACAAACCAGATGACGATCGCGCCCGGCACGATCGTGAGCACGCCCGCCGCCGCGAGCGTCGCCCAGTCCATGCCCGAAGCGCTCACCGTGCGCGTCATCGTCGCGACGATGGGCTTGGCATTCACGCTCGTGAGCGTGCGCGCCAGCAGCAACTCGACCCAGCTGAACATGAAGCAGAAGAACGCCGCCACGCCCACCCCAGCCTTGATGAGCGGCAGGAAGATGGTGAGGAAGAAGCGCGGGAACGAGTAGCCGTCGATGTAGGCCGTCTCGTCGATCTCGCGCGGAATGCCGCTCATGAAGCCTTCGAGGATCCACACCGCCAATGGCACGTTGAAGAGCAGGTGCGCAAGCGCCACGCCCAGGTGCGTGTCCATGAGGCCGACCGTGCTGTAGAGCTGGAAGAACGGCAGCAAAAACACCGCGGGCGGCGTCATGCGGTTGGTCAGCAGCCAGAAGAACACGTGCTTGTCGCCGAGGAACGAATAGCGCGAGAACGCATAGGCCGCCGGCAGCGCCACGGTGAGCGAGATCACCGTGTTGATCGCCACGTAGATCAGGCTGTTGATGTAGCCCGAGTACCACGACTCGTCGGTGAAGATGCGTGCGTAGTTGGCCCAGGTGAGCTGCTGCGGAAAGAACGAGAAGCTCGAAAGAATCTCCTCGTTCGTCTTGAAGCTCATATTGATCATCCAGTAGATGGGCAACAGCGCGAACAGGATGTACAGCACCAGGAAGATGCTGCGCTTGTGGAATCTCTTTTCGTTCATTTCTCGACCTCGACTTCCTGCGTACCGACCCGCTGCATCCAGTTGTAGAGCACGAAGCAGAACAAGAGAATGATCAGGAAATAGATCAGCGAGAACGCCGCCGCCGGCCCGAGGTCGAACTGCCCCACGGCCTTCTGCGTGAGGTATTGGCTGAGGAACGTGGTCGCATTGCCCGGCCCGCCGCCCGTCAGCACGAAGGGCTCGGTGTAGATCATGAAGCTGTCCATGAAGCGCAGCAGCACCGCGATCATCAGCACGCCGCGCATCTTGGGCAGCTGGATGTAGCGGAACACCGCGAACTTGCTTGCGCCGTCGATGCGCGCGGCCTGGTAGTAGGCATCGGGAATCGAGCGCAGGCCCGCATAGCAGAGCAGCGCCACCAGCGGCGTCCAGTGCCACACGTCCATCACCAGCACCGTGAGCCACGCGTCGGTCGCACTGCCCGTGTAGTTGTAGTCGATGCCCATGACCTGCAGCGCGTGGCCCAGCAGGCCGATGTCGGCGCGGCCGTAGATCTGCCAGATGGTGCCGACCACGTTCCAGGGAATCAGCAGCGAGAGCGCCACCACCACCAGCACCGCCGACGACTTCCAGCCCTTGGCCGGCATCGACAGGGCTAGGCCGATGCCCAGCGGAATCTCCACCAGCAGCACCGACAGCGAGAAGCCCAGCTGGCGCCACAGCGCCTGGTGCAGCTCGTCGTCGCGCATCACCGAGGCGAACCATTCGGTGCCCACGAACACGCGGCGCTCGGGCGAGATGATGTCCTGCACCGAGTAGTTGACCACCGTCATCAGCGGCACGATGGCCGAGAAGGCCACGCAGATCAGCACCGGCAGCACGAGCCACCAAGCCTTCTGGTTGATCGGTTTGTTGGTTGCGTTCATGCCACCAGTTCCTCGTCTTTGTAATAGCAGGTGTGGACGTCCAGCACGCGCAGCCACACCGTGTCCCCCGGGGCCGGCGGCTGCTCGTCGGAGTGCAGCCGCACCTTGATCACGATGCCGTCGACTTCGGCGCTCAGCATCGCGTGCGTGCCGACGTCCTGCACCTGCTTCACCACCGCCGGCACGGCGCCGGCGGCGCCGGCGTTCGACAGGCGCAGGTACTCGGGGCGAATGCCGATCTTGAGCGCCCCCTGCGGCAGTTCGCGCGTCGGCACGAGCGGCGTGCCCGCCACTTCGAGCGCGCCGTTCATGCTCTTGGCCGAGAGGAAGTTCATGCCCGGCGAGCCGATGAAATGGCCGACGAAGGTGTGGGCCGGCCGCTCGAACAGCGCCTCGGCGCTGCCCACCTGCACGGCCTTGCCGCGCGTCATGACCACCACCTCTTCGGCGAAGGTGAGCGCCTCGACCTGGTCGTGCGTCACGTAGATCAGCGTGAGCTTGAGTTCGCGGTGGATTTGCTTCAGTTTGCGGCGCAGCTGCCACTTCAGGTGCGGATCGATCACGGTGAGCGGCTCGTCGAAGAGCACGGCCGACACGTCGCTGCGCACCAGGCCCCGGCCCAGCGAGATCTTCTGCTTGGCATCGGCCGCGAGGCCCGCCGCGCGCTGGTTGAGCTGGCCGCTCATGTCGAGCATCTCGGCGATCTCGCCCACGCGCTTCTTGATCTGGTCTTCGGGCACCTTGCGGTTGCGCAGCGGAAACGCGAGGTTCTCGGCCACGGTCATGGTGTCGTAGATCACCGGGAACTGGAACACCTGCGCGATGTTGCGTTCCTGCGGCGTGGCGCGCGTCATCTCGCGGCCGTCGAATGTCACCGTGCCCTGCGACGGCACGAGCAGGCCCGAGATGATGTTGAGCATGGTCGTCTTGCCGCAGCCCGAGGGGCCGAGCAAGGCGTAGGCGCCGCCGTCGCGAAAACTCATCTTCAGCGGCAGCAGCGCATAGTCGCTGTCCTGCGTGGGGTTGGCGCGGTAGGCGTGGGCCAGGTCGAGATCGATGCGTGCCATCTCAGACCTCCCGCCGGGCCGCCCCAAGGGCGGTCTGCGCCCCCTCGGGGGGCAGTGAATACACGCAGTGATGAACGTGGGGGCTCATACGTTTCCTTTGCGCCATGCAGGCGCCAGCGCCAGCTTCTCGCCGGCATCGAACACATAGGCTTGCGACGCGCTGAAGTACAGCGTGATCGAAGCGCCCAGCTCGAAGCGGTGCACACCGGTGAGCTGCGCCACCAGTTCGCCCACCGCCGTGTCGACGTGCACGAAGGTGTCGGAGCCCGAGATCTCGGCCAGCTCCACCTTGCCGGGCAAGGCGATGTCGCCCTCGCCCGCGCCCACGTTCAACGCACTTGCACGGAGGCCCACGGTGACCGCGCCCGAAACGCTTTCGGGCAATGCCAGCGCCAGCGCCGGGCCGCCCGCGAGTTGCACCTGGCCGGCAGTTGCGGTGCCGGCCAGGAGGTTCATCGGCGGATCGCTGAAGGCGCGCGCCACGCGCAGCGACTGCGGCGCATGGAACACCTCGGCGGTCGAGCCGTATTGCAGCAGTTCGCCCGCGTCCATCACCGCGGTGTAGCCGCCCAGCAGCAGCGCCTCGCCGGGTTCGGTGGTCGCGTAGATCACGGTCGAGTCGCCGGTGGCGAAAAGCTGTGTGAGCTCTTCGCGCAGGCCCTCGCGCAGCTTGTAGTCCAGGTTCACCAGCGGCTCGTCGAGCAGCATCAGCGGCGCGTTCTTGGCCAGCGCGCGCGCCAGCGCCACGCGCTGCTGCTGCCCGCCCGAGAGCTCGGCCGGCAGGCGGTCCAGGAACATGCCGATGTGCAGCTTGTCGGCGAGCGCCTTCACGCGCGCGTCGATGTTCTTCTCGCCGCGCAGCTTGAGCGGCGAGGCGATGTTGTCGGACACCTTGAGCGAGGGGTAGTTGATGAACTGCTGGTAGACCATCGCGACGTTGCGCTCGCGCACCGGCATGCCGGTCACGTCCTTGCCGTCGACCAGCACCTTGCCCGTCGTCGGCGTGTCCAGCCCCGCCATCAGGCGCATCAGGCTGGTCTTGCCGGCCTGCGTGGCGCCCAGCAGCACAGTCACCGCGCCGCTCTTGGGCGCGATGCTCTGTTCATAGAGCCATGTCTGCGCGCCGACCTTCTTGGTGACGCGATCCAGAGTCAGCTGCATCAGCTCACCTCCACTTCCACTTTGTCGTTGTTCTTCGCATTGGCCTGCAGCCAGGCCGCGACCTGTTCGCGTTCGGCCGGCGTGTAGTGCAGGCCGAGCTTGGAGCGGCGCCAGAGCACGTCGTCCGAGCTCACGGCCCATTCATGGGTTTGCAGGAAGCGCAGCTCGCGCTCGTGCAGGTCGGGCGCCACCGCGGGGCCCAGGTCGGCGAGCGACTTCGCATCGCCGAGCAGCTCCGACACCCGGGCGCCGTAGGCGCGTGCGAGACGGCGCGTGAGCTTGCCGTAGAGCCATGGATATTTCGCCTGCACCGCTGAGACAAAGCGCTCGAAATCGTCGTCGGGCCGCTTCGCGGCGCCGATCCATGCCGACAGGTCGCCGCCGGCGAGGAACGCGCCGTCGGTCCAGGCGGGGCGCTGCACGTTCGACTGGCCGAGCATCTTGCCGACCTCGTCGGCCGCGTCTTCCGCGAGCTTGCGGAAGGTGGTGATCTTGCCGCCCCACACCGACAGGAGCGGTGCGGCGGTGGTGTTCGACTCCAGCATGTAGTCGCGCGTGACGGCCGAGGGGTCGCCCGAGGCATCGTCCAGCAGCGGGCGCACGCCCGAGTAGGTCCACACCACGTCGGCCGGCACGATGGGCTTCTCGAAATAGCGGCTGGCCTGCGTGCAGAGGTAGTCGATCTCTTCCTGCGCGATGCGCGCGGCGCCGGGTTCGTCGCCGTTCAGCTCGATGTCGGTGGTGCCGATCAGCGTGAACTCGTCCTGGTAGGGGATCGCAAAGATGATCCGCTTGTCGGGGTTCTGGAAGATGTACGCATGGTCGTGCTCGAACAGGCGCGGCACGATGATGTGGCTGCCCTTCACGAGGCGCAGGCTCTTGGTGGCCAGCGATTCGCCCTTGGCCGATTGCGCGACGCCGCGCAAGAAAGATTCGGCCCACGGCCCCGCGGCATTCACCACGGCGCGGGCGCGAACGGTGCGCGTGCCTTGGGGACCTTCGAGCGTGGCGGTCCAGCCGTCGGCATCGCGCTGCGCATGGGTGCAGCGGGTGCGGGTGAGCACCTCGGCGCCACGGGCTTGCGCATCGAGCGCGTTCAGCACCACCAGGCGCGCATCGTCGACCCAGCCGTCGGAGTAGACGAAGCCGCGCTTGTACTGGTCCTTGAGCGGCTTGCCGGCCGCGTGCTTGCGCAGGTCGACGCTGCGCGAGCCCGGCAGCACTTCGCGCTTGGCGAGGTGGTCATACATGAACAGGCCGATGCGGATCATCCAGGCCGGCCGCATCGAGGGGTCGTGCGGCATCACGAAGCGCAGCGGCCACATGATGTGCGGCGCGCTCTTGAGCAGCACCTCGCGCTCCTGCAGCGCCTTGCGCACGAGCGAGAACTCGTAGTACTCCAGGTAGCGCAGGCCCCCGTGGATCAGCTTGGTGGAAGAGGAAGACGTGTGCGAGGCGAGATCGTCCTTCTCGCACAGCACGACGCGCCAGCCGCGCCCGGCGAGGTCGCGCGCGATGCCGCAGCCGTTGATGCCGCCGCCGACGATCAGCACGTCGCAATCGGTGGCTGGCGCAGGCGAACTGGAGGAGAAATCGCTCACTGGAAATGGGCCCGTTGAAGCGTGACTTTGGTCACTGGAGGGCGCCATTGTATTTTCGGGTTTTTTCATTTGGATTCCTTTTGGCGCGATTTTCCTCCGAGTTTTCCCTTAGTCGGGTTCGTTTTGGTTCGCTTTAAAGTGACGCGCCCTGTACCCTTCCCCTGAGAAGCTGCGAACGAACCCGCCGTGCCCGCTCATCCCGTCCAGCCACACCCACTCTGCGTTGCAAATGCTCGCCATAGTCCGAGCTATGGCTGCGCTTTGCGCCTTGATTGGGCGTGGCTGGGCGGGCTGCTCGGGCGCGGCAGGTTCATTCACAGCTTCTGAGTCTTCCCGCACTCCACGACGCTTTTGTGAACTCCAACCCGCGCCAGATCAACCTCCTGGACACCGTGCGCACGCGCGGCTCCGTCACCGTCGAGCAACTGGCCGACATGCTGGGCGTGACCCTGCAGACCGTGCGGCGCGACGTGCAGCGGCTGGCCGACGAAGGGTTGCTCACACGTTTTCACGGCGGCGTGCGCGTGCCCAGCTCCACCACCGAGAACATCGGCTACCAGCAGCGCGAAACCCTGAATGCCGAAGGCAAGGCGCGCATCGCGCAGCGCGTGGCCGAGCTGGTGCCCAACGACTGCTCGCTGATCCTGAACATCGGCACCACCACCGAAGCCATCGCCAAGGCGCTGATGCGCCACACGGGCCTGCGCGTGATCACCAACAACCTGAACGTGGCGACCATCCTGAGCGGCAACAGCTCGTGCGAGGTGATCGTGGCCGGCGGCTCGGTGCGCGCGCGCGACCGCGCCATCGTGGGCGAGGCCACCATCGATTTCATCCGCCAGTTCAAGGTCGACATCGCGCTCATCGGCGTGTCGAGCATCGAGGCCGACGGGTCGCTGCGCGACTTCGACCTGCGCGAGGTGAAGGTGGCGCAGACCATCATTGCGCAGGCGCGCGAGGTGTGGCTCGCGGCCGATGCGAGCAAGTTCAACCGGCCGGCGATGATCCAGCTGGGCACGCTCTCGCAGATCGACCGGCTGTTCACCGACGCGGCGCCACCGGCGCCTTTTGCGGACCTGTTGCATGCAGCGCAGGTTCGCCTCGAGATCGCGCGCTAGGCAGCAACCCAACAAGAGACGAAGTCCGAATGACGACCACCTCCACCTATCTCCTCGCCCTGGACCAGGGCACCTCCAGCTCCCGCAGCATCGTGTTCGACCGCGAAGGCCACATCGTCGCCATCGCGCAGAAGGAGCTCACGCAGATCTACCCGCAACCGGGCTGGGTCGAGCACGACCCGATGGAAATCTGGCGCAGCCAGCTCGCCACCGCGCGCGAAGTGCTGGTGAAGGCGAAGCTGAAGCCGGCCGACATCCACGCCATCGGCATCACCAACCAGCGCGAGACCACCGTGCTGTGGAACCGCAAGACCGGGCAGCCGGTGCACCACGCCATCGTCTGGCAGGACCGCCGCGCCGAGCCCCTGTGCGCGCAGCTGCGCGACGAGGGCATGACGGACACCATCCGCGAGAAGACCGGCTTGGTGATCGACGCGTACTTCTCCGGCACCAAGCTGCGCTGGCTGCTCGACAACGTGCCCGGCGCACGCGCCGAGGCCGAGCGCGGCGACCTCGCCTTCGGCACCGTCGACAGCTGGCTCATGTGGCAGCTCACCGGCGGCAAGGTGCATGTGACCGACGTGAGCAACGCCTCGCGCACGATGCTCTTCAATGTGCACACGAACGAATGGGACGCCGACCTGCTCGCCGCGCTGAAGATTCCCGCCGCGCTGCTGCCCAAGGTGCAGCCATCGAGCTCGCACTTCGCCGACACCGATGCCGCGCTGCTCGGTCACGCCCTGCCCATCGGCGGCGTGGCGGGCGACCAGCAGAGCGCCCTCTTCGGCCAGGCCTGCTTCGAGGCCGGCATGGCCAAGAACACGTATGGCACCGGCTGCTTCCTGCTGATGCACACGGGCGGCGCGTTCCAGCCCTCACACAACGGCCTGCTCGTGACCAGCGCCGCGCAGGCCGACACCACGCCGCAGTACGCGATGGAAGGCAGCGTGTTCGTTGGCGGCGCGGTGGTGCAGTGGCTGCGCGACGGGCTCAAGGCCATCAAGGGCAGCGCCGAGGTGCAGTCGCTCGCCGAGAGCGTGCCCGACGCGGGCGGCGTGATGATGGTGCCGGCCTTCACCGGCCTCGGCGCGCCCTACTGGGATGCGGACGCGCGCGGCACGATCACCGGCCTCACGCGCGGCACGACCGTCGCGCACATCGCGCGCGCCGCGCTGGAAAGCATTGCCTACCAGAGCGCCGCGCTGCTGCAGGCGATGAGCCGCGATGCAGTGGCTGCCGGCGGCAAGCCAGTGGCCGAACTGCGCGTGGACGGCGGCGCGAGCGTCAACGACCTGCTGATGCAGTTCCAGGCCGACCTTCTGGGCATTCCAGTGGTGCGGCCCGAAGTCATCGAGACCACGGCGCTCGGCGCCGCGTACCTCGCGGGGCTCTCGACGGGCGTCTATGCCGACGCGCGCCAGCTCTCGAAGCTGTGGAAGGTGGAGCGCCGCTTCCTGCCGACCATGGGCCGCGCACAGGCCGAGGAATCGATGGCGCGCTGGGAGCGCGCCGTGCGCCAGGCCACGGCGACCTGAGCTTCCTTGCCGGCTACCAGCCCCGGACCAGGCGACGCGCCACCCAGCCGGTGCCGCCGCCTTCGTGGGTGACCTTGACCCAGTCTCCGCGGCGTTCGAGAGTTCGCAGCACATCGCCGTAAGCGGCCCGCTTCACGACCGGGCTGCGCGCATTCGGTGACTTGCGAAGCACGGCCGCCTTCGCCTTCACGACATGGTGCGGCGTCTTGCTGGTCATCGGCCGGTAGATCCAGGCCTTGTCGTTCTCGAAGTCGCTGACCCGCAGCCAATCGCCCTTCCGGCCGATGACGCGGAACGGGTAACCCTTGCTCACGGTCCAGTGGGACTCATAGCGCTGGCCGGGGCCGGTGCGCATGTTCAGGGTGCCGACCGCGGCGCTGACCATCTGTTTCTGGGGTGCGGCCCACGCGGAAGGCAGGGCCATCCACGAGAGGACGAAGGCGAGCACGAGCGCGGGCAGCCGGATGAATCTGAACATGGAGGGGAGGTTCCTTTCTACGGGTGTTCGAAAATGTCCGGCGATGCCGGTCGAGCCCATCTGGGACCGTGAGGCGCGATAAGTTCCACGGGGATATCCCAAAGCCCTGAAGCGCTGCTCCTTCTGTCAAAGCCCCCGCGACCATCGGGACACTGGGCCTCGCGGTACACCTGACGACGCAGAATGCGCACGCCCCCGACTCGCCGCTCGCCCGTTTGACTTCTCCTCCCTCCGAAGCACTCGCTCCCCGGAACGCGCCCCGCCGCAGCACCCTGTTCGCCTGCGGTGCGGTCGGTGCAACGCTGCTGGCGTCGATTGCCCTGGGCCACGACGGCCGCCGCATCGCGCAGCTCGCGGTGCTCGCCATGCCGATGGTGTTGTGGCTCGCATGGCCGATCCGCAGCGCGCGAATGCGAAGCGCGCGAACGGTGCTCGTCTGGCTCTGGACCATGGGCTTCGCGCTCGACGCCGCGGTGCGCGCCTATCTGCTCGACACCTACCAGGCCGCGCCCGACGGCGCGATGGTGCTCGGCGCCGCGGCCAACACCAATGCACGCGAGAGCTCGGAATACCTGTGGATGCATTGGCGCTCGGCGGTCATCTGGACGGGCGCGCTCGCCGTGGCCGGCGTGCTCGTGGGCATGTTCGCGCGGCGCGGCGCGGCTTTCGATGCGGGCGGGTCGTCCGCGCGCACGAGGTCATCGTTCTGGACGCGATCGCTGGTGCTCGTTCTCTTGCTGATCGCGTGCGTGGCCTATGCGAGCAAGCCATGGCGCCGGCTGCATCCCGCGATCTTCTGGGCCGGCTGGGCGCAGTCGGTGCACACGCTGCGCGCGACCTGGGCCGGTCAGGAGAAGGTGCGCGACCGCCTGATGGCGCAGGCAAAAGCCATCGCTCCCGTCGCACTGCAGGCCGGTCCGTCGACGGTGGTGCTGGTCATCACCGACAGCATCAACCGCGACAACATGGCCCTGTACGGCTACGGCCGCCCGACCACTCCGCGCCTGCTGGCGCACAAGGCGCAGGCCGGCGAGCAGATGGCGGTGCTGAAGAACGCATGGTCGGTGGACGCGAGCACCCTGCCCGCGCTGCGCAACATGTTCCATTTCGGCCTGCCCGAGAGCGAGAACCCGCCGCACCTGCTGGCGCTGGCACGCGCCGCGGGCTACAAGGTCTGGTGGATCAGCAACCACGACGACCTCGCCATCGAGCAGCAGCATGCGCGCCTGGCCGACGTGGTGGACATGGTCAACCGCACGCCCGGCCGCGCCAGCGCCTCGCTGGACGGCGAGATCCTCGACTGCGTGCAGGAAGCCTTTGCGGACACGAGCACCGACCGCAAGCTCATCGTGGTCCACCTGATGGGCGCGCACCCGCACTACAGCCTGCGTTTCCCCGAGAACGCCAACCCGTTCGACGACGACGTGGATGCGGTCGAGAACGGTCTGGTGAAGGACGGCCGCTCCGCCTGGGTGCGGCGCTTCCGCCAGGAGTACGACGCGGCACTGCTGTACCACGACTTCGTGGTGTCGGAGTTGCTGCAGCAGACGCGCAGCGCGGGCAAGCCGGGCGAGGACCGCGCCTGGATGTACCTGTCGGACCACGGCCAGGAGGTCGGCCACGGCAGCGACCGCGCGGGCCACAGCCCGTCGACCGCTTCGGGCTACCGCATTCCGACCGTCATCTGGCGCAACCGGGAGCCGCTGCCGAGCGTCGCCGCGCAGCAGCAGCCCTTTCGCGCGGACTGGACGGGATGGGCGCTGATGGACCTGCTCAAGATTCGATGGAGCGGGCAGATGCCCGAGCGCAATGTGTTGGGCGACGCCTACCGCTGGCAGGCGCCGGCGATTCCGGTGGCTGTAGAGTCGTTCTCGCGCTGAAAGCGCTGGCAACACTGCCAACGGGCCCCTGCCCGATCCGATTCCTCTACGCTCCGGAGCATCCTTTCATGACCCGTATCCGAGTTCTTCTTGACCCCGCCGGCAAGACATGGGCCACGCGCTGCGAAGGCGCCGACGTGATCGTTCGCGCCGGTGCGCCCGGCAAGGAAAAGGAAAGCACCAAGTCGCAAGCCGATGCCAAGGCCGCCATCGCGCATGCGCAAAAAGAGGAATGGTCCCGGCTCAAGAAGGGCTTCGTGCTCGTCAACCCCGAGGCCCGCGCCGGCGAGCCGCGCATGCACCGCTACCTTGGCCAGGGCTACACCGGCGCGATGCCGGTTGCCGACTTCAACGGCCAGCTCCTGTGCAGCCGCAATCTCGCCTCCGATGTGCATCCCCAGGCGGCCGGCAGAGACCAACTGGTGGTCATCGACGCGCAGGCGCAGGAAACCGATACCTTCGAGGCGCCCGAGAACACGCTGATCTGGCAGGCCCTGCATGCGCCGGCGCTGGACCGCTTGCTCGTGCGGGCCGATCACGGCGTGCTGGCTTGGTCGCCGGCCACGCGCACCTTCGAAACCCTCGCCAAGGAGAACCGTGACCCCGCGAGTTTCCTGAGCGTCGCGGGCACACGCGCCGCGTGGTTCGCGCAACCGGAACTGGTGGTGCGCGACCTGTCGGTTTCAACGAGCGGCAGTGATCTTCTGAGGCACGAGGCACGCCCCCAGCTTCACGGCGGGCACACGCCGCAGATGGAAGGTGCGCTGTCCTCGCAAGGCGTTCTTGCCTTCTGCGTGCAGGCCGGCGAAGTGCAGTTCCTGGACGTAGCCGGCGGCATCGCCAGACCTGCATGGAAAGGCGATTTCGAAATGATCGCCAAGCTGTGCTTCACGCCCGACGGGCGCTGGTTGCTCGCCAAGGAGCAATACGGCGGCTGGGCCCTGCATTGCTTCGACATGGAAGCTGCTGCACCGCGCGCGGACTGGCCGGACCTCGGCGATCTGGCGAACAGCGATTTCGCACTCGACCCTTCAGGCGAACGCCTCGCAGTCGCACACCGCGGCCACATCGAAGTGTTCGAGTTCGCCACGATGAAATCGCTGCTGCGCTTTGCGGTCGACCATGTGATCAAGCGCTGTGCCATCGCCTGGATCGGCAACGATGCGATCGGCGTGCGCACCGACTACGGATGCGCGAGCCTCTATGCGGTGAACACGGCGGGATGAAAGCGATGCCAGCCCGCAGGCTGGCATCGGCGCTCAGTGTGCGGGGACCAGGAAGTCCTGGCTGATGCGCCCGCCGAGCTCATTCACGCGATCGAGGAACTGCGTGAGATAGGCATGCAGCCCGGTCGCAAGAATCTCGTCGACGCGCGCGTACTGCAGGTCGGCCAGCAGCTTGCCGGCGCGGCGCTGCGTTTCGGCGCTCTGCTCGTTCTGCACTTTCGCGAGGTTGCTCACCACCTCGGCCAGGCTTGCATGCAGCGAGCGCGGCATGTCGGCGCGAAGAATCAGCAGCTCGGCCACGCGCTCGGGCTTGATCACGTCGCGGTACACCTTGCGATAGACCTCGAAGGCCGAAACGCTGCGCAGGATCGCGCTCCAGTGATAGAAGTCGTACTCCTGATCTTCCTCGGTGGCCGCGCCGAAGAATTCGCTGTTGAGAGCGTGGAACTTCACGTCGACCAGCCGCGCGGTGTTGTCGGCGCGTTCGAGAAAAGTGCCCAGGCGCGAGAAGTAGAAGGCCTCGTCCTGCAGCATCGTGCCCAGCGTCACGCCGCGCGAGAGGTGCGAGCGGAACTTGACCCATTCGAAGAACTGGCCCGGGTCGCGTTCGAAATCGCCCGCGCGCAGCATGCGGTTGACTTCGAGCCAGGTGGTGTTCTGAGTTTCCCAGGCCTCGGTGGTGAGCGCGCCCCGCACGGCACGTGCGTTCTCGCGCGCGGCCTTGAGGCAGGAGACGATCGACGAGGCGTTGCTCTCGTCCTTGACCATGAACTCCATCACGTCGTGCGGCGTGATCTGCTCGTACTTCTTGTTGTACCAGGGCAGCAGTTCGCTGATGGAGAGCACGCCCTGCCAGCCGTACTTGGCCACTTCGGCGGACTGCGGCAGGAGCGAGGTCTGGTAGTTGACGTCCAGCATGCGCGCGGTGTTCTCGGCCCGCTCGGTGTAGCGGGACATCCAGTAGAGGTGGTCTGCGGTGCGCGAAAGCATCGTGTGTTCTCCTAGTTCCTTGGTGCCTGCACTCAGACCGATGACGATTGGCTTTGCGACTGCGTGGCCGCCTTGGGCTTGGGCGCGCGGTCGGCTTCGAGAATCCAGGTGTCCTTGGTGCCGCCGCCCTGCGACGAGTTGACCACCAGCGATCCCTCTTTCAGCGCCACGCGCGTGAGGCCGCCGGGCACCATCTGCACTTCCTTGCCCGAGAGCACGAAGGGCCGCAGATCGATGTGGCGCGGCGCGATGCCGGCGTCGACGAAGGTCGGCGAGGTCGACAGGCTCAGCGTGGGCTGCGCGATGTAGCCGTCGGGCTTGGCGATCACGGCCTTCTTGAAGTCCTCGATCTCGGCCTGCGTGGCGGCCGGGCCGATCAGCATGCCGTAGCCGCCGGCGCCGTGCACTTCCTTCACGACCAGGTCCTTCATGTTGTCGAGCGTGTATTGCAGCTCGTCCTTGTTGCGGCACATGTAGGTGGGCACGTTCTTCAGGATCGGCTGCTCGCCGAGGTAGAACTCGATCATCTTCGGCACGTAGGGGTAGATCGACTTGTCGTCGGCCACGCCGGTGCCCACCGCATTGCAGATCACGACATTGCCTTCGCGGTACGCGCGCATCAGGCCGGCGGTGCCGAGCGTGGACGTGGGGCGGAACACCTCGGGGTCGAGGAAGTCGTCGTCGACGCGGCGGTAGATGACGTCGACGCGCTTCGGGCCGCGCGTGGTGCGCATGTAGACGAAGTCGTCCTTGACGAACAGGTCCTGCCCCTCGACCAGCTCCACGCCCATCTGCTGCGCGAGGAAGGCGTGCTCGAAGTAGGCGCTGTTGTACATGCCGGGCGTGAGCACCACCACCGTGGGCTCGGCCGTGGCGGGCGGCGCGCTGGTGCGCAGCGTCTCGAGCAGCAGGTCGGGGTAGTGCGCGACCGGCGCAATGCGGTTCTGGTTGAACAGCTCCGGGAAGAGCCGCATCATCATCTTGCGGTTCTCCAGCATGTAGCTCACGCCGCTGGGCACCCGCAGGTTGTCTTCGAGCACGTAGTACTCGCCGTTGCCCTGGGCATCCGGGGCGCGCACGATGTCGATGCCGGCGATGTTCGAGTAGATGTTGTGCGGCACGTTGACGCCCATCATCTCGGGGCGGAACTGCGCGTTGTTCAGGATCTGCTCGGCCGGGATGATGCCGGCCTTGATGATCTCCTGGTCGTGGTAGACGTCATGCAGGAAGCGGTTGAGCGCGGTGACCCGCTGCACCAGCCCTTTTTCCATGCTGTCCCACTCGTGGGCGGGAATGATGCGGGGCAACAGGTCGAACGGAATGAGCCGCTCGGTGCCCGAGCCGTCTTCGTCCTTGGCGCCATACACCGCGAAGGTGATGCCGACCCGGCGGAAAATCATTTCCGCCTCTTCGCGCCGCGATCGCATCACCTCGCCGGGTTGCTTCGCAAGCCATTGGTCGTAGCGCTTGTAGTGCTGTCGGATTGCAGCCCCCGCATAGGGCAACTGCTCATACATCTCATCGAATTTGTGCATGGAACGACCAATCTCCTTGAGCCATAGCTTAGCAAGTTCAGGGCCAGTAGAACCCCTTATGCGAAGCCGAAAGGCTTGTGAAAGGCCGGAATCGCTCGTTCCCGCGCTATCCCTTCTTGCGGGCCGCGAGGAATTCCTTGATCCGCTTGCCGCTTTCGTCGCTGTAGAGGCTCTCGACCAACACGCCGCGCTCGGCATCGAGCTGTTCGCGGCGGCTGCGCCCGCGCGCCGAATGGACCAGTTCCTTGATGCGCGCCTGCACGTCGAACGGGCCCTGCGCAAGCTTCTGCGCCCAGGCGAGCGCGGTGGCGTACGCGGTTCCGTGCGGCACGATCCGGTTCACCACGCCCCAGTCATGGAGCCGGCGGGCGTGGTGGACCGCGCCGCCCAACAGGATCTCGATCACCGCCTGCGGCGGCAGCGAGCGCGCCAGCGAATCGGTGCCACCGCCGTCGATCGACAGGCCGAAGTTGACGTTGGACATCACGAATTCCGCATCCTCGGCCGCAACGATCAGGTCGCAGGCCAGGCAGAGCGAAAAGCCGCTGCCCGCCGCCGTGCCCTCCACCGCGGCGATCACGGGCTGGGGCGCCTCCTGCATCGCCATGACCCATTCGTTCAGGGCGTCGGAATGCGCCAGTTGCTCCGACTGCGGGAGCTTGCGCTGCCTCACGAGCCGGCGCAGGTCGCCGCCGACGCAGAAATGCTCGCCCTCCCCGGTCAGCACGATGGCGCGCACGGTGCGAAAGCGGGAGGCGGCGCGTATCGCCTTGGCGGCCGCGCGGTAGATCGATGGATTGACGGTGTTGCGCGCCGCGGGATTGCTGATGGTCAACACCAGCACCGCCCCCTCGCGGTGCATCTGGAGTTTTGCGGCGGAGGCGGAAGAAGCCGTCCCGGCGCTGGTGATGGCAGGCACGGCCGCGGACGTCATGACGCCCGCCTGCCAGGGAACCTGCGCTGAAGCTTGTCTCTGCCCTGCATGACGCCCCCCGTGTGTTGTTTCAGGACGGTACAACGCATCAGGCGCCACCTTGCGTGACGTGGCAACCGGTCTTCAACCTCTTGTTTAACAATTTATTCACAGTTTTGGAGAATTCCCCGGTGCTGCGCGACCGCTGCATCCGCAAGTTTCAGCGTATGCGGTGGTGCCAGTAACGGGCGCGGCGCTCGCGCTCGCAGGCCAGTTCGGCGGGCCGCTTGCTGACCCAGTGCGCCGCGCCACAGCGCGCGCTTTCCACCAGCCGCACGCCCCGCTCCATGTAGCGCGCGACCACCTCCCCGGCAGGGTGCCCGAAGCGGTTGCGGTAGCCCGCCTGGACCAGCGCGATACGCGGGCGCACCGCATCGAGCAGCGCCTCGCTCGAGGACGTCTTGCTGCCGTGATGAGGCACCAGCAGCACGTCGGCCCGCAAGTGCGCCTCGGCTGTTCGCGCGACCAGCGCGGCCTCTTGCAGCCGCTCGATGTCGCCGGCCAGCAGCACCGTCGCACGGCCGTTGCCGATGCGCAGCACGCACGAGACGGCATTGGGCCTGGTGAAGCTTCGGTAGTCGGCATCGAAGGGATGCAGCACCTCGAAACTCACGCCGTCCCAGGTCCAGCGCTGGCCTGCTTCGCACCGCTGCGCCGGGCGCAGCGCCTGCAGCGGATGGGTGGCCTCGATCGAACTGAGCAGCACGGCCTGCGGCTGCATCGCGAGCACCGCGGGTGCTCCGCCTGTGTGGTCGGTGTCGCGGTGGCTCAGCACCAGCATGTCGAGCCGCTCGTCGAAGGCGCGCAGCAGCGGCACGAGCACGCGATGGCCGGCGTCGCTCTCGAGGCTGTAGCGCGGCCCCGTGTCGTAGAGCAGGCTGTGCGTGGCGGTGCGGACCAGCACCGCGTTGCCCTGCCCGATGTCGGCCGCGAGCAGTTCGAATTCCCCGGCGGCGGGCCGCAGCATCTGCCACAACAGCACGGGCAGCAGCAGCGGCAGGCCGAGCGCGCGCATCGACCAGGGCAACCGCATGGCGAGCAATGCGCCGCCCGCGACGCCGCAAGCGGCCATCCACCACGGCGGCGCAGCCATCGAGAGCGTGGCGAAAGGCAGCCCCGCCAGCCATTGCAGCAGGACGGAGAGCGCCTGCACAGCCCAGGCCGCGACCTCCCACAGCGGCGCCACGATCGCGCCCAGCATGGCAAGCGGCGTGACCACGAGAGTCACCCACGGGATCGCGATGGCGTTGGCCAGCAGGCCGACCAGCGACACCTGCTGGAACAGCAGCAGGCTCAGCGGCGTGAGCGCGAGCGTGATCACCCATTGCTCGCGGAAGAACAGGAACAGCCGGTTCGCGGCAGTCGGCTTTCTCTCGCCCGCGTCCGTCACATCGGTGGCGAACAAGACGCCCACCGCGATGAAGCTGAGCCAGAAGCCCGCCTGCATCAGGGCCCAGGGATCGACCGCCACCACCACCGCGGCGGTCAGCAGCCAGACATGCGGCCACGGCCAGCGCCGGCCGGTGAGGCGCAGCAAGGCGACAGTGACGAGCATCCACACGGTGCGCTGCGCGGGCACGCCCCAGCCGCTGAAGAGCGCATAGAGCGTGGCGAGCAGCACACCGCCGACCAGTGCCGCCTGCGGTGCGGGCAGCCTCAGCATCAGCCGGCCGCTGCGCCGCCACAGCGCGCCGACGAGGTGTGCCGCGAGCCAGGCAAACATGGTGATGTGAAGGCCCGAGATCGACATCAGGTGCGCCACGCCCGTCGCCCTGAACACATCCCATCCGGCCCGGTCGATGGCGCCTTGGTCGCCTGTGACCAGCGCGGCGATCACGCCAGCCTGGCGGCGATCGTCCACACGCTCGAAGACCGCGTCGCGCACCGCTTCCCGTGCGCGTTCGATGGGGTGCCGCCATGTGTTCGCCACATGCACCGGCGCGGCATCGCGCGCGCCGGTTCGCACATAGCCATTGGCATGCACGCCCTGCTCCCAGAGCCAGAGTTCGCTGTCGAAGCCATGCGGATTGAGACTGCCATGCGGCGCCCTGAGCCGCACCGTCACTTGCCAGCGCTCGCCGGCGTGCAGTTCGCCGACGACAGCAGAGGCAGATGCCCGCCCCTCGACGGCACGCCCCCACAGACCGGTGTTCTCGCCATACCAGCCCAGCGCGATGCGCGAGGGCATGGTCGGCGGCGCGTCGTTGCGCGCATCGGCCCATCGGGCGGATTCGACATCGAGATGAAACCGCGTTCCAGTCTCGTTGCGCTGCGGCATCTGGGACACCACGCCGACCACCCGCAGGTCGCGCCCTTCGAGTGTTGGATCGATCGCGCCATCCGCATAGGCCACGGCACGCCAACCCGCAAGGCCGGCACCGGCCAGCGCACCGCACATCAACGCCGCGACCAGCAGCAACCGCCCGAAAGCCCGCCGCCACCACAGCCCCGCCGCGGCTACAAACAGCAGCGCCACGTAGACACCCGCGGTCCATAACGCCGGCTGGTGCAGCTGCAGCGCCGCACCGATCACCGTTCCCCCCAACGCGGCAAACGCCCACGACCCGCCCCTGCCGGACGCACGCGACGGCGTCAGCACACAACCTCACGACACATGATGCAAACCCTCCCCGAACCCGCGCTCGATGGCGCGTTAATTGCTTGTTATCTCGGCTAGTATGCGTCTCACAAGAGACATCTTTTCGATGCAATCTCGCAGTACTGCACACAAAAACGCATGTCCATTCACGCCGCACTCCACCACGTCACCCACTACAAGTACGACCGCCTGGTGCAGTTGGGCCCGCAGGTCGTTCGCCTGCGTCCCGCGCCGCATTGCCGCAGCAACGTCATCTCGTATTCGCTGCGGGTCGAGCCCGCCGAGCACTTCGTCAACTGGATGCAGGACCCGTTCGCGAACTACCAGGCGCGGCTGGTGTTTCCCGAGAAGACGCGCGAATTCAAGGTCACCGTCGACCTCGTGGTCGAGATGGCGGTCTACAACCCCTTCGACTTCTTCCTCGAGCCTCAGGCCGAGAACTTTCCGTTCAAGTACACCGCCTCGCAAGCCGAGGAACTCGCCCCCTACCTCGTGGCCGACCCGGTCACGCCGCTGGTGGAGGCCTACCTCGACAAGATCGACCGCAAGGAACAGCGCACCATCGATTTCCTGGTGGGCCTGAACCAGCAGGTGCAGCAGGACGTCAACTACCTGATTCGCATGGAACCCGGCGTGCAGACGCCGGAAGAAACGCTCACCAACGGCAGCGGTTCATGCCGCGACTCGGGCTGGCTGCTGGTGCAACTGCTGCGCCACATGGGCCTGGCCGCGCGTTTCGTCTCGGGCTATCTGATCCAGCTCACGCCCGACGTGAAGGCGCTCGACGGCCCGAGCGGCACCACGGTCGACTTCACCGACCTGCACGCCTGGTGCGAGGTGTTCCTGCCGGGCGCAGGCTGGATCGGCCTCGATGCCACCTCGGGCCTCATGGCCGGCGAAGGCCACATCCCGCTCGCCTGCACACCCACGCCGTCGAGCGCGGCGCCCATCGAAGGCGGTGTCGATGAATCCGAGGTCGAGTTCGGCCACGAGATGAAGGTCACGCGCATCTATGAATCGCCGCGCGTCACCAAGCCCTACACCGAAGAGCAATGGGCCGAAGTGCTCACGCTCGGCGATGCCGTCGATGCGCGCCTGAAGGCCGGCGACGTGCGCCTCACGATGGGTGGCGAGCCCACCTACGTGGCCACCAGCGACCGCGACGCGCCCGAGTGGAACACCGACGCGCTCGGCCCCACGAAGCGCGGCTACGCCACCGAACTCGTCCACAAGCTGCGCGCCGAATACGGCAACGGCGGCTTCCTGCATTTCGGCCAGGGCAAGTGGTACCCGGGCGAGCAGCTGCCGCGCTGGGCCCTCTCGATCTTCTGGCGCGCCGACGGCCAGACGCTGTGGCACGACCCGGCGCTCTTCGCCGACGAGCGCTTCCCCACGCACTACACGAGCGAGGACGCGCGCCGCTTCACCACCACGCTGGCCGGCAACCTCGGGCTGACCGAGCGCTACATCCAGCCCGGCTACGAAGACACCTACTACTACCTCTGGCGCGAACGCCGCCTGCCGGTGAACGTGGACCCCTTCGAATCGAAGCTGGACGACGAACTCGAACGCGTGCGCCTGCGCCGCGTGTTCACGCAGAAGCTCGATGCGGTGATCGGCTACATGCTGCCCATCGAACCGGGCAATGCGAACGGCGATGCGCCCGCGCTCGCCGGCCCCGGCTGGAAGACCGGCCCCTGGTTCCTGCGCGACGACCGGCTCTATCTCATTCCGGGCGATTCGCCCATGGGCTACCGCCTGCCGCTCGACTCGCAGCCGTGGGCCAGCAAGGGCGACTACCCCTACCTGATCGAGCGCGACCCGACGGCGCCGCGCGGCGCGTTGCCGAGCGCGGCCGACTACCGTGCGCGCTACAGCACGGGTGCCCCCGGCGTCGCCGGTGCTGCCGGTGCCCCCGGTGCTGCCGGCGCCAGCCTCGGCGACGTGCCCTACACCTTCGGCACGCCGCCCGTGGTGCCCGCATCGCTGCGCATGCAAAGCCCCGGCGATGCGGCCAGCAGCGACGCAGCGGCGGCCGCGCGTGCCGACGACGCCAGCGCCACGCCCGCCACCCGCCAGCCCCTGCGCGGCGAATCGGCCCACTGGGTCACGCGCACCGCGCTGTGCGTCGAAGTGCGCGACCCGCGCCGCGCCAACGGCCCGTCGGCCGAGAAGAAGGGCAGCGCCTCGGGCGTGCTCTACGTCTTCATGCCGCCGCTCGCGCGCCTGGAGGACTACCTGGACCTCGTGGCCGCCGTCGAAGCCACCGCGCAGCAGCTTGGCATGCGCATCGTGATGGAAGGCTATCCGCCACCGCGCGATCCGCGCCTGAAGATGCTGGCCGTGACGCCCGACCCGGGCGTGATCGAAGTCAACATCCACCCGGCCCACAACTGGAAGGAACTGGTCGCGCACACCGAGTTCCTCTACAACGCCGCCTTCGAGACGCGCCTGTCGGCCGAGAAGTTCATGACCGACGGCCGCCACACCGGCACCGGCGGCGGCAACCACTTCGTGATGGGCGGCGCCACGCCGGCGGACAGCCCGTTCCTGCGCCGGCCCGAGCTGCTCGCGAGCCTGCTGCTCTACTGGCACAACCATCCGTCGCTGAGCTACCTGTTCTCGGGCATGTTCATCGGCCCGACCAGCCAGGCGCCGCGCGTGGACGAGGCGCGCAACGACCAGGTCTACGAGCTCGAAATTGCCCTCAAGGAAATCGCGAAGAACCGCGAGATCTACGGCCAGAACATGCCCGCGTGGCTGGTCGACCGCACGCTGCGCAACATCCTGATCGACGTGTCGGGCAACACGCACCGCAGCGAGTTCTGCATCGACAAGCTGTATTCGCCCGACTCGAGCACCGGCCGCCTGGGCCTGCTGGAGCTGCGCGCGTTTGAAATGCCACCGCATGCGCGCATGAGCATTGCGCAGCAGTTGTTGATTCGCGCGCTGGTCGCCCGCTTCTGGGACGAGCCCTACAAGGCGCCCGTCACCCGCTGGGGCACCGAGCTGCACGACCGCTTCCTGCTGCCGACCTTCGTGAAGATGGACTTCGACGACGTCATCAGCGAGATGCGCCAGGCCGGCTTCGCCTTCGATCCCGACTGGTTCGCGCCGCACTTCGAGTTCCGCTTCCCCCTCGTGGGGCAGATGCAGGCGATGGGCGTGGAGCTGTCGCTGCGCAACGCGCTGGAGCCGTGGCATGTGATGGGCGAGGAAGGCTCGGCGGGCGGCACGGTGCGTTATGTCGATTCGTCGCTCGAACGCATCGAGGTCCGTGTGACGGGCCTCAACGAGAGCCGCCATGTCGTCACCGTCAACGGCAAGGTGCTGCCGCTGCAGCCCACGGGCGTGACCGGCGAATTCGTCGCGGGCGTGCGCTACAAGGCGTGGAACCCGCCTTCGGCGTTGCACCCGAGCATTGGCGCCCATGCGCCGCTGACCTTCGACCTGGTGGACACCTGGATGAAGCGCTCGCTGGGCGGCTGCCAGTACTTCGTGGCCCACCCGGGCGGACGCAACTACGACAGCTTCCCGGTCAACGCCTACGAGGCCGAGAGCCGCCGCCATTCGCGCTTCACGCGCATGGGCCACACGCCCGGCCTGATGCGCACGCCGCCGGCCACCATCGAGCTGCCGGGCAGCCGCGAATTCCCGTTCACCCTCGATCTGCGGCGATAAGGGGCCATTTAGCACATCGCCCGAACGGCCCGCCGTGACGGTGATGTGACAATCCCCCACCTGTGGAACCTTTGAACGAATCCCTGTTCGACGCCCAGGCCCTGGAGTTTCCAGCGGCCCTGGCGTCGGCGCTCGCACCGGCCGCACTGCCCGGCCACTTCGATGAGTTGCGTGGCGAGGCCAGGCCGGCGGCGCCTGTTCGACCCGGGCCGCCGGGTACGGCCCCGGCCGCAAGTGCCCCGCTGCTGTACGACGCGGCAGCAGAACGCCCGGCAGCCACGCAATCGCAATCCCAATCTTCCGCATCGCAGTCCCAGAGCCAATCGCAATCGCAGTCGCAGCAGCCGGCTGCTCCCGGCGACACCCCACCGCTCACCCCCGCCTGGAACGCCTTCTTCGAACAGCTCGGCCCGGGCGGCTTCAACGACCTGCCGCGCCGCGCGGTCAGCCTCGAGCGCCAGATCCGCGACAACGGCGTCACCTACAACGTCTACGCCGACGCCACCAACGGTCCGCAGCGGCCCTGGTCGCTCGACCTGTTCCCGCTGATCGTCTCGCCCGAGAGCTGGAGCCAGATCGAGGCCGGCGTGCTGCAGCGCGTGCGCGTGCTCGACCGGGTGATGGCCGATGTCTACGGCCCGCAGCAATTGCTGAGCGAAGGACTCATTCCGCCGGCGCTGGTGCGCGGCCATCCGGGCTACCTGCGCGCGCTGCACGGCGTGAAACCGCCGGGCGACACCTGGCTGCACATCGCGGCCTTCGACCTCGCGCGCGGCCCCGACGGCAACTGGTGGGTGGTGTCGCAGCGCACCCAGGCACCTTCGGGCCTGGGCTACCTGCTGGAGAACCGGCTGGCGATCACGCGGCAGTTTCCACAGGCCTTCGAGGCCCTGCATGTTCAGCGCCTGGCCGCCACCTACAGCGCCATGATGGACGGCCTGCAGCGCATGTGCCCGGCCGGCGTGCCGCCTCATATCGCACTGCTCACGCCCGGCCCGTACAACGAAACCTACTTCGAGCACGCGTACCTGGCGCGCTACCTGGGCGTGACGCTGGTCGAGGGCAGCGACCTCACGGTGCGCGACCAGCGGCTCTACCTCAAGACGCTGCAGGGCCTCCGCCCGGTGCACGGCCTCATCAAGCGCCTGGACGACCAGTTCCTCGACCCGCTGGAGCTGCGGCCCGATTCCACGCTCGGCGTGCCCGGCCTTTTGCAGGCGATCCGCGCGGGCAACGTGCTGGTGGCCAACATGCCGGGTTCGGCGTTCCTCGAATCGCCCGCGCTGCTCGGCTTCCTGCCGGGCCTTGCGCGCCGGCTGATCGGCGAGAAGCTCAAGCTGCCGGCATTGCCCACCTGGTGGTGCGGCGAGCGCGCCGCGCTCGAGGCGGTGCTGCCGCAACTGGGCGACTGCTTCATCAAGCCCACCTACCCCGGCATCGACGGCCGCGTGAGTTTCGATGCGGTGCTCGGCAGCCAGCTGGGGCGTCGCGAACTCGACGAGTGGGCCGGTCGCATCGTGCGCGAGGGCGACGCCCACACGGTGCAGAGCTACCTGCCGCTGTCGCAGATCCCCACCTGGGCCAGCGACCTCGGCCCCGGCCACATCGCGCCGCGTGCGGCCCTGTTGCGCGTGTTCGCGGTGAGCGACGGCGCGCAGTCGTGGCGCGTGCTGCCCGGCGGCCTCGCGCGGCTTGCGGGCGCCGATGCGCAGATCGCCTCGATGCAGCGCGGCGGCAGCAGTGCCGACGTGTGGGTGCAGACGCACGGCGAGGTCGATCGCACCACGCTGCTGCAGCCACACGCCACGCCGGCCTCGCTCGCGCGGCACCGCGCGCCGGTCACCAGCCGCGCCGCGGAGAACATGTTCTGGCTCGGCCGCTACACCGAGCGCGCCGAGAACGCGGTGCGCCTGGCGCGCCTCACGCTCAACCTGCTGGGCGGCGAAGACCAGTCGTCGCGACCGCTGCTCGAATGGCTGCACCGCATGGCCGTGCGCAATGCGCTGGTGCCGGCCGAGGCGCCAAGCGCGCCGCAGTCGCGCCGGGTGTTCGAGCGTGCCCTGGTGGCCGAGCTCGGCGACGTCGACGGGGGCGGCAGCGTCGGCTACAGCCTCCGCTGCATCCGGCAGGCGGCGGCCGCGGTGCGCGAGCGGCTCTCGCAGGACAACTGGAACCAGATCGTGCGTGCCGAAGCCGACTTCCTTCGCCGCGCCGCCGAGCAGGCCGGAGAAGGCAGCTTTGCCGCCAGCGCCGCGTTGCGCGCACTCGAATCCGCCAGCACCGCGCTGGCCGCCATGACCGGCGCGCAGACCGACCGCATGACGCGCGACGACGCCTGGCGCCTGCTGTCCATCGGCCGCCACATCGAGCGGCTGGGCTTCCTGTCGAATGCGCTCGAAGTCGGCTTCGACAACGGCGCGGTGCACGAGGTCAGCGGCTTCGAGGCGATGGTGGCGCTGTTCGACAGCACCATCACCTTCCACGCGCGCTACCAGCAGCGGCGCGACGTCGCCACGCTGGTCGACCTGCTGGTGCTCGATGCGGAGAACCCGCGCTCGCTGGCCTGGGTCACGCAGACCCTGCGCGGACGCATCGCCCGGCTCGCGGGCAGCGCGCCGGGCAAGCTCACCGCGCTGTCCTACGAGCTGCCGGATCCGGCCAGCTGGACGCTCGAGCACCTGTGCGCCGCCGGACCGGATGCGGACTATCCCGCGCTGGTCCACTTGCTCGCCAACTGCGAAACCGCGGCCTACCATGTGTCGGACGCCATCGGCACGCGCTACTTCACGCTCACATCCGAATCGCTGCGCTCCGTCGGCGCGTGATCGATTCCACAACGATATTTCGAAGGAGGCATTTCCATGTCAGGCATCGCCATCAACCGCCGCTTCACGCTGACCGCTGCTGCACTTCTTGTCGGCCTTGCGCTCGTCGGTTGCGGCAAGCAGGAAGCCGCCGCGCCCGCGGCCGCTTCGGCACCACCGCCGCCCGCCGCAGCGCGCGTGCTGGTCGTGGGCACCGACGCGGCCTACGCGCCCTTCGAATCGCAGAATGAAAAGGGCGAGGTCGTGGGCTTCGACATCGACGTGGTGAAGGCCGTCGCGCAGAAGGCCGGCATCGAGGTGAAGTTCGTCAACACGCCGTGGGAAGGCATCTTCAATTCGCTCGACCAGGGCGACCGCGACCTCTTGGTGTCGTCCATCACCATCACCGACGAGCGCCGCCAGACCATGGACTTCTCGCAGCCCTACTTCGAGGCCAGGCAGCTCATCGCGGTGAAGAGCGATTCGCCCGTCGCGAAGTTCGACGACATCAAGACGCTGAAGGTCGGCGTGCAGAACGGCACCACCGGCGACGAGGTGGTGGGCAAGCTGCTGGGCAAGTCGAACACCGCCATCAAGCGCTTCGAGTCGACCCCGCTCGCGCTCAAGGAACTCGAGGCCGGCGGCGTGCAGGCCGTGGTGGCCGACAACGGCGTGGTGGCGCACTACCTGGCCAACAACGCCGGCGGCGGCTTCAAGACGGTGAGCGATACGAACTTTCCGTCCGAGCAGTACGGCATCGCGGTGAAGAAGGGCAATGCCGAGCTCCTGGCGAAGATCGACAAGGGCCTTGCGGACATCAAGGCCGACGGCACCTACGCGAAGATCTACGCGTCGCATTTCGGCGCCGCGTCGAAGTAAATCACCGGCTTCGCCATGCTGCTGCACGTCACCCACGAAACCCGCTACGAGTACGCGCCGCCGGTCGAGACGGCGCAGCACCTGGCCCACCTGAAGCCGCTGGCCACCGGTTCGCAGCGGCTCGTGAGCCACCTGCTCACGATCGATCCGCCGCCGGCGCAGCGCGGCGAGCTGCCCGATGTCTACGGCAACACCCGCGCCTTCTTCGCGCTCGAAGCCACGCACGACCGGCTGGTGGTCACGGCCGAGAGCGTTGTCGACACCTCGGTGCCGGTGCTCTCGGACGCCATCGCCCGCGAGCTGCCCTGGGAGACCGTGCGCGAGCGCTTCCGCTTCCGCAAGGACGCCACTTTCGATGCGGCCTCCGAGTTCGTCTTTCCCTCGCCCTACGTGCCGCGCCACGACGACTTTGCGGCCTACGCGCGCGCGAGCTTCGTGCCCGGGCGCCCCACCTTCGACGTGGCGATGGACCTCACCGAGCGCATGTACCGCGACTTCGACTACGACGCCGACAGCACCGAGATCAACACCCCCGCGGTCGAGGCGCTGGCCCAGCGCAAGGGCGTGTGCCAGGACTTCGCGCACATCATGATCGCGTGCTTCCGCACCCTGGGCCTGCCCGCGCGCTACGTGAGCGGCTACCTGCTCACGCAACCGCCGCCCGGCCAGCCGCGCCTCGTGGGCGCCGATGCCTCGCACGCGTGGGTGTCGGTGTACCTGCCCGGCGAGAGCGAAGACGGCGCCGGGGCCGGCGGCTGGGCCGATTTCGACCCCACCAATGGCCGCCAGCCGGGCGAGGACTACGTCACGCTGGCCATCGGCCGCGACTACTCCGATGTCTCGCCGATGCGCGGCGTACTCCATGGCGGCGCAAGGCACACGCTGAGCGTCGGGGTGACCGTGCAGCCGGTGGGGGAAGTGATCGAGCTGGCGCCGCAAAGCCGGACACAATCGACATCCCAAGACAAGGAGCTTCCATGAGCGTTTACGACAAACTTTCCAGCCTCGGCATCACCCTGCCCCCGGTCTCGGCCCCCGCCGCCGCCTACGTGCCTTTCGTGCAGACCGGCAACCTCGTGTTCCTGTCGGGCCACATCGCCAAGAAGGACGGCAAGGTCTGGGCCGGCCAGCTCGGCGTGAACATCACCACCGAGGAAGGCAAGCAGGCCGCACGCGCCATCGCCATCGACCTCCTGGGCACGCTGCACGCGGCCGTGGGCGACCTGAACAAGGTCAAGCGCATCGTCAAAGTGATGAGCCTCGTGAACTCGGTCGGCACCTTCACCGAACAGCACCTCGTGACCAACGGCGCGAGCGAATTCTTCGCCGAAGTGTTCGGCCCCGAAAAGGGCGCGCACGCGCGCAGCGCCTTCGGCGTGGCGCAAGTGCCGATGGGCGCCTGCGTCGAGATCGAGCTGATCGCCGAAGTCGGCTGATCCGGCAGAAGAAAAAGTGCCCCGCCGGTCGGGGCTTTTTTTTGAAGCCTTCAAAGCCATGAACATCGTCCCGCGCACCGTCGCCTCGGCTGCGCTCCTGTTCGCCGCCCTGCACTCGGGCGGCGCGTCCGCGCAATCGCTCAGCTGCGGAGGTTTTCTCGCAGGCGTCGGCGAATCGAAGTTCTCCGTTCTCAACAAATGCGGCGAACCGGTCCTGAAGGACATCGTCTGCGTCCCCAGGCCCCAGGTCGAAGTGATCGTCACGCCGGGCGCACGCGGCGGCGGGACGCGGCAGATCATCAGCCAGCAATGCATCCCGATGGAAGACTGGACCTACCACCGCGGCCAGGGCAACTTCCTCGGGATCGTGCGGTTCTACAACGGCGCGGTCGAGTCGGTGCGCGACGGGGACCGGGTGCAGTGAACCCGGGCCTGCGCACCCTGCGCAAGCGCTCGCGCTGATCGGCGATGTCCACCGACAAAAGCTGAGCCGGGTCAGTCCTTCCAGTCCGCCGCATGGATCGCCGAGACGATCGTGTGCGCCGCCTGCACCAGCAGCGGCCCCACCTCCTCGCGCAGCGCCTTGCCATGCAGCCAGCTCGACGCGCCGCCGACCGACAGGCCGAGCAAGGTCCGCCCATCACCGAGCGACACCGGCACGGCAGCCGCTGAAATGGACGGGTCCCATTCGCCCTCGGTCGTGACGAAGCCGCAGCTGTCGTACTGCGCCTGCACCTCCGCGAGCCGCGCCTTCACGGCGGGCCATGCATCCCCCTCGGCCAGCGCCATGCGCTGCATGAGCATCGCGCGCTCGTCCGGCGACATGCCGCACAGCACCGCGCGGCCCATCGACGTGCGCGCGATCGGCAGGCGCGCGCCCACGTCCAGGCCCAGGATCAGCCGCGCCGTGCTGCGGCTGTGCGCCACGTAGATCATCTCCAGGCCGTGCCGCGCACCCAGCGACACGGCCGCCTGGCAGGTGTCGGCCAAGGCCTGCATGGTCGGGCGCGCGATGCGGGCGATGTCGAAGTTGCCGAGCATCGAGAAGCCCAGGCCGAGCACGGCCGGGCTCAGGGCGTATTCGCCCACGTCCTCGCGGTGCTTCAGGTAGCCCATGGCCGTCAGCGTGAAGGTCAGCCGCGACACCGTGGCCGGCGGCAATGCGATGCGCCGGACGATCTCGCGGTGGCTCAGCCAACGGTCCTGCGGCTTGAACACGCGCAGCAGTTCGATGCCGCGCGCCAACGCGGCGATGAAGCGCGGGTCCTTGGTCGCGTCGTCGGCATCGGCCGAACTCGCGGCGTTTCGTTTTCTGCCCAAGGTTGTCTCCTTATTCCGTTCTACGGAATATATACCGCTGCTGGTAATTTTCCATCGACGCTGCGCCTCAGGGTTCTACCGAACGGGAGAATCCCTTAGTGGTGTTTACATCGAAAGCACGCGCTCCTAGACTTTATTGGGACTGCATTTCATATTCCGCATATCGGAATATATGAAGGAACAGTCCTTGAGTCGACGCATCGAGAAACGCTTTCAAGGACGAACCTTTCATGACCCTCGGGCCCATCCCTTCCACGCCCTTCACGCCTTCCGCCACGTCGCGGCGAACGCTACTCGCCGCCGCGGCCGGTGCCGCCGCGCTGGCGGCACTGCGCCCGGCACGCGCGCAAGCCTTTCCGACCCGGCCGATCACCTTGATCTGCCCCTGGCCCGCCGGCGGCTCGACCGACCGCCACATGCGCGCGCTCGCCGAACTGGCCGGCAAGCACCTCGGGCAACCGGTGATCGTCGACAACAAGCCGGGCGGCGGCGGCACCACCGGCCCCGGCACCATGGCGCTCACCGCCAAGCCCGACGGCTACACGATCTCGCAGTACCCGATGGGCATGCTGCGCGTGCCGCACATGCAGAAGGTGCAGTGGGATCCGCTGAAGGACTTCACCTTCCTGCTCGGCGTGTCGGGCTACACCTTCGGCCTGACGGTGCGGGCCGACTCGCCCTTCAAGAGCTTCAACGAGTACATCGAGGCGGCCCGCAAGGACCCCGGCAAGATCGACTACGGCTCGACCGGCGTGGGCACCTCGCCGCACCTGCTGATGGAAGAGCTGGCCATCAACGCCAAGGTCTCGCTGAACCACATTCCCTTCAAGGGCAACGCCGACCTGCAGCAGGCGCTGCTGGGCGGCCACGTGATGGCGCAGAGCGACGCCAGCGGCTGGGACAAGTACGTCGACGGCGGCCAGATGCGCCTCTTGGTCACCTTCGGCGAGAAGCGCACCAAGCGCTGGCCCACCGTTCCCACCGCGCAGGAACTGGGCTACGGCGTGGTGTCGACCTCGCCCTACGGCCTGGCCGGACCCAAGGGCATGGACCCGGTCGTCGCGAAGGCCCTGGCCGACGCCTTTCGCAAGGCGATGGACGACCCCAAGCACATCGAGCTGCTGGACCAGCTGAACCAGGACGCCTGGTACCGCAGCGGCGACGACTACGCGAAATGGGCGCGCGACACCTATGCCAAGGACAAGCAGCTGATCGAGCGGCTGGGCCTCGCGGCGAAGTGAGATCGTTTTTTTGAACAACAACACCGGAGACAAGAAGATGAGAAAGACAGAGACAAGGATCAAGCAGCAATCGCTGCGCGCGTCGGGGCTGCTGCTCGGGGCGTTGGCGCTGGCCAGCTGCGGCGGCAGCGGCGGTGGTGGCGGCGGCTGGGCCGGTTGGCCCGGCGGAAACGGCGGCAATGGCCCCGGCGGCGACACCCCCGGCAACAAGCCGGCAGTGACGGTGCAAAGCCTCTCCTCCCCCGAGAAGATGACCAGCGGCGACGACACGCTGATCCAGCTGACATCCAGCGACGGCAACGCCGTTGCCGGCGTGAAGGTGGTGCTCAACGACAAGGACGTGACCGACCAGTTCAAGAAGGCGCCCAACGGCAATGCATCGCTCGGCCTGCTGACCGGCCTCGCGCAAGGCGAGAACACGATCGAGGTGCGCGATGCGAGCGACGCCTCGAAGCTGCGCGGGAGCCTGAAGCTGACGGCCTACCCGGTGCAGGGCCCGATCCTCTATGCGCCGCAGGAAGGCAGCTTCCACTGCCAGACCGACACCTTCAACATCTATCCCGGCGGCCCCACGCTGACGGCGGGCCCGAACACCGACGCGAACTGCGCCGCGCCCACCCGCATCGACTGGGTCTACCACGACGCCACGAAGAACGGCACGGCCGTCTGGCAGAAGTACGACCCGGCCAACCCGCCGGCCACGGTCGAGAAGACGACGCTGCTCGACGGCAAGAGCGTGCCCTACATCGTGCGGCTCGAAACCGGCGTGATCAACCGCGGCATCTACCAGATCGCCGTGCTGGGCGATCCGGCCAACAACCCGAACCCCACCGCGACGAATCCGCCGAGCGGCTTCAACGGCCGGCTGGTCTACCCCTTCGGCCAGAGCTGCGGCGGCGGCTGGTATGTGCAGGGTCGCTCGCTGGGCCCTGTGGGCGGCTCCACCAATTCGGCGAACGGTGCGGCGGGCGACTTCAATGCGCTCAACGACCTGCCGCTGAGCAAAGGCTTCGCGGTCGCGAACTCCACGCTCAACTACTTCGGGCAGAACTGCAACCACATCATCTCGGCCGAAACCATGATGATGGTCAAGGAGCGCTTCATCAAGGCCAACGGCCCGGTGCTCTACACGATGGGCTGGGGCAGCTCCGGCTCGGCGATGCAGCAGAGCATGATCGCCGACACCTACCCGGGCCTGCTCGACGGCATCGTGATGCTCAACGGTTTCCCGGACAACGCGGGCCCGCAGAGCATGGAGGGACGGCTGTTCTACAACTACCAGCTCAACCACACGAAGAACGGCACCACGCAGAACGGCACCTACGTGCCGGTGCCCAACAGCCCCTATGACCCGACCTACGACAACGCCACCGCGGCCAAGCGCGCGGCCGATGCGACGCTGCTGAACTGGAGCAACGCGGAGATCGCCGCGGCCTCGGGCTATTCGACCTATCACAGCATGCGCCAACAGGCGAGCTTCTGGGCGGCGCGGACCGACTCAGTGCTGCGCCCCGCCAACCAGGGCGACCGCGACAACGTGATGGCCGGCAGCGGCAACAGCTCGGTCTTCAACGCGATCATCGGCGCGAGCGAGAAGTACAGCCCGGCCAACGTGGTCGTGAGCGCACCGATGGGCGTGCTGCCGGCACCGCCGGTCAGCCTGCTGGCGGCCAACCCCACGGGCCTGCGCCCGAACGTCGCGGACCACAACCGCAACGTGCTCGGCATCGATCCGGCCACCGGCTTCGCGCGCTCGTTCTCGGGCAATGCCGGCGTGCAGTTCGGCCTGAACGCGCTGAACACCGGGCAGATCACGATGGCGCAGTTCATTCATCTGAACGAGAAGATCGGCGGCCAGGACCCCGACGGCAACCTGGGCACCGCGCGCATGCAGCCCGACCCCATCGCGCTCAAGGCGGCCTACCAGACCGGCATGATCGCGTACGGCGGCGCGGGCCTGGCGACCACCGCGATCCTCGACCTGGACGGCCTGAACAACGAGTTCACCGGCGCGGGCGACATGCACCTGAAGTTCTTCCACTACATCCTGCGCGCCCGCATCGCAGCGGCGACCGGGAAGTTCGACAACCACATCATGTGGAACGGCATGGCCAACGTCGCCGCGTTCAACCCGGACCCGAACGCCAACCACGCAACGCCCATCCAGGCGCCGCGGCCGGCCAAGACCGGGCGCACCGTCGGCGCGATGCAGAAGGCCTTCTTTGCGATGGACCAGTGGCTCACCACGCTGGCCAACGACAAGTCGGCCGAGCCGCTCGCCGTGAAGGTCGTCAAGACCAAGCCCGCGACCCTGGTCGACGGCTGCTTCGGCGCGACCACACCCGGCGCGGCGGACGACTTCATTGCCGAGCCGCAGGTCTTCGGTGGCTTCAACTCGGTGTTCCTCAACGGCAACGGCGGCAAGTCGCCGGCCGGCACCGTGGGCACCGGCTCGGCGCCGTCGCGCTGCAACGCGATGTACCCCGCCTCGTCGTTCCCGCGCTTCGAGGCCGGTGAACCGCTGCAGTCGCGCACGATGCAATGCCAGTTCCGGCCGGTCGATGCCGCCGACTATGCCGGCTACGCCGCGCGCAATCCGGGCTGGACCGGCGGCGCGCGCGATGCGGACCTCGCCAAGCTGCGGACGGTGTTTGCGAGCGGCGTGTGCGACTACACCAAGCCGGGCCTGGAAGAGCAACCGCTGGCGGGCACCTGGATCCAGATCACCGGCGTCAACCAGATGAAGGTCGGGCATCCACTGAGTCATTGAGAAACTCGCCCTGCCGCTGCGCGTCTGCTCGCCGGACGCGGGCGGCAGCGCCGCGAGGCGGTTCTCCGAACCGGGCCAGCTAGGCCGAGCTGCCGAAGCTCTCCTCCAGAAACTCGATCAGCGCCTGCACGCGCGCTGTCCGCCCCTTGCGGGTCGGCACCAGCAAGACGACCGGCGCGCTGTCGAACGCCCAGTCCTTCAGCACCCGCACCAGCGAGCCTCGCGCGATCGCATCGGCCGCGTCCCATTCGGAACGCAGCACCAGCCCCATGCCCTGCTCGGCCCAGTGCCGGGCCACGCTGCCGTCGTTGGTGACGAAGGCCGGCGCGATGCGCAGCGTCTCGCGCGCACCCGCTCGCCGAAGCGCCTTCGGCTTCGCGGCACGGCGCACATGCCAGAGCGTCACGTCTTCGTCGTTCTCGCGGATGACGATGCAGTCGTGCGCCATCACGTCGCGCGGAACGCGGGGCGTGCCGCGCGCGCGCAGGTACTCGGGGCTCGCGCACAGCCAGCGCGCGTTGGCGCTCAACGTGCGCGCAACCCATGACGAATCGCGCACCGTGCCGATGTGGATGATCGCGTCGGCATCGTGCCGATCGGGCCACGGCGTCTCGCGCAGGTCGAACTGGATGCGCAGGCCCGGATGCAGGCGGGCGAAGCGCGCGAGCATCGGCGCCACGTACTGCCGGCCGTAGCCGAAGGGCGCGGCGATGCGCAAGGTGCCGGTGAGCCGGCGGTCGTCGCGCTGCATCGATTCGCGCAGGCCCTCGATCTGTCCGAGCAGTGCCGCAGACTCGCGTGCGAAGCGCTCGCCCTCGGCTGTCAGGCTCAGGCGCCGCGCGGTGCGGGTGGCGAGCGAGAGGCCGAGCGTGGTCTCCAGCTTGCGCAGCCGCATCGACAGCGCGGGCGGCGTGACGTCGAGCGAGCGTGCCGCGGCGCTCAGGGACGGTTCGCGCAGCAGAGCGGCCGCCAGTTGCATGTCCTCGATCTGGATCATTAATCTGTGCTTAACGATTGATGAGTTCGCATTGAAGCACAACGACGGCTTTGAAACGTACAGTCCGTGACCATGCAAGCCCCTGTTTCTCCAGCCAGCGCCTACCCGCGCGCCGTGCTCTTCGACCTGCTCACCGCCCTGCTCGACTCCTGGACCGTGTGGAATGCCGCCGCAGGTTCCGAGGAAAAGGGCCGCGCATGGCGCGCCGAATACCTCCGGCTCACCTACGGCTGCGGCGCCTATGTGCCCTACGAGCAACTGGTGAAAGACGCCGCCCGCAACACCGGCATGGCCGACACCGCACCCGACGCGCTCGAAGCCCACTGGGACGCGCTGCCCGCATGGGACGGCGCACGCGAGCTGCTGCAGGCGCTCAAACCGCACTGCAGGCTCGCGGTGGTCACCAACTGCTCGCAGCGGCTCGGCCATCGTGCGGCGGCATTGCTCGGCATCGACTGGGACGTGGTCGTCACCTCGGAAGAAGCCGGCTTCTACAAGCCCGACCCACGCCCCTACCGCATGGCACTCGACCGGCTGGGCGTGCAGGCCAGCGACGCCGCCTTCGTCGCCGGCTCGGGCTATGACATGTTCGGCACCTCGGCCGTGGGCCTGCGCACCTTTTGGCACAACCGCGTGGGGCTTGCCTTGCCGAATGGCGCGCCGCCGCCCGAGCAACAAGCCCCGACGCTCGCACCCGCCTTGCCCTGGCTCCAATCCTTCGCATCGATTTCCTGAACGGACGCCCCATGAACGCCCTCACCCTCGCCACCATCGACACGCCCGCCGCCATCGTCGAGCGGCCGCGCATGCAGCACAACATCGCGCGGATGCAGGCGCGCATGAACGCGCTCGGCGTGCGCTTCCGGCCGCATGTGAAGACCAGCAAGTGCATCGACGTGGCGCGTGCACAGCGCGATGCGGGCGCGCAGGGCATCACCGTTTCCACGCTGAAGGAAGCCGAGCAGTTCTTCGCCGCGGGCTTCACCGACATCCTCTACGCCGTGGGCATGGCGGCGCACCGGCTGCCGCATGCGCTCGAACTGCGCCGCCGCGGCTGCGCGCTGTCGATCATCACGGACGGCGTGGCCTCGGCGCGCGCCATTGCCGAGTTCGGCCGCGCGAACGGCGAGGCTTTTGATGTGTTGATCGAAGTCGACACCGACGGCCACCGCTCCGGCATCCGCCCGGACGACGATGTGCTGCTGGCAGTTGCCCATGTGCTGCACGACGGCGGCATGCACCTCGCCGGTGTGATGACGCACGCCGGCTCCAGCTACGACCTCGACACGCCGGAAGCCCTCAAGGCCATGGCCGAGCAGGAACGCAGCGGCTGCGTGCGCGCCGCGCAGCGAATTCGCGATGCCGGCCTGTCCTGCGCCGTCGTCAGCGTGGGTTCCACGCCCACGGCGCTGATGGCCGAGCAGCTAGACGGCGTGACCGAAGTGCGCGCAGGCGTCTACGTGTTCTTCGATCTCGTGATGCGCAACGTCGGCGTGTGCGACACGGACGAAATCGCGCTGAGCGTGCTCACCACCGTGATCGGCCACCAGGTCGAGAAGGGCTGGGCCATCGTCGATGCGGGCTGGATGGCGATGAGCCGCGACCGCGGCACGCAGAAGCAGAAGCGCGACTTCGGCTACGGGCAGGTCTGCGGCCTGGACGGCGCGGTGCTCGACGGCTACGTACTCGGCGGCGCGAACCAGGAGCACGGCATCCTCTCGCGCGAAGGCACGCCCGATACGGACATCGCCACGCGCTTCCCGATCGGCACGCGCCTGCGCATCCTGCCCAACCACGCGTGCGCGACTGGCGCGCAATTTCCCCAATACCAGGCGCTGGGCGAAGACGGCGTGTTGCAGCCGTGGGGCCGCTTCCACGGCTGGTGATCAGTTCTTCTTCGGCGCGTCCTTCGCCATGCCATCGGCGTGGCGGTGGACCAGCTTCCAGTCGTCGCCCTCGCGCCGGAAGACCTCGGTGACGCGCAGGTCCATCGGCACCGGTTCGCGCTTGCCCTCCATGTTCACCTGGGCGTGCTGGATACCGACCCAATAGGCCACGCCGTCGCCTGCGCCCATCTGGAGGATCTCGAAGCTGCTTTCGCTGCCCTTGCCGAAAGAGGCTGCGTCGAGCGTGTAGCGCGTGGCCACCTCCTCGGTGCCGTGCACATGCCCGCCGCCGGGTCCGAAGAAAGTGGCGTCGGAGGTGCGCGCGAGCAACGCGCTCAGGGGCGCGGCATCGCCGCACACATAGGCTTGCGCGGCCTGCTCGCGCTGCTTCATGAATCGCTCGAAGTGAGCGAGGTCCTTGCCGTCTGTCATGGGTGTCCTTTTCAACAGGGGGATGACCTGTTGTGCGGCACCCACCGGCCGCGGTGTGCATGCCGATGACCGATTGCGATGCAGGACACCTCCGACCCCGCAGGGCGTTCAGGCCTTCGCGCGCGTCCCCGTGAGCGTCGGCAATTCCGTGGCGCTCGAGTTGACGTTCACGCTGCGATCGAAGCGCATGTAAGGCCCTGAGAACCGGCACTCCACTGTGTCGCGGAACGCCGACTCCACGAAGGTCCAGGTCATGACGAAGGTGCGCGCGTCGCGCCACTCGCCGCTGGCGACCACGCGCATCACGTCGGGCTGGTACTCGTGGTGCAGCTTGTTGCCGGTGATGGTGGTGTCGCCCTCGAAGGGTTTCTTCAACCCCGCCTGCACCTTGTGCGTGCCGCGGTCGTCTTCCATCGTGAAGGTGCAGGTGTCACCCGTGAAGTCGAGGCGCATCGACTTCACCTTCTCCGCGTTCTCGGGAAAGTCGAAACGCACGCCCGAGACATTCGCAGCGACAGGTGAACTCGTAGCCTTCACCGGCGGCAGCAGTTGCAACGTGCGGGTGCGGTTCCTCAGCGTCGCGTAGTCCCTTTCGCTGGCCGGCAGCGTGTTGCCGAACGCCGCGGGAAAGTGCTTGTAGAGGATGCCCGCGTTGAAGCCCGCCTTCGGCGGCAGCGCCGAGTTGAGCGCGAGCACCGCGTTCTGCTCGGGAAACACCACCGAATACTGGCCGAACAATCCATCGGCGTTGTAGGCGCCGTGCTGGCCGAGCCACCACTGGTAGCCATAGCGGTCCTTCGTGTGCGGCTGGTGCACCGATGCCACCCATTCCTTCGTCAGGATCTGCTTGCCGTTCCACACGCCGTTCTGCGCATGCAGGATGCCGAGCTTGAGCGAATCGACCGTCTTCCAGCTCAGGCCGTTGGCGCCGGGCGAGATGCCTTCGGGCCCCACATCCCACTCGTAGCCGGTGATGCCCAGCGGATCGAAGAAGCGGGGCTTCAGGTAATCGGCCGTCGACTGCCCCGTGGTCTTGGTGACGATGGCCGACAGCATGTAGGTGGCCGCGCTCGTGTAGACGAACTTGCTGCCCGGCGTGTAGACCACCGGGATCTTGAAGAACTCCGCGATCCAGCTCGTGCGGATCGGCCGCCACACCGAGCCCGACACCATCGACTCGTGGCCGGTGCGCATCGTGAGCAGGTCGCGCACCGTCATCGCCGCGAGGTTGGCGCTCACGGTGGGCGGCAGGTGCTCGGGGAAGAAGGAGACGACCTTGTCGTCAAGGCCGAACTTGCCGTCGGCAATCGCCATGCCGACGGCGCACACGGTCACGCTCTTGGTCAGCGAGTGCGTCATGTGCCGGCGCTCGGGCTTGTAGGGGTCCCACCAGCCTTCGGCCACCACATGGCCGTTGCGCCAGAGCATGAAGCTGTGCAGCTCGAAGGCGCCGCGCTCGGCATCATCGAGGAAGGCGAGGATCGCGGCGGGCGAGATGCCCTGCGCCTCGGGCCGGCTGCGCGGCAGGCCATCGGCGAAGACCGGTGCGGCCGCGCCGGTGGCGGCCCATCCGATGCCGGGCAGCGAGGCCATGGCGGTGCCGCCGATGGAAAGGCGCAGCAGGCCGCGGCGTGAGATGGCAGGTGTTGTCTCTTGCATGTTGTTGGCTTCCTTGTCTTGCGGGATGGACAGGTCGCACCAGTTTGGTTCCGTGAACTGTCAATCGCCTGTCGGCTGCGGCAGGGAAAACCCGGTCGATGGATCGCCATGCGCGCCGGCCCGGGCCGCGGAATCGATGATCTCGGTCCACGACTTGCCGGCTGCCCGAAGCTGATCCACCGAGGGCCCGAGGACGTTGCCGTACTGCCGCATCGTCCGGGCCTCGATGAGCGCCAGCAGATCGGGCGGCGTCAGGTCGCGGTAGGCCTCCTTGAGGCGATTGCGCTCGGCCACCACCCAGCGGGCGACCTGCTCTTCGTCCGTACCCGCGGCGAGCATTTGCGATGCCGACCGGGCGAGCGCGTTCACTGCAGCTTCGTAGCGGGAACGCACACCGGACGCAGTCATGGAGCCTTCTGCCTAGGCTGTCTGGTTCGGTTCCGGATCTTTCCGCCCCGGCACGGCCACGCCGCGGATCTTCAGGAAGTATTCGTCCTGCACGTCCTCGTCGACGACCGGCCGCGTGTGCGTTGCATAGAGCGCGTCCCGCCCATCCTTGCGTGGCCCTGAAATCCAGTAGTGCTCGCCCGTCTCGACATCGAAGTAGTTCGACTTGAATCCATCGCCCTTCAAACTCTGGAAGGCCTTGTCTCCGTAATACAGCGTTGCGCCGGTCTTGGAGAACTTCACGCGTCCGATGCGGGCTGGCCCCGTCAAGCCGCCTGCCTTCGACTCGATGTACATGATGCGGCTCTTCATGGGGTGCCCTGCGCGTTGGAATCCCGCCATCGTACAGTTCAGGCTCCCGCGGCCGAACACAACAACCAAGGAAGACAAGCCATGGAATTCGACTACGTGATCGTGGGCGGAGGCTCCGGCGGCGCCACGCTGGCCTCCCGCCTCAGCGAAGACCCGGCCGTGACGGTCTGCCTGATCGAAGCCGGGGGCGACGGTCGCGGCATCCTGGTCCGTGCGCCGGCCGCCACAGTGGCGATGCTGCCCGGCCGACCGCGCATCAACAACTACGCCTACCAGACCGTGCCCCAGCCCGGCCTGAACGGCCGTCGCGGGTACCAGCCGCGCGGGCGCTGCCTCGGCGGCTCGAGCGCGATCAACGCCATGCTCTACGTGCGCGGCCATCGCGACGACTACGACGACTGGGCGCACGCGGGCTGTACGGGCTGGTCGTTCGACGAGGTGCTGCCGTACTTCAAGCGCGCCGAAGGCAACGAGCGCGGCGAGAGCGCGCTGCACGGCGCAGACGGCCCGTTGCAGGTCTCCGAGCAGCAGAGCCCGCGCCCGATCACCGAGGACTTCGTGCGGGCGGCTGCGGAGTGCGGCATTCCGCGCAACGACGATTTCAACGGCGCCGAGCAGGAAGGTGCGGGCCTCTACCAGGTCACGCAGTTCCACGGCGGCGCGAAGAACGGCGAGCGCTGTTCGGCCGCCGCGGCCTACCTGCACGCGGTGATGAATACGCGCCCCAACCTCACGGTGCTGACCGGCACGCAAGCCCTGCGCGTGGTGCTCGACGGCAAGCGCGCCACCGGCGTGGAGGTGCTGCGCGGCGGCACCACCGAGATCATCCGCGCGCATCGTGAAGTGGCGCTGTGCGGCGGCGCCTTCAACTCGCCGCAGTTGCTGATGCTCTCGGGCATCGGCGACCCCGCCGAGCTGGGCCGCCACGGCATCGCCGTGCGGCATGCGCTGCCGGGCGTCGGCCAGAACCTGCAGGACCACACCGACTTCATCCTCGCCTACACCTCGAAGGACACCGACCTCTTCGGCATCGGCGTGAAAGCCGGGCTGAAGCTGACGAAGGCGATCTTCGAGTGGCGCAAGAGCGGCAAGGGCCTCGTCGCGACGCCCTTTGCCGAAGGCGGCGCCTTCATCAAGTCGTCGCCCGAGTTGCGCCGGCCCGACCTGCAATTGCACTTCGTGATCGCGATCACCGACGACCATGCGCGCAAGCTGCATGCGGGGTTCGGCTTCTCATGCCATGTGTGCGTGCTGCGCCCCAAGGGCCGGGGCGACGTGCGGCTGAACGATGCGAACCCGCTCTCGCCGCCGCGCATCGACCCGCGGTTTCTCTCCGAGGCCGAAGACATGGCGCTGCTGCTGCAGGGCGTGAAGAAGATGCGCGAGATCCTGCGCGCACCGGCACTGGAGAAGTACCGGCACCGCGAGGTCTACACGGCCGACGCCCACACCGACGAAGAGCTCATGCAGCACATCCGTGCGCGCGCCGACACCATCTACCACCCGGCGGGCACCTGCAAGATGGGCGTGGATGCGATGGCGGTGGTCGATCCGAAACTGCGCGTGCACGGCATCGAGAACCTGCGCGTGGTCGATGCCTCGGTGATGCCGACGTTGATCGGCGGCAACACCAATGCGCCGACGATCATGATTGCCGAGCGTGCGAGCGACTGGATGCGCGGGCCAATCACTTTCGACCGCGCGGTGCAGGATGCTAGAGCGCCTGCGACGAGCCTCGCACCATCAGTTCACCTGGAAGAAGAAGCTGGCGCGGCGCAGAGTCCAGCCCACGCAGCCGCTCGATCAAGCATGTAGCGGCCGTGCGGCCGATGGCGTCCGTCGGCTGCGCCACGGTGCTCAGGCCAGGACCGATCAACGAGGCCCATTCGGGATCGTCGAAGCCGACGAAGCCCAGGTCGTCGCCGAACTGCAGGCCCAGGCGCGCCATCGCCTGCGCCACGCGCAGCGTGACCACGGCATTGCCCGCGACCACGGCGGCGCGGCGGCCGCGCTTGGCGCGCTTGCGCAAGGCGGTCAGTGCCGCATCGAGCGCATCGCTCTCGCCTTCGACCGATTCGAACACCTCGCCCGCCACGCGCGGCTCGTGCGCAGCCACGCAGGCACCGAAGGCGGCCGTGCGTTCGCGCCGCGAACTCACGCCCTTCTGCGGCTCGGTGACGTAGAGCAGTTCGCGATACCCGCCTTCGAGCAGATGCCCGCAAGTCGCCTGCATCGCCGCATGGTTGTCGAGCGAAACGAAGTCGGTGTGCATGCCCGTGTGCCGGCGGTCGACCAGCACCGCGGGCTTGCCGTGCAGCGTGACCGCATCGACCACGTTGCTGCCACGGCCCAGCGTGTTGAGGATGAAGCCGTCGACCTGGTAGCCCGCGAGCGCATCGATGGCCTCGCGCTCGCGGTCGCTCTCGTTGCCGAGGTTGAAGAGCATCACGAGGTAGCCGGCGTCCTGGCAGGCCTTCTCGGCGCCGCGCAGCACCGCCACCGAATACGGGTTGGTGATGTCGGCCACGATCAGGCCGATGAGCCGCGAACGGCCGTGGCTCAGCGCCTGCGCCATCGGGCTCGGCGAATAGGCCAGCTTGGCGATGGCGACCTCGACGCGCGCGGCGATGTCGGGGCTCAATAGCCGCTCGCGGTGGTTGAGGAAGCGCGAGACGGTGGCTTTGGAAACGCCGGCCGCTTCGGCGACGTCGGCGATGGTGGCGCGGCCCGTGGGCTTCATGGTCTTGCTCCTTCCCCCTCTGGGGGAAGGTTGGGATGGGGGCAGGCAGAGCGCTCGATGGATACGCCGCTTGCCCCCACCCCGGCCCTCCCCCAAAAGGGGAGGGAGAAAAGCGGGATCGCAGTCATGCGGCGGTCGTGTCGTAGGGCGCGGTCGGCTTCTCGCCGGCCAGCACCTGCAGCAGGTTGGTCGTCGCCAGCTCGGCCATCGCGTGCCGCGTCTCGTGCGTGGCCGAGCCGATGTGCGGCAGCGGCGTCACGCGCGGGTGCGTGCGCAGCGGTGAATCGGCGGGCAGCGGCTCCTTGGCGAACACGTCGAGGCCGGCGGCGCGCAGCGTGCCGTGGTCGAGCGCCTGCAGCAGCGCTTCTTCGTTCACGGTGGCGCCACGGCCGCCGTTGATGAACGATGCGCCCGGCTTCATGCGTGCGAAGAAAGCGGCGTCGATCATGCCGCGCGTGGCATCGGTCAGCGGCAGCATCGCGAGCACGATGTCGGCGCGCGCGAGCAGGTCATCGAGCGGCGTGTGCGTGGCACGGCCTTGCAGCTCGGGCGCCTGCGCGGCCAGGTCGACAGGGCGGCGTGCGTGATAAAGCACCGGCATGCCAAAGCCCAGCGCCGCGCGCCGCGCCACGGCCTGACCGATGCGGCCGAAACCGAGGATGCCCAGCGTCTTGCCGTGCACGTCGGCGCCGAAGAGTTCTTCGCCGATGTTCTTCGTCCAGCGGCCTTCGCGCACGAGGTTCGAGAGCTCGACCACACGGCGCTGCGTGGCCATGAGGATCGCGAACACCGTGTCGGCCACCGTCTCGGTGAGCACGTCGGGCGTGTGGCACAGCACGATGCCGCGCTTGTGCAGTTCGGCGAGCGGGTAGTTGTCGACGCCGACCGACACGCTCGAAATCACCTCGAGTTGCGGTGCCGCATCGAGCTGCGCGGCATCTACCGTGTGGCTCGAACCGATCAAGCCGTTGGTGGTGGCGAGCGCGGCAGCGAAGGCCTCGGGCTCCTTGCGCGGATCGGCCACGGTGACGTGATGCGCAGCCTGCAGGCGCGCCAATTGGTCTTCGGGCAAAGGCCGGAAAACGAGCACATTCTTTTTCGCCATGGTCTTCAGAGCCCCGCTTCTTCGAGTTGCGCACGCGTCGGCAGGCCTTCGGTATCGCCCAGCACCTGCACCGCGCGAGCGCCGATCCAGGCGCCGCGGCGCACCGCCTCGGGCACGCTCTTGCCTTCGAGCAGCGCGCTCACCACGCCGGCCGCGAAGCCGTCGCCCGCGCCCACGGTGTCGATCACTTCCTTCACAGGGAAGCCCTCGACGCGGCCTGTGCCGGCCACGTCGCTGTCGTAGTAGGCGCCCTCGGCACCGAGCTTGACGACCACGAGCTTCGCACCACGCTCTCGGTAGAAGCGCGCCACGGCCTCGGGCTCGCTGTGGCCGGTGAGCAGCAGGCCTTCCTCGATGCCGGGGAGCACCCAGTCGGCACGCGAGGCGAGTTCGTTGATCCAGTGGCGCATCGTCTCGGTCGAAGACCACAGCGTCGGGCGCAGGTTGGTGTCGAACGAAATCGTGCGGCCGGCCGCGCGCATCACGTCCATGGTCTTCAATGCTGCCTGCAGGCTGGTGTCGGAGATGGCGGCGAACACACCGGTGGCGTGCAGGTGGCGCGCCGAGCGCAGCCACGCCTCATCGACATCGGCCGGCCCCATCTGGCTCGCGGCCGAGCCCTTGCGGTGGTATTCGACCGGCGGGTCGCTGCCGTCGGTGACGCGGCCCTTGAACTGGAAGCCGGTGCGCTGCGTCGGATCGCAGATGACGTGAGAGCAGTCGATGCCCTCGCCCTTCATCGTCGCGAGCAGCGCACGCGCCATCGAGTCGGTGCCGAGGCGGCTGGCCCAGCCCACCTTGAGGCCCAGGCGCGAGAGTCCGATGGCCACGTTGGTCTCGGCACCCGCGGTGCGCTTGTGGAAGGCCTCGGCGTTCTCCAGCGGCCCGGGGCGGTCCGCCACGAGCAGCATCATGGCCTCGCCGAACAGGGCGACGTCGAAAGCGGTGGGTTCTGGCATGTGTGGTTGGTTCTACGCCCGTGCGGCGCGGATGAATTCGATTTGCGTGCGGGTGACGGCCATCAGGTCGTCGCCCATCAGAGGGTATTCGATGGCGTGGGGCACGTCGGCGGGCAGCGCGCGCAACACCGCACGCCACGGTGCGACCGAATCGCCCAGCGGCACCGCCACCCACTTGTGCGGCAGGCGCTGCGCGCCCTTGCAGTGCACATAGCGCACCCGGTGGCCGAGGGCTTGCGCCGCCTGCAGCGGGCATTCGCCCAGCCAGTGCCAGTTGCCCATGTCGAAGGTCATGCCGAGCGATACGCCAGCGCGGTCGGCCACGTCGAAGAAGGACTGCAATGCGGGCAAGGAGCCGGCGCGCACGGTCTGGTCGTTCTCGATCAGCAGTTCGACGCGGGTTTCGGCAAGCTCCACCTTCAGGCCCCAGAGCGAGCCGTGCGAAGACGCCTGGAAATCGCCGATGGACATCTTCAGCCGCTTCGCACCGACGCGCGTGGCAGCGGCAATGCCGCGCTTGAGCGCCGCACTGTCGAGCCAGCCGCCCTCGGCCCACAGGCCTTCGGGGCTCGAATAGACAGAAGCAAGACCGTTGAGCGCAGGCAGTTCGGCCTCCGCATCGCGCAGCATCTCGCCGCGCACTTCCACCGAATCGGCGCCAGCCGCCCGCGCAAGCTGCGAGCACCAGAGCTGGCCGTGCCGCCCCACCTCGGCCGCGCCGAAAGACGACAGAGAAATCAGGACCTCGAAGGACATCAGTGGGCTTGGTGAGAACTGAGGATCTGCCCGAGGAACTGGCGCGTGCGCTCGTCTTTCGGGTTGCCGAAGAATTCTTCGGGCGGCGCCTGCTCGACGATCTTTCCTTCGGCCATGAAGATCACACGGTCGGCCACGCTGCGGGCAAAGCCCATCTCGTGCGTCACGCACAGCATGGTCATGCCGACTTCGGCCAGGCCGATCATGGTGTCGAGCACTTCCTTGACCATCTCGGGGTCGAGCGCCGAAGTGGGCTCGTCGAACAGCATGATCTTGGGCGACATGCAGAGCGCGCGCGCAATCGCCACGCGCTGCTGCTGGCCGCCCGAGAGCTGGCTCGGGTATTTTTTCGCCTGCTCGGGAATGCGCACGCGGGTGAGGTACTTCATCGCCACCTCTTCCGCCTGCGCCTTGGTCATGCCGCGCGAGCGCATCGGGGCCAGCGTGCAGTTCTCAAGGATCGTGAGGTGCGGGAACAGGTTGAACTGCTGGAACACCATGCCGACCTCGGCGCGCACCGCGTCCACGTTCTTGCCGCCGGCCGTGAGGTCGATGCCATCGACCACGATGCGGCCCTTCTGCACCGTCTCCAGCCGGTTGATGCAGCGGATGAGCGTCGACTTGCCCGAGCCCGAGGGCCCGCAGATCACGATGCGCTCGCCCTGGCGCACCGACAGGTCGATGCCGGTCAACACCTGGAATTCACCGTACCACTTGTTGACCGCTTCCATGCGGATGATCGATTCCGTCGTCATGCCAGGGATTCCTTCAAGCGCTTTGGCTTATTGCATCTTCGGCAGGTCGGCCTGCAGCCACTTCTGGTACAGCTTGTTCAGCTCGCCGTTGGCGGTGTTCTTCTGCACGAACTCGTTCACGGCCTTGGTCAGCTCTTCCTGGCCCGGGCGCATCGCGATGCCCATCGATTGCTGCACCAGCGTGAACTTGTTTTCGTAGGTGCCGGCGGGCACGCGCTTGGCGATCTGCGCGGCGACGGTGACCGAGCAGCCGATCGCATCGACCTGCCCCGAAATCAGCGCCTGCATGGCCGAGGCGTCGTCGTCGAAGCGGCGGATCTCGGTGCCTTCGGGTGCGGCCTTGGTCACGGCGACGTCTTGCGTCGAGGCACGGGCCACGCCCACGCGCAGGCCCTTCAGGTCGGTGGCGGCCTTGATGGGGGTCTTGGTCGCGCCGTACAGCACGATGGTCGCGGCCGCGTAGGGCTGCGAGAACTGCACCTGCTTCGCGCGCTCGGGCGTCACGGCCAGCGAGGCGACCAGCAGGTCGACCTTGTTGGTCAGGAGGAAGGGAATGCGGTTCGGGCCGGTCACCGGCACGATGTTGGCCTTCACGCCCCAGTCCTTGGCCAGCAGCTTGGCCACGTCGGCGTCGTAGCCGTCGGGCTGGTTCTTCGCGTCGGTGGTGCCGTAGGGCGGAAAGTCGACCAGCATGCCGATGGTGATCTCGCCCTTCTTCTTGATGTCGGCCACGCTTTGCGCCGAGGCGAACGGTGCGAACACGGTGAGGGCGGCGCCGAGGCCGAGGGCTGCGAGCGCTGCGCGGCGGGTAGAGGTGCGGGTCATGGGTTGTGTCTCCTGAATAAAGAAAGGAAGCGACGAGAAAAACGAAAAACGAAAGAAACGGTCAACGTGCGAGGGCGCGAGCGCGCTTGCGCTCCATGCGTGCCGCGAGCAGCGACAGCGGCCAGCAGATCACGAAGTAGATGGCCGCCACCACCGAGAACACGATGAGCGGCTGGAAGGTGGCGTTGTTGATGATCTGCCCCGCGCGGGTGATCTCGGTGAAGCCGATGATGGCCGCGAGCGAGGTGCCCTTGATGATCTGCACCAGGTAGCCCACCGTGGGTGCCAGCGCGATCTTGAAGGCCTGCGGGAGCACCACGTCGCGCATGCGTGCGCCGTACTTGAGGCTCAGCGCCTCGGCCGCTTCCCACTGGCCGCGCGGAATGGCTTCGATGCAACCGCGCCAGATCTCGCCGAGGAAGGCCGCACTGTTGAGGATGAGCGCCACGCCCGCGGCGATCCACGGGTTGATGTCCAGCCCCAGCACAGGCGCGCCGAAGAAGATCAGGAAGAGCTGCAGCAGCAGCGGCGTGCCCTGGAACACCTGGATGAAGACCATCGACGCGTTGCGCGCCCAGGTCGAATCGGAGGTGCGCATGAGCGCGATGATCAACCCGAGGATCGCGCCGCCCACGAAGGCGATGGCCGACAGCGCCAGCGTCCACTGGGCCGCTTCGAGGATGAAAAGGAATTCGGGAAAGCCGAAGGTACGCATGATGTTGTCTTCCGTGCGGTCCCGTTACCGGCGGTCCGGATAGTTGAGCGTGCGCTTGTAGATCAGCTTGAACATCGCCGAGAAGGCCAGCGCCAGCGCCAGGTAGATGGCGGCCACCACGATGTAGATCTCGAAGCTGCGGAAGGTCTGCGACTGCAGGTTGGCGGCCACCGAGGTCAGGTCGTCGGCCGAGATGACCGACACCACCGCCGAGCTCAGCATCAAGAGGATGAACTGGCTCGTGAGCGCCGGGTAGATGGCCTTGAGCGCAGGCTTGATGATGACGAAGCGGAAGATTTCCCAGGGCTTGAGGTTCAGCGCCCTGCCCGCCTCGATCTGCCCCTTGGGAATCGACTCGATGCCCGCACGGATGATCTCCGTGGCATACGCCCCCAGGTTCACCACCATCGCCACCAGCGCGGCCGTCTGCGGCGACCAGCGCAGGCCGATGGCCGGCAGCGCGAAGAAGAAAAAGAACAGCTGCACGAGGAACGGCGTGTTGCGGATCACCTCGATGTAGGCATTGACGATGAAGCGCAGCCAGCCCGGCCCCGAGGTCTTGCCCCAGGCGCAGAAGATCGCGACCACGAGGCCCAGCACCGTCGCGATGAGCGAGAGCTGGACCGTGATCCACGTGCCCTTGAGCAGCAGCGGCCAGGCAGCAAAGACGGCGTCGAATTGAAACTGGTAGTTCATGGTGCGGCGTGCACGAAGACCGTGCACGTGCCTCGAAAAGCAATGCTTGCAGCTTATATGAAACCGGTTTCAGGCCTGACTAGGGATTCCCCTAGGTGGGCGTTTTGACCTACCTTCTGCCTACACTGGCGCGATGCTGACCCCACTCGCAGCCACCCTGCCCACAGAGGCGAATGCGCCAGTTTCCAGCGCTCCCGTCGTGCAGCATTTCAGGCAGGCGCTGCTCTGGCCTCTGCGGCTGATGCCCTCGCCCGATGCCAGGCACACGCACCACGGCCCCTGGCAGGTGCTGCGCGACATGGGCGATGCCTCCCCATGGCGCGAAGAGGTCGACGAATACACCGGCGACAGCAGCCGCTTCCACGAGCGGCACTACAACGAGTTCGTGAGCTTCCTGCCGTATGTGCAGCGCTTTCTCTACGGCGAAGGACGCTCCCGCAACAAAGGCGACGACTCCGCCTCGGGCAGCGACGGCGATTCGCCGATGCGCATCTTTCGCCGCCACGACATCACGGCCGTGCGGCTGGTGTCGCAGCCCGGCGATGCACCGATCACGCTCGACGTGGTGCACTGCGACCTCTACTTCTTCTTCGACATCGACGTGGTGCTGCTGAACCTCGAAGTCGGCGTGAACCACCTGAGCCTCGCGCAGGCGCAGGACATCCTCTACCGCTTCGGCCGCGCCTACCCCTCGGGCTGGGAGCCCGACGGCTCCGCGCTGCATTGCATGGCGAGCGTCGAGTGGCTGGGCGCCGACGGCCGCGTGCTCGCGAGTTCCGATGCGCAGCAGCGCGAGAGCTTTCTCTCGCATGTGGCACAGCACCGCGCGCCCCGCATCTCGTCGCACTGGGCCTACCTGATGCAACCGCTGGTGAGCGACCATTCCGAAGACCCCGGCACGCTGCGCTACCGCCAGATCGAGTACTACCGCATGCCAGTGATGGCGTACCTGTCGATGGACGATCCGCGCCGCCTCACGCGCGACGACTTCGTACGGCTCGCGCTGGTGACGGGTGCGGGCACGACCGACGCCCACCTGCCCTACGCCGACCATCACCTCGCGGACTTCGAACACAAGTACTGCTACGACCGCTTCTGGGTCGACGCGGGCGCCGCGCCCAACACGCGCTACCTGTGCAACGGCCACGCGCTGGTCGTGGTGGGCGATGCGCACTCCGAATTCTTCTGCTGCCGCGACCGCGGCGTGCTCGCGCAGTTCAGGCACCAGCATTTCCTGCTGTTCCTCATTGCGCATTTCCAGAAGGCCTCGCTCCTGATGTTCTCGGACCAGCTGGTCGAGGCGCTCAAGAAGCTGGACATCCGCAGCACGCCGAGCGTGAAGCAGTTCAAGCGCGCGATCCGCTCGAGCTTCGAGCGCTTCCTGCGCTTCACGCACCGCTACTGGTTCCACGAAATCTCCGAGCAGGCGCAGGTTCGCGCGCTCTCGCACATGTGCGCCGCGCACCTCGGGCTCGACCCGCTGTACGACGAGGTCAAGTCGCGCATCGCCGACATGAACACCTACCTCGACGCGGACAGCCTGCGCCGGCAAGCGAGCACCGTCGTGCGGCTCACGGTGGTCACGTTGTTCGGGTTGATCGGCACCATCACCACCGGCTTCCTCGGCATGAACCTGCTGGCCGAAGCCGATGCGCCGCTGTGGCGCAAGGCGATCTGGTTCGGCGTGGTGTTCGTGGCGACGACCTGGCTCACGATCTACACGATGGTGAAGTCGCAGCGGCTGTCGGACTTCATCGATGCGCTGTCGAACGACCGGCTGGGGTTTCGCGGCAAGCTGGCTGCGCTGGCGCGGGTGTGGCGGCCGGGGGCGGATTAGATAGAGTCTGCCGATGCGCATCGCCATCGTCTCCGACATTCACGGAAATCTCCCCGCACTCGAAGCCGTGGTCGAGGACATCGAACGCCGCGGCGCGGATGCCATCGTCAACCTGGGCGACAGCCTCTCGGGCCCGCTGATGCCGCTGGAGACCGCGCAGTTCCTGATGGCGCAGGACTGGGTGCAGCTCGCCGGCAACCATGAGCGCCAGTTGCTCACCGTGCCTGCAGACAAGCGCGGTGCATCCGATGCGTTCGCACACGCGCGGCTCGGTGCGAAGGAGTTCGCGTGGATCGCATCGCTGGAGCACACACACCGCCTCAGCGCGGACGTGATGCTCTGCCACGGCACACCGGCGAGCGATCTCGAATACTTTCTGGAGACGGTCGAACCCGGCGACTTCCGAGCAGCCACGCAGGCGGAAATCGATGCGCGGCTCGGCGATGTCGACGCAGCGCTCGTCGCCTGCGGGCATACGCATGTGCCACGCATAGTGCGTGCGTCGAGCGGGCAGTTGATCGTCAATCCAGGCAGCGTCGGCCTGCCGGCCTACGACGACATCCATCCCTATCCGCATGCCGTCGAAACCGGCTCGCCTCATGCGCGCTATGCCATCGTCGAGCAGCGCGACAGCGGCTGGACCGCCAGGCTGGTCGCCGTTCCGTACGACCACACGGCGATGGCGGCACTGGCGCTGCAAAACGGGCGGCCGGACTGGGCCCATGCGCTGGCCACCGGGCGCATGCCCTAACCCGCCACACACGTTCCGGACGATCGGTTCCCATTTCCGGCGCAACAGAGGTTGAGCGTTCGGGTGCTGCGAGGAACACTCGCTCGCACCCCAGGAGCCCACTCGATGTTCAAGAACCTTCCCGACTACGTCGAGGACCCGATCCTGGGTCTGTTCGATGCCTACCGCGCGGATGTACGCACGCGCAAGGTGAATCTCGGCATCGGCATCTACTGCGACGAGGACGGCCGCGTGCCGGTGCTGGCCTCGGTGCGCGCGGCCCGGGAGCGTATCGACGGAACGGAGCCCTGCATCTACCTTCCCACCGAGGGCTTGCCGGGCTATCGCAACGCGGTCCGCGAACTCGTGTTCGGTGGTGCGACGACGGACCTGCAGGAACGCGTGGTCACGATACAAACGGCGGGCGGAACGGGGGCGCTGCGAATCGGCGCCGAGTTCCTTGCGAGCACGAATACCAAGCCGCAGATCTGCATGCCCGATCCCACGTGGGTCAACCACCAAGCGATCTTCCAGGCTGCGGGGTTCGAGGTCTCGCACTACCCGTACTGCACGCCGGACGGGCGCTTCGACATCGATGGCGCGCTGGCGACCTTCAAGGCCCTGCCCGCAGGAACCGTCGTGCTGCTTCACCCCTGCTGCCACAACCCAACCGGCATCGACCCGTCGCGCGAAGAATGGGGCCGACTGCTGGACGCGATTGCGCAGCGCGCGCTGCTGCCCTTCTTCGACATGGCCTACCAGGGTTTCGCCGAAGGCCTGGACGACGACGCGTGGGCCGTGCGCGAGTGCGCGCGGCGCGAGATGCCGTGCCTCGTCGCGAGCTCGTATTCGAAGAACTTCTCGCTGTATGGCGAGCGCGTCGGGGCGCTGAGCATTCATGCGCCCGGCCTCGAAGTGGCCAAGGTCCTGGGCCAGCTCAAGGTCATCGTTCGTCGCAGCTATTCGTGTCCGCCTGCGCAGGGCGCGATGCTCGTCGCAACCGTGCTGCAAGACGTGCAATTGCATGCGCAATGGCGCGCCGAGCTGGACGGCATGCGCCTGCGGATGCTGGGCGTGCGCGCTTCGTTGCATGCCTTGCTCACGAGAGAACTGCCGGACGCCGATCTTTCGTTCCTCACGCGGCAGCGCGGGATGTTCAGTTATTCGGGACTGTCAGGTGCGCAGATCGAGCGGCTGCGAAGCAGGCATGGCGTGTATGTCGTGTCGTCAGGCCGCATCTGCATCGCCGGCATCAACGCATCGAACATCGCACAGGTCTGCGAGGCCCTTGTCGAAACCGGCTTCAAGCCGCGGTGAACGCGATCTCCGCGCTCGCGACCGCGCTGATGCGCACACCGAAGCTCGTGATGTCCGACAGCGTCGCGTTGTGGTGCGCGCGGATGAAGGCGCCGGTGGCATGCGGCTTGTCGTGCGAGGTGTGCGCATCGGCCGCGAGCATCACTTCGTAGCCGAGCGCGGCGGCGCGGCGGGTGGTGGTGTCCACGCAGAACTCCGACGAGTAGCCGCAGATCACCACGCGCCGCGCGCCCTGCCCCATCAGCCACGCTTCGAGCGGCGTGCGCAGGAAGGAGTCGGGCGTGGTCTTGCGGATCCGGGTGTCGGCCGCATCGACCTGCAGCGCATCGGCAAGCTGCCAGCGCTCGGAATCGAATTCCAGGTCGACCGCGTTCTCGTGCTGGATGAAAGCCACCGGCGCGCCGGCGGCGCGGGCTCGCACGGTGAGCGCGTTGATGCGCTCGATCACTTCCAGCGCCTCGTGCGGGCGCGGCGGATCGTCGCAAAGGCCGCGCTGCACATCGATGACGAGAACTGCAGTTTTCATGGTGCTAGAAGGCAATGCCCTTGACCGACCAGAGGATGGCGCCGGACAGGAGCGTGGAGATGAGGGCGACGACCGCACTGGCACCGAACGAGGTGCCGATGCCGATCTGGAAGCCGAGGGTGTAGGCCACGAACAGCCCCACCATCACCGCGATCGCGGGCAGCCCTTCGACATGGTGAATGCCGGTTCCGCTGGAAAAACTCACGAACGCCAGCAAGGCCAGCGCCACGAAGAGCGAGGCATAGAACACCGACCTGAAGGATTCGCCCAGGGTCGGCGACACGCCCGACACGACCTGCGCCGATATCTTCACCACCACCGTCACGAACAACACCAGCGCGCAGACCGCGATCGCGAGCTTGAGCGGCGTCATGAACGCGAAGAAGATGAGCGCGCCGATGAAGAGGAGGTAATGCATGTGAGGTGCGATTGTGGGGCCATGCGCACGCGTTGCGCCCCCTGGCCTCTCAGCTCCAGGCGCTCACCTCCAGCCGCACCTTGCCGGTGATGCCGGGCGCCGCCGCTGCGGCACCGAGGCTGGAGAGCGGCACGATGAACTGCAGCTTGCCGCCGGCCAGTTGCTTCGGGCTGATCGGCAGTGACGCCTGCCCCGCCGTGTCGGTCTGCCAGCCGTACTTGAGGTTCCAGTTCTGCGCCGGGTCGTCGGCCTGGGGCGGCGCGATCTCGATGACGAGCGTGTCGCGAAAGAGCGAGCTTCCTTCGTAGTGCCCGTCGAGCCAGAACTTCTTGTTCACCTGGTAGTCGGGCACGCGCACGCCCAGCGTCATGGCGTAGGCGAGCGTCGGGCGGTTCTGGTTGACGCGGGCCTTGTTGGCCAGGAACACGGTCGAGAGATAGATCGATCGCCGCTCGGGCTTCTTCGGATCGGTCAGTTCCTTGTGCGTGCGGCAGGCGGGCGAGTCTTCCTCGGCCACGCGGCGGCTCAGGTACCAGCGCTTGCCGCGCGGCGCGGCCAGCAGCTCGACCTGGTAGAGCGCATCGATGTCGGCGTCCTTGGGCAGGTCGAGCGGCAGGGTCACGCCGTCGACGTCGAACCAGAGGTCGACCCGCACATCCCCGAAGAGAAAGCGCACGAGGTTCTGATAGGCCTCCTCGGAGTTGACGATGCCGAAATAGCCCGAGTGAGAACGAAAGGCGTAGGCGGTGGCCACGGGCTGCGTCTTCTTGTTGGCGTCGATGGACCAGAGCGAGGCGTTCTCGATGCGCACCAGCCCGTCGCTGCCGTGGCCCGCGAACATGCGCGAGAGCCCCTTGGCGGTTTCGTAGTCGCCGCGGTTGGAGCCGACCATGCAGAAGAAGCGCTCGGCCGGGAAGGCGGTGGCCGGCAGGTAGTCCATGCGGCCGTCGATGGCCGGCGTGGCAAGGAACTCGGACATCTTCTCGCGGTTGAAGGTGTTCATCTCGTTGGCCGTGAGCCAGGCCGGGATGTTGACGCCGCCCATGTCGATGCCGTTGTGCGGCGTGGCATAGGTGAACACCTTGTCGACGCAGGCCCGCGCGGCGGCATCGCCCAGCGCCGGGTTCTGCAGGAAGGCGCGCACCACCAGCCCGCCCATCGAATGCGCCACCAGGTAGCAGCGGAAGTCGGCTGCAGCGGCGGCCCCTTCGCGCTGCCCCACGAGGTCGCGCACCCGCAGGATCAGCTTGCTCAGGCCCTGCGCGTAGAACTTGATGTTGCGCGACTTGCCATCGCCCAGGAGCTCCGAGCCGGTGTCGTAGTAGCGGTAGATGATGACCGAGGCCGAGGGGATGCCGTCCACGTCCTTGCCGGTCTCGTCGGGCGAAGGTTTCCAGTCGTCATCGAGGATGTCCAGGCCGTTCTGGTAGACGCTCTGGTACTGGAAGTCGGCCAGCAGGCGCACCACCGGCGACTCGAAGACGAACTTCTGCGCGGGCGCGTCCTTCTTGACCGTGGCCCGGTAGACCGTGGAGCCGATGTTGAAGCCGCAGAACGGGTCGGCCGCGGTCTCGTCGCGCTCGGATTCGGTCATGGCGTAGCCACGCACGTAGATGATGGGATAGCG